>JBAPRV010000001.1:0-15284 GCA_049281295.1 Chlamydiales bacterium
CTGTTTTAGAAGGCTGGTTAAATGAGGGTCTGGAGCTCGCCTTGCAGATGGTAGGCGAGTTTAATCAGCAACCCATTGAAATATAATATAATAGGATATTGCTCATGAAAGAGAGAAAGCAACTTTATGAAGGAATGTATATCCTTAATGCAACACTCAGCGAAGAGGCTCGGAAAAAAGCGCTAGATCGTATTACTTCAGGAATCAATGATCGAGGCGGAGAGGTGCATAAAGTCCATGATCAAGGACGGCGCAAGCTAGCGTATGAAATCGCCGGATCGCGTGAAGGATATTACTATTTGCTTTATTTTACAGCTCCCACAACAGCTTTAGCAGAGCTTTGGAGAGAGTATCACCTTAATGAAGATCTTTTGCGATTTTTAACGCTAAAAACTGCAGAGGTGAAAGAATCTATTGAATTTAAAAAACTTCCTGAACAATAAGGCAAGCATTATGAATAGAACGACCCCCTTTCGAGAAGCTCGTAGGAGACGCTTTCAAAAACGGTGTCCCTTTATGGCTGCCGGATGGAAAAAAATTGATTACAAAGATATTGAAACGCTTAAGCAGTTTATAACAGAACGAGGCAAAATCTTACCTCGACGAATCACAGGTGTATCAGCCAGATTCCAGCGTCAGCTCAATACCGAGATTAAAAGAGCTCGCTATATCGGGTTGCTACCCTTTGTTGCCGAAGATTGAGATAAAGATATTAACCCGAGTGTAATATGAAACAACAACTTTTGCTTTTAGAAGATGTGGATGGATTAGGGCGAACCGGAGATTTAGTAACGGCCAAGCCTGGATTTATAAGAAATTTTCTCCTTCCACAAAAAAAAGCGGTGATCGCCGATAAACACACTTTAAAACTGCAGGCCGGTCTACAAGCAGATCGGGAGAAGCAAGCAACAATTGACCGTAAAGAATCCGAGAAGATGGCAGACAAACTTGCCGACTTTGTCCTCACGACAGAGGTGAAGGTTGATCCTGAAGGAAAAATGTATGGTTCTGTCTCCAGTTTGAATATAGCCCAATTGATGCAGGAAAATGGCTATGAGCTGGATCGCAAGCAGATTCTGTTACCTCACCCTATTAAAACGACGGGAGACCACAAGATTAATTTGAAATTAAAAGAGGACGTATCCGCTTCTTTTATTTTGAAAATTACTCCTGAAGGGGGATTCCCGGAAAAGAAAGTAGAAAAAGAGGAAGTAGAAGAAGCAAAGGAAGAAGAAAAAGCGGAAGAGAGCAAGTGACCCAAACTCTAACCCTATTCTCGCCTGCTAAAGTAAATTTATTTTTACGAGTGTTGAGTAGACGCCCAGACGGGTATCACAACATCGCCTCTCTTTTTCAAACAATCGATTTAGGCGATATTCTCCATTTTACTTTATCTGAAGAGGATCGATTAACATGCCAAGACTCAACTATAAAATGTGACGAGACCAATCTAATCTCAAGAGCTGTTGAGCTATTTCGTCAAAAAACAGCCCTTAAATTTAAAGTTCAGATTCACCTTGAAAAAAGCATTCCCCTGCAAGCAGGTCTTGGGGGAGGAAGTAGCAATGCAGCAACTACCTTATGGGCATTAAATGTTTTAAACGGTCGCATAGCCTCGCCGGAGGATCTTAAAGAGTGGTCCTCGGAGATAGGATCGGACATACCCTTTTTCTTCTCTCAAGGAACCGCCTACTGCACAGGCAGAGGAGAGAGGATTCAAAATCTTCCCTCTCTTCCTTTTTCAAAAACTTATTCTCTAGTCAAACCCGAAGAATCATTATCAACTCCTTTGATTTATAAATCTTTAGATCTGAATACCACATCTCCCCACGATCCTGAAGACCTTCTGGATAGATTTTATTCAGGCGATCCTTGCTATATCAACGACCTCGAAGTGCCTTCCTTTCGCTTATGTCCCTCGCTGAAGAGGTTGAAGCATCAGCTATTATCTCTTGGCTGCCAAAACATTTTCATGACAGGTTCCGGAACGGGATTGATCTGTGAGGGAGGAGAAAAGCAAGGGATACCGCTGCGTTTGATAACTCGTTCAGCAGGTTCTTGGTATACTATAGAGGTATAGATTGAAAATTTTACAAATCAATCCGATTCTTTTCGACAGAAATTTCGCCCTCGATCTCGCTGACTTAACTTAAGTCAGCTTCGTTCTCCGGGCTTTATTTCTGACGAAAATCTCTCGTTCGATTTGTAAAATTTTCAATCTATACCACTTACTATAGCAGAATAAGCATTCATATCTGTGTCTGAATCTTACACCTTTTTTTACTTTCTCGCTCTTTTAGCACTGATCTCACTTTGGCTGGGCTGGCGCGCTAAAGATCAAGCAAAGACAAAAGATGAATATTTTCTTATGGGGAGGAAGATAAACGTCTTTTCGTTGATGATGACTTTTTTAGCGACCCAAATGGGAGGGGCGGCTCTTATGGGAACTGCAGATGAAGCCTATCTACAAGGGTGGAAAGTCATTTTTTTTCCCTTAGGGATGGGTTTGGGGTTATTAGTCCTTGGGTTGGGATATGGAGCTAAAATTCGAAAACTCAATGTCGCCACCATTCCTGAAATTTTCCAAACAGTCTATGGCTCGCCGCTTTTGAGAAAATTAGCCTCTTTCCTCTCAATCATGGCTCTTTTTTTTGTCCTTGTTGGACAGGGTATTGCGGCTCGCAAACTCTTTATCTCGATTACTCCTAATGGGAACTTGGCTTATTTAGTTTTTTGGTTAGTACTCGTTCTTTACACGACAATGGGAGGATTAAAAGCGGTTGTGAGAACGGATATATTACAAGGAGCAATTATCTTTCTTGTCTTTGGGGTGGCTTTGGGGGCAAGTTTTTACTTTCATACCCCCTCAGAAAGAGAGTGTATGATTGAGTTTAGAGGGGAAACAGACTGGTCCACATGGCTCTTGATGCCACTATTTTTTACCTTGATCGGACAAGATATCGGACAGCGCTGTCTTGCAGCTAAAAGTCCGCGTACCGTTTCCATCGCAGCTTGTTTAGCAAGCGGACTTCTTTTTTTAATCTCTCTTGTCCCCCTTTATTTCGGTGCTATGGCAAGGAAATACGGCATACCTATTCCCGGAAGTGAGAGCGTCCTTATTACGGCTATCCACACTTTCACTCATCCTGTCGTCTCAACTTTCGCAATCTGCGCCATATTGGTAGCCATCGTGTCGACAGCCGATTCAGTACTTTGCTCCATGAGCGCCACCCTCTCTTACGACTTTTCTCAATTTCAATCGTCTTTGTTTACTGCGAAAGCAATCACTTTTCTTTTCGGAATAATGGTTCTCGCGCTCTCTTTTTATTTTGACAATGTATTTGCTGTTTTTATGACCTCTTTTAAACTTGTCGTAAGCGTTCTGTTTGTTCCAGTGACTTTCTCTTTATGGGTAGAAAAACCTAAAAAGCGTTCTGCTGTGATCGCCATGAGCGTAGGTCTAGTCAGTTTTCTAGTACTACGAATATGGGCGTTTTCTTTTCCTAAAGAGTTGATTACATTAGCCCTGGCATTTTCTTGCTTTATGACAAGCGAATGGTTAAAACAACCGGCCAAAAGCATCGTTTGATAAGTATCAATGAGATGGCTTTCTGTTATGTTTGGGCGTTAAAATCTCTTCAATGGATAACGAGTTCTCTTTCCATGCCTTAAAAGCTGCCTCTCGCTTTGCTTTGGTATTAAGATCGAATCGCTCGAGCCATCTTCGCATTTCACCTTGAGTAATCCTATATTGCTGTTCTCTTAATATTTGGGATATTTTCCAAGGTCCATGCGAACGGTTTTCAAAGAGAGTGTCTAAGATAGTCCTGTTGTTAGGCTTTCCTTTTACTAATTTTTTTGAAAGAGGCACAAAATCCTCTATGCTAGAGAGACTGCACAGAAATTGAACTCGTGATTTAAAGTTTTGGATACCTAGTCTGTTTCTTATAGAGCGTACTTGTCCCTTAGTCATTTGTATCCCCTTACTCCTTAATTCATCGGCTATATACTCATCACTGCCTGCTAAATAATAATACGAGAGATTTACGATTTCTTTCTCTACATCAGTGAAGGTATCTTCTTGCTTAGCTTTTTTTTGTTTTGATGGCATACTAACTTGCTCTTCCGGTGAATTTTCAGAATTTTCTCTTTTCCTCTTTGTTTTAGAAGATGAGGAAGAAGCAGTCACCATTTCATGATTAGGAGCAAGGGCTGTATTCTCTTTATTGTCTTTGGGATCAATGACATTTGAAACCAATGGACAAAAGCTTCGGGAGTCCAAGCTTGCATGATCCGTTCCATTATACAAAGATGAATTTTGCTGTTGCAGCGCTTGTCCTAACGATTGGAGTTTATTATCAATGGGATTACTAGGCGAATTGGTGTGTGGTAATAATCGATCATGTGGATCTGTAGATGATTGAGTGTTTACAGCAGAAGGAATACTATTCATTTTGGCCTCACATCTAGTCGATTCAATTGAAAAGCAGTTTATCATCATGCTAAAAGAAATGCTCGATATCTTTTCCACAGTCCAAGTGCTGAAATGTTTAATTCAAAGGTACGGAGAAAGTCTTTACAAAATTCAACTTGAAGCTATTATGAGCTCACTTACGCAAAAAATGCCAGAATAGGCTGGCTGCAGAGGACAATCTACTTAAGCATCGCTCGTCACCCAACTAACAAGTAGTTGGGCTTCCTCTCGATACTTGTATTTTGGCCTCTTTGCTCACCCCTTTCACGGCATTTTTTGCGTAAGATGAGAAATCGCAGTCATTCTCACTGACTGAGAGGAGCCTAGGCTATGGGAAGAAAAATAACCCTTCAAACCTTATTTCAACTTAAAGAGAAACAGGAAAAAATAGCGGCCCTCACTGCTTATGATGCTTTTTTCGCAAAGCTTGTGAGCGATCTGGGGATCGAGTTTATCTTAGTGGGCGACTCACTCGGAGTGACAGTTTTAGGTTATGAAACGACCCACTCCGTCACGATGGATCACATGGTATATCATACTCGTGCTTGTACTCAGCTTAAACCGTCTGCATTTATAGTGACGGATATGCCTTTCCAAAGCTACTCTACTAAAGAAAGTGCTCTTGAGAACGCCTCGAAATTAATACAAGCGGGATCTGAAATGGTCAAATTGGAAGGGGATGCTTTTCTCGCCGAAACGGTCAATTACCTCACAGAACGGGGTATCCCGGTTTGTGCTCATTTAGGGCTGATGCCTCAATATTGCCATATAGAGGGAGGGTATCGTCTAGATATCCAAAGAGAAAATCAATTGGAATCAAAACTTATCCATGATGCAAAAGCATTAGAAGAAGCAGGAGCAAAGGCCTTGATTTTAAAATGCGTCAAAAGCTCAACGGCAGAGCAGATAGCTCAACTACTGTCCATTCCGGTTATCGGCATTGGCTCGGGACTAAAGCTGGATGGGCAGATCCAAATTTTACAAGATTTTTTAGGCTTTAGTGATACGGCTTCATCATTATTATCTCCCCGTTACCTTGTAGTTGAAAAAACAAAAAAGCCTATCCGATATACACGTGATTTTTTAAGTGGCCAAACAGGAGGAATACAGGCAGCGATAAAAAAGTACGTTCAGTTGATTAAAGAGAAAATGTTTCCTTCAAATTCAGAATTTGAATAAAAGGGGAGTATGCAAAAAGTAACCCTTCAAACTCTATTCCAACTTAAAGAGAAACAGGAGAAAATAGCGGCCCTCACTGCTTATGACGCTCTTTTTGCCAAACTGATGAGTCAGTTGGGAATTGAATTGATTATTGTAGGCAATTCTTTAGGAGTCACGGTTCTAGGATATGAGACGGTTTATTCTGTCACCCTTGACCATATGATTTATCACACTCAAGCTTGCAATCGATTGAAACCATCTGCATTTATAGTCACTGATATGCCTTTCCAAACCTATCCAACCAAAGAAGAGGCGGTTAAAAATGCTGCCAAGTTAATACAAGCTGGCTGTGAGATGGTGAAATTAGAAGGAGGCGCCTTTCTTGCAGAGACTATCCATTTTCTGACGGAGAGAGGCATTCCCGTTTGCTCTCTACTCGGATTGATGCCGCAGTATGCCCATGCTTTTGGGGGATATCGGCTCGACACCAAGAAAAAATTAGAGCTGGAAGAGAAGCTTATTCACGATTCGAAAGTACTGGAAGAGGCTGGAGCTAATCTGTTAGTTTTGCATTGCGTCACAACTGAAGTTGCTCAAAAAATTTCTAAATCCTTGACTATTCCGGTTATAGGTATTGGTTCTGGCCCTTTTTTAGATGGACAGGTTCAAATTTTACATGATCTACTAGGATTTAGTGACGGCTTTTCTTCTTTTTTGTCAGACCGTTATGTGGTAGCTGATAAAAATACGAAACAAGTGCGCTACACCCGTGATTTTTTAAGCGGCCAAACAGAGGGGTTGAAAGGGGCGATAAAAAATTATGTACAAGCTGTCAAGCAAGGACAATTCCCAAAAGAGGCTGAGTCTTTTCAGTATCCTTTAGCCTCATCATACCCTCAGTGACGCTGAGAGCGTACTCTTTTCCCTACTTGCCAAATCTCTTTTTCAGCCATTTGCTTGAGCTCTTGGTCGAGTTGATTTTTATAATCACTCTGGCGGCTTTGAGTGATCACAGCCTCCGCCTCTTTGCCGCTAGCTACGCCCTCATAAAGCTCCTCAAATAGAGGTTGGAGAGCTTTTTTAAAACGGGGCAGCCAATCTAATGCACCCCTTTGGGCTGTTGTAGAGCAAATACGATACAAAGCGTCCATCCCATTTTCTGCAATAAAAGGGATTAAGGATTGTGTCAGCTCTTCAACAGTTTCATTGAAAGCTTCATCAGGGGAGTGGCCCTTTCTTCTCAAAAGTTCATATTGAGTCTCCAAAAGAGCAGCAAACCCTCCCAAGAGCGCCCCCCTTTCTCCGACTAAATCGCTATGAGCTTCTTTTTCAAAGGTTGTTTCAAAAAGAGAAGTGACTCCAATAGCCTTGCCATAAGCTAGCGTTTTCTCTTTGGCTTTACCGGAAACATCTTGATGCACAGCATAGCTTGCATTGACCCCTTCTCCTGAGAGAAAAAGCTGTCGTAAAGCATAGGCTGGCCCCTTAGTTCCAATGAGGATGACATCAACTTCTTTTGGAACTAAAACCTTGGTCTGATCAGCAAAGGCGATGGAAAAGCCGCTCGCGAACAGAAGTGTCTTCCCGGCTGTGAGATATTTGTATAGGGTTGTCCAAAATTGGATTTGCCCGATATCAGAGAGCAGATAGCAAATAAATGTAGCTCGCTGAGATGCTTCTTCAAGTGAGAAAAGGGTCTCTTTCGGCTTCCATCCCTCTTCGACAGCTTTGTTCCAGGAAGGTGTCCCTTCTCGCTGTCCTACGATCACATTCAATCCGCTATCTCTCAAATTAAGTGCATGGGCAGCTCCTACCTTCCCATAACCTAAAATAGCGATCTTCTCTTTCCCTAATATTTCTTTGGCTTCTTCGTACTGCATGTGGATTGCCTTTTTGAAAGGTCCTTGCCCCTTAGAGGGCAAGGACAGTCTGCTCTAGTCTTTTTTCTCTTCATCATCGAGCACCTCGACCTCAGCTTCTTCGATGTTGTTCTCATCTGTGCTTTCAGCTTTGGGTTGAGGCTCTTCCGGAGCGGCACCTGGCTGAGGCCCGGCTCCTTGCATCACTTCTCCGATCTTTTGCATATGCTGGTTTAGCTCGTCTTTTGCTTTTCGAATCTTGTCGATCTGATCGCTTTTCAGAGCTTCATGCAATACATCTACTTTTGATTGAACATCCTTCGCGACGTCAGCCGGAATTTTGTCCTTGTAATCCTTTAAAGCTTTTTCTGCTCTAAAGACAAGCAATTCGCCCTCGTTTTTCTCCTCGATCTCTTCTTTCTTTTTGCGATCCTCTTCTTTGTGCGCATCAGCATCTTGTTTCATGCGCTCAATCTCTTCTTTATTCAAGCCCGATTGAGCTTCAATTCGGATCTTTTGCTCTTTTCCTGATGAACGGTCTTTTGCCGAGACGTGTAAAATTCCGTTTGCATCCACATCGAAGGCAACCTCAATCTGCGGCACACCTCGTGGAGCGGGGGGGATATCAGTGAGATCAAATCGACCAATCTCGCGATTATCTCTCGCTATCGGCCGCTCTCCTTGTAACACGACAATAGTCACGGCCGGCTGATTGTCAGCTGCAGTTGAAAACACCTGTTTTTTTTGTGTAGGGATGGTGGTGTTTCGTTCCACTAGTGGGGTCATCACACCGCCCAAGGTTTCGATACCTAATGTAAGTGGAATCACATCGAGCAATAAGACATCTTTGACATCCCCTCCAAGAACACCCCCTTGGATGGCTGCCCCTAACGCTACGACTTCATCCGGGTTGACTCCCTTATGAGGCTCCCGGCCAAAAATGTTTTTAACCACCTCTTGAACTGCAGGCATACGGGTCATTCCCCCTACGAGAATCACTTCATCGATTTTGTCTGCAGGCAAGCCGGAATCTTTAAGCGCTTTCAAGCATGGCTCACGGGTTCTGTCGACAAGATCTGCTGTTAATGCTTCAAGTTTGGAACGGGTTAATGTTAAAGCGAGGTGCTTAGGTCCTGAAGCGTCCATGGTGATAAAGGGCTGGTTGATCTCCGTAGACTGAACACCTGACAACTCCATCTTCGCCTTTTCAGCAGCATCGCGCAGCCGTTGGAGCGCCATTTTATCTTTGCTCAAATCAATCCCTTGCTCCTTTTTGAACTCATCGAGTATCCAGTGGATAATGGCATTGTCGAAATCATCTCCACCTAAGTGAGTATCCCCATTGGTCGCGAGCACTTCGAACACTCCTTCGCCAATCTCCAAGATCGAAATATCAAAAGTTCCTCCTCCTAAGTCAAAGACGGCAATTTTTTTATCTCCTTCTTTGTCCAGGCCATATGCAAGTGCTGCTGCAGTGGGCTCCGGGATGATCCGTTTAACTTCTAAGCCTGCAATACGTCCTGCATCACGTGTAGAAGCTCTTTGAGAATCATTGAAATAAGCAGGCACCGTAATCACAGCTTCAGTGACAGGCTCGCCCAAATAGTCTTCGGCCGTCTCCTTCATTTTCATCAAAACTTTGGCTGCCGCCTCTTCAGGAGTGATTTTTTTGTCGCCAACCTCAAAAATAGCGTCTCCCTTATCATTTGCACCCACCTTGAAAGGCACCGTCTTGATTTCCGATTGCACCTCATCGTATTTACGACCTATAAAACGCTTTGTTGAGCACAGTGTCTGCTCAGGGTTAGTCACAGCCTGCCGTTTAGCGGGGACTCCAACCAACTGATCCTTCCCTTTATAGGCGATGACAGAAGGGGTGGTTCGTGTCCCTTCAGCTGAATTGATGACCTTTGCCGCTCCCCCTTCCATGACAGCAACACATGAATTAGTGGTACCAAGGTCAATTCCAATAATTTTTTTTTGCTTTTTATTTTCTGCCATAATTAATCTTCCTGTTTAGTTTTTTCTAATTCTGTTTTTTGTTCAGGGGCTTTAGCTACTTTAACGCGGGCCACACGAATCGCACGATCTCCAACCTTGTAGCCTCGTACATACTCTTCTACAACTATCCCTGGTTCATACTCAGTTGTTTCTACCATTTCCACCGCTTCATGAAAGTGGGGATCGAAAGGTTTACCAACGGAGTGATACTCTTCTACGCCATGGTTTGAAAAGATTTGCTTGAACTGATTGAGAATCATTTCAAACCCGACAGCCCAGTTTTTCACCTCATCGGACATCGTTTCAGCAAATTGAAGTGCTTTTTCGAAACTGTCGATGGGATGAAAAAATTCAACTAAGACATTTTCGATGGAATATTTTGTCCATTCTTGGCGCTCTTTTTGCATGCGCTTTCGAACATTTTCCGATTCAGCTAGCACACGAAGATACTTATCTTGACACGCTTGCAGATCTTGTTGAAGCTGAGAAACTGCCTCGATTTTTTCTTCAGGTTTTTCTTCGATTTTTTCTTCTGTCATATTTAGTCCTTGATTTCTAATAGTTTTTGAGAAGTTTGATCGACAATCGCCCGCTCTTGTTGTTGAATATAGGGGGTTTTGGAATGGGGTTGGCGGAAAGATATTTTAAATCGGTAGAGACTTTTCGTCAGGGAATTACTTATGCTTTCAGAGAAAAATCGAAGAGTGCCAAAAAAATTGCGATAAGACATCCGGCAGGGCCCTAAAATACCCACGGCCCCCGCGATGGTCGGTCCAATACGATAAGGAATAGCTAAAACTGAACATGATTGTGGCGAAGAGGTATAAAGAGCCAGATCATCACCGATCCAGTAGCGTAAATTGCCACCGGATACGCAGTCGCTTAAGAGTTGGCGCATATGAGAGGCATTTTCAAAAAGAGAGAGCGCTGAAGCTAAGACAATCGGGTCATTAAATTCGGGATAATGCAGCAGCCGAGAGAATCCTGTGCGGAAAACATCTTCATCACTGAAATTCGAATAACGAACAAAATATCGAACCATGACCTCGTTGTAAAATTTTTGAGCGACCTCCTCTTCTTCCCTGCTTATATTCTCCGGTTTGCTGCCCCCCTTAATCCACCAATTGAAGTGAGATTCAATTCGTTTTAGCGAGAATGAGCTCAACTTGTGCTTGGAAGAGAGAATTTCGGTCAAAATCTGGCCGAAATCGGTAATAATCACGCATAAAACACGCTCCTGGTCAATATTAACCAATCTAATTTCAGAGACCAGATCATGGTCAAAACGGACCGAAGAGAGAAAGACGGCGCATTGGGTCAGTTCACTGAGTTTCTCGGCAGCCTGTTGAAGATAGGCTGCCACATTACGCGATTCGACTTGGATGAGCTCTTTTAAAGCCTCTTCGGCGTCAGAAGGGGTCTCCCTATCAGACAAATGACTTTCAGCATATCGACGGAGAGCTTTATGGGTAGGGACTCTTCCTCCTGAGGCGTGAGGTTGCTGCAGATACCCTATTTCTTCCAATTGGACGAAATAGTTTCGAAGGGTGGCGGAGCTTAAATGCGGAAAACTATGCTCTTTAAGGGTATTAGAACCAATAGGCTCGCCCGTTTGCAGATAGAGCTCCACAAGCCCCATTAGGACCTGAATAGCCCGCTCTTCCTTCTTTGTAGAAGATTTCTTAATATTTTCTTGACTCATTTCCATCCATTATATTCAAAGGGGAATCTTGAGTCAACAAAATTTAGCACTCTTATATCAAGAGTGCTGAATTTACGAATTATTATTATAAAATTAAATAAAAATTGATCTTAATAGCTTTTTTTAATAAAATAAAGAAAAAGTTAATAGAAAATATTATGATTAATATAGAAATTTATCCATATGTATTGAATGCGGCCTGGACTTTTCCTGTAGCGGATGCCGAGAGAGCAGCTAGTGTAGGTTTTGAGATCAATCCGGAGGCGTCTGTCGGAGCCGTTTTACCTCTCTTACAGTATAGCCCATTTGTCATGGATCTATTATTGAAGTTGGAACTCTTTAAGCTGGAAATTTTGCAGCGGTTTGGGGAAGAGATCAGAGCTCAAGGCAGGCGTGCCACTAAGGATCACAAGTCTCGTATAAAGAGAAAGCGGCAAGAAGAGGGCATGCGTCTTGAAGCAGAAAAGCGGATGCAACTTCAGAAATTTCAAGCGGGATTTGCCCAGAGGCAAGCGGCTCGCTTTCGCGCCTGGGAAGGGAGCCGTCACGAGAACCGTCATCTAAGCTTGTCTGTTTAATCAGAGTTCTTTTTTAGAAATTGGCCGTATTTTGATAAATACGGCCAATTTTTCTTGTTGAATGGCCGTATTCACGGTAAAATGGCCGTATTAGAGTATAAAAGAAGCAATAATGAGCCTTCGGGATAACAAAATGGCCGTATTGAGGCAATTAGGCTTGGAGCCGGAGCCGATTAGTTTGCCTGATCTGCTTACCAAGTTGGGTGAAGGTTTTAATGAACGCTCTGTGAGACGCTGGTTAAGTTTACTGGTTCAAGAGGGAGCAGTCAAAAAAATCGGGCGCAAACGAGGAACTAAATATATAGCGGTCGGGCGATCTGAAGAAGCAAGTGATGAAGCCAGTAGTTGCTTTAGTTCCGCAAGTTTAGGAGCTATTGAGACAATCAAGAAACCTTTATCTTTCTTCTGCATCAATCCGATCTTTTCTAAAAAGATTTAGCTGTGAGAAGCATTGGTCTTATTTTTTTTGAGCGAGCAAGTAATATACAAGCAGTTTGTTATTGAGAAACAAAGATGGGACTCTTTTGCTATATCACTTTAGACTGCGCCCAATTGCTTCATTACTACTATCTAAAAATTGTTGGAGAGCGCTCCATGTTTGCGTGAAATGGGCCTACCAAAAAAATGACAACTGTTTCGCATCATAAAGACCTCAACAATTAAATCCAGCCAGTCATAGCTCACAATTTATAAAGATATGTCCGTCTATAATTTTTTATACATGGACATATCTTGCTATGAAAAAAAGATATGTCCGTCTATAATTTTTTATACATGGACATATCTTTTGGGGAGACAAAATGAGCGAGAAAGACATTGTTGGTAGAAAAGAAGAGATAAAAATCTTAGCTGAAACCATGAGATCAAAGGAAGCGGAATTTGTGGCTATCTATGGTCGGAGACGTGTGGGGAAGACGTTCTTGATAAGAGAGTACTTTTCAAAGAAGGGGATATACTTAGAGGTCACCGGTGTTAAAGAAGCTCCTCTTAAGAGTCAATTAGAAAAATTTATCAAAGGGTATTCATCTGTTTTTTTTGAAGGTGAAAAGCTAAAAGTGCCTCACAGTTGGGATGAAGCATTTGAAACACTAACAGAAAAGATTAAATCCTTACCTAAGAGGAAGAAAGTCATCATATTTTTGGATGAGATCCCATGGTTGGCATCGAAGAAGTCAGGGGTGATGCAAGCTTTAGATTATTATTGGAACAGGTATTGGTCCTCTCAAAGGAATTTTATTCTTATTACCTGCGGATCAGCGGCTTCATGGATGCTAAGTAATTTAATCCATGCAAAAGGTGGATTATATAATAGGATTACGAAACGTATTTTACTTGAGCCATTTAATTTAAAAGAAACTCAGCACTTCTTAGAGCGTCGATCCATTAAGCTTAATAGGAAACAGATTTTAGATTTGTATATGGTAGTGGGAGGAATTCCTTTTTATTTAAAAGAATTTAAAAAAGGAAAATCAACTACACAAAATATTGATGACCTTTGCTTTAAGAAATCAGGATTGTTGTATTCAGAATTTACTGATTTATTTCGATCTCTATTTGACCAATCTGAGAGCAACTTAGATATCATCAGAGCAATTATTCGTTCAGGGAATACAATCTCTCGAGAAAAGCTTATTGAAGTAACCAAAATTTCTTCTGGAGGAGCTATAAATAGGAGATTAGAAGAATTGGAAGCCTCAAGTTTTATTAGAGGATATATTCCATATGGAAAAAAAAGAAGAGATCGTTTTTTTCGTGTTACAGATGAGTACACACTATTTTATTTAAATTGGATAGAACCTCTTATTGAAAGAGGTGCTCAAAGAGGACAAGGTAAATATTGGGAAAAAATATCTAATACTTCAGCGAAATCAATTTGGTCGGGTTTTGCTTTTGAGACCGTATGTTATAAGCATATAGATCAAATAGGCCAATCTTTAGGTTTAAATAATATTGCCTATTCAACAGGAAGTTGGCGATTAATTCCTCCAAAAAAATCCAAAGATAAGGGAGCTCAAATTGATTTATTGTTTGACCGGGAAGATGGGGTCATTACCCTTTGCGAAATCAAATATAGAGATAAAAAATACGCTTTAGATAAGGCAAATGCCAAATCTTTAGATAATAAGAAAGAGTTATTTGAAGAAAATTTCCCTTCTAAGTCAAAGCCAACTGGAAAACAAATTTACATCGCTCTGATTTCAACATATGGAATGAAAAAGAATATGTATTCAGAGGAGCTCATTGATAATGAGGTAGTATTAGAAGATTTATTTAAATGAAGGCTAAAATACATAAATTTTTTTTTAATCTTACTCTCGTGACTCAATAAAATTCCTTAAATCCCAAAGACGTAATATTGCCTGATTTTGAGAACTAGGATAATCAGGGCAAGATGCAGTCACACAGAAATTATCATAAAGAACCAGAATACTCGAGACTCTACCAGGATGACCTTCAAGAGTAATCACAGATTGACACTGTCTAGCATCCCATATTCTTGCTGTTTTATCGTCTGCGCCACTAATTAGAAGCGAACGACTGGGTGAAACAACCGACCATACCCTTCCGGAATGTTCTTGATAATTCTGTATGCATTTTTTTGTCTCTATATCAATGATTTTAACAGATGCATCGAAAGAAGTTAGTGCTATAAGAGAAGAGTCCCCTTTAAGTAAGGTCATAGATGAAATATGAGGAGGCTGGCCTACGCCTTTTTGAGCTGAAATGATAGATGTTCTATAGGGATCATCCAAATTCTCCATTTTCCAGACTTCTAAGTTAGGGCCAATAATGATTCCCCATCTGTTATCATTAAGCTGTTGTAAACCGTAAACCCAATTGTTTGGATGTGCGATGTATTCTCTTACAATTTTATGATCAGTAAGATTCCACAGTTGAACATATCGTGGTGTTCCCGTGTAAATGTGACTATTTTCTTCCCCGAAGTGTGCATCTGCAATGCAGTTGATTCTTTTCTGGTTTCTATGTTTACAAACATATTGGGATATTGTTAATTCATCAGGATTATATTGAATTTTTTGGATTTCATTTCCTTCTTGATTCCATACCTTAATTACTCCATCGCGTGTACCGGAGACCCATAGTCCTTTATTTAGGCTACAAAGAGCGGTAATCCATCCAGAGTAACCCTTATGAGAAGAAGATTGCACGGCTTTAATGAATTTTGCATCTAGAGTCCATTGCTTTATGGTCGTATCTTTAGATCCAGTAACAAAAGTATTAGGAAGAAGTGCCATGGCATGAATATCATCTCGATGAGCATATCTGACTACCTGTGATGGGAGCTCTCTCTTTCTATGGTCTGATTCCATATTTAAATGTCTCATCCCTGAAGTAAGATCTTCTACTTCTTTATCATCCGATAGAGAAGAAAAAAGACCCCTTTCCTTGTTCCACAATGCAATTCTATCTCTTAGTTCTTTAAACGGAATGCATGTAAGAAATGAAACCTTATGACGATCTAATGGGCAAATAATCCGATTCTCTTT
>JBAPRV010000002.1:0-13183 GCA_049281295.1 Chlamydiales bacterium
CAATAGGAAGGCCCACCGAGCCGAGCACTATGGAGAGAGTCACTATCCCCCCTCCGGGAATCCCTGCGCAACCTACTGCTGAAAGGGTTGCGATCACAACAATTAGAAGTAAATTCTCCAATCCTAGCTCAATTCCATAGGCTTGGGAGATGAAAACGGCTGCGATCCCTTGAAAAATCGCCGTACCATTCATATTAATAGTAGAGCCAAGCGGAAGGATAAAACTGGCAATGTTTTTCGATACACCTAGATTTTCTTCCACGCAATGTAGGGTGGCCGGCAAGGTAGCTGAGCTACTGGTTGTGGAAGCGGCTAGTGTGATGGCATCGGTCATTCCTTTAAAAAAGGGACCTACTCGTACCTTGGCCATGAAAACCAAAATACCTCCGTATACCACGACCAAATGGACAGCGCATACAAGATAGTGGACAAAAACCAGTTTCAAAAGGGGATAGAGGATACCCGGTCCAAAAGTGCCCGCTACCCACGCCATGATCGCAAAAATACCATAAGGAGCGAGATGCATCACCATACCTGTTATGGAAAACATCACCTCCGAAAGCGATTCGAGTATCCGAGCCAAAGGTTTACCTTTTTCTCCCGCAAAGTTGATTCCCAGGCCAAAAAAAATCGAGAAAACAATGACTTGAAGAATATTCCCATTTGCCAAAGATCCAATAGGGTTAGAGGGGACTAAGTTGAGAAAGAGATTCACAAGCTCGGGGGTCTCATCGATGGTGAGCTCCACAGAGTCGTGGTTCAAGCCAATACCCATTCCCGGGTTGAATAGTTTAGCTGCAGCCAACCCAAAAAGGATAGCAATGGCTGTGGTCCCCATATATAACAGAAGGGTCTTAAGGCCCACGCGACCTAGTTTGCGAATATCGTTGATCGATGTCACCCCCACTGTCATGGAAGAGAAGACAAGCAAAACAACTAACATATTGAGCAGGTCTAGAAAAACGGTTCCAAAAGGCTTTAGGCATTGAGCTCGATCTTCAAGCAAAACCCCCGCTAGAGTTCCCAAAACAAGACCTAATAGCATTTTTTTCCAAAGTTTCATGTCGCGATCGTTCCCAGTTGATTAATATGAGTTAATAGATTCTCCCACGCCTCTTTATTCTTGAAGATTTCAATAGAGGCCTCTACCCAGCCAATGGGCAGGGGAATTTCGTTGTGAAAAGCAGGTTGTTTTATTTTATCTTTTTCCGTGCAAAGAAGCAGCTTTGCCCCCTTTTTCTTTGCGAGCCTGGCAAATCTTTTTAGCGCTCCTTTTTCAATCGCTGAGTGATCGGGAGAAAAATAGCGTGCAACCACCTTTGCGCCCAGAGATTCTACGGTTGTGACAAAACGGTGCGGGTTGCCAATGCCGCAAAAAACGCCTACAGAGACACCCTCCAAAGAACCCAATGCCTCGCCGTTCATGTCCAAAACTCTTTTTGGAACAATCCGCCCATAAACAGAGGGGGCCTGAGTAAATGGAATCTCAATAGTTGATGGAGATGTTTCTATAATCATAACTAAATCTGCAAAAGCCAATCTTTTTGGATCTTCTCGCAGCAACCCTTTAGGAAGGAAATAACCTCCTCCCCAAGGATCTGCTGCATCTATCACCACTATTTCAATATCGCGGTGAAGACGGCGGTGCTGCATCCCGTCATCGAGCACAATCACTTCCGCCCCTTCCCTCTCGGCCCGCCTTGCTCCTTCAAAGCGATTTTTGCACACAATCACTTTCGTCTCAGGCAGCCTTGAAGCTAAGAGCCACGGTTCATCCCCACATTCATCGGGGGCATGCACGGTGTGGTCTACAAGAAGAGCGCTCTTTTTTTTTTCAGCCTTGCCCCGATATCCTCTTGAGACAATGGCGATACGTTTTTTTAACTCCTTTGCCAGCAGCAAACAGACCTGGGTTTTGCCCGCTCCCCCGCACACGAGATTGCCTATACTTACCACAGGTATATCTACCTTTTTCTGAGCAAAAACCCCTCGGTCATACAAATTATGGCGAAGCGCCGTACAAGCTCCATAAAACCAGCTCGGCAAGGAGAGGAATACATTCCCTCCTCTCTTATTATTTTTGCGAACCCAATTGCGAAACCACACTTCAGCCCGGCGCATACTTACCGAGGAGCTACTGATAATATCTCTTCGAGGATTTTTTCCTCTTTTTTTTGCGGATCGTAAAAAAGGATCTGCTCAACCATCTCGATCATGATATGAATCGCTGTCATATGCACCTCTTGAATTCGATCTGAGGTTAGAGAACCTTCGACAATCAATTCCAGATCGGCAACCCCTTTAAGTTTTCCTCCTCCTCGCCCAAGGAAGGCAAGGGTTTTTAAACCCAGCTCCTTAGCTCGCTCAAAAGCGAGAATAATATTGCGGGAATTGCCGCTTGTAGAGAGTCCCACAAAAAGATCCTCCTCTTTTCCATAAGCCTCAACCCCTCTGGCAAAGACCTGATCAAATCCTATATCATTTCCTACACAGGTCAAATGACCCGGCTCAGCGAGAGCAATCGCCGGAAGAGCAGGGCGTTTCTCACGAAAAAAACCGGTTAATTCTTCCGCAAAATGAACGCCATCACATAAACTCCCTCCATTGCCTGCCACTAAAACTTTATTCCCTTTGCGAAAACAGTCGGAAAGCAAAAGGGCGCCTTTTTCAATAAAATTCAATCCCTCGGGTTCTGCTAGCTGGCAAAGCGCTTGGATACTTGTATCGATATCATGTAAAATTTTCTCCTTCACGCATTCGCCCTCTATTTTGAAAAAATAATTAGATCTATGATGCATGAAAAAAAGTTAAAAAGCAACTTTTTCAAAAAATCATTGATGAAAATTACTGTTATTGCTTATAAAATTTACTAAAAAACACTACTATAAAGCTTTTAAAGGAGATTTTATGCCATACACCCTTCCTCTTAATCATAGCGCAATCGATTTCTTCGACCTCCCTGGGACAGATGGCAAAACCTATTCTCTCAAAGATTTCGACCAAGCAAAAGTACTAGTTATTTTTTTTACCTGCAACCACTGCCCTTATGTCATAGGCTCCGATGAAATCACCCGAAACACCGCGGAAAAATTTAAAGATAAAGGGGTTGTTTTTGTCGGCATCAATTCCAATAGCAAGCACACTTATGAAGAAGACTCTTATGAGCATATGGTGGAGCGGATGAAGACCTTTCACTTCCCTTGGGTCTACCTCCATGATGAAACCCAGGAGGTCGCTAAAAAATATGGAGCATTATGCACCCCTCATTTTTTTGTTTTCGATAAAAACAGAAAACTAATTTACTGTGGGCGAGGAGTGGATAATCCCAGAGATGCTTCTAAAATGAAAGTGAATGATCTTGAAAGAGCCATTCAGGAGCACATAGAAGGGAAGTCTATAACTACCCCTCTGACCAACCCGATTGGGTGCAATATCAAGTGGGAAGGGAAAGACGCGCACTGGATGCCCTCCGAGGCTTGCGACTTAGTATAATAGAAAGCTCAGCATAATTTTAGCTTTACCGCTTTTGGATAAAATGATCGACGACTCGTCCTGAAGGGGTCATCGCCACATACGTGATTTTATCCTCGTCTATTTCTATAGCCCAAAAGAAATGTACTTTGCCCTGAAGGGCTGCAAAATAGTTGTTGAAGTATCCTTGAAGAGGAGGATGCTGCTCTTCAGATCCCCACCCGCCGTCTCCTAAATATACTGTCCCCTTGATCGCTTCCTTTCCCTCTCTAATTAATTTGGTTCGTTTCAGGGTTTGATCGTGGTGCTCAAAACAGGCGGTAAAATTATATTTATCGAAAAGAGGAAGCCAATATTTCCTTCCTTGACAGGACTGAGATGAATAGAGTTTGTTAGCAACAAGCCTTCCCTTCCACAACTCTACGGCGCTATAAAAGGTGCGATAGGTGAGATCTTTTTTAGCAAAGCGAATGCTCGGAAAAAGGGGCACATGGTAGATTGCGATTTTTATTGGCACTTCTTTCACTTTTTCAAGCTGCTCTTCGAACCACTCGAGCTGTGGCCCATCATGCTGTGCTGCATGGCCGCTGTCCAACACGAAAAGAGAAACGCGCTCCCCTATAGTAAGGTTAAAATAACTCTCTTTAGTGTTGCCCTGTCGAAAATAGTGGAAAAAAAAAGGCGCCTTCTCTTTCGACTGCCCAAAACCTCCGGTCACTTCATGATTGCCCACAGCCATCACCATAGGAATTAAGTGCCCTTCGGGGGTGATCATACTCCGTCTATAAACATCTAACCAATGATCCCACTTTTCGTAGTCTCCAAGTCCATAAACGTGAGAGGGGTAGTCTCCCCCTAATAGAGCTGCATAGGGACTTAAAGCAGCCGCTTTTTTAGCTAATGCTTCTGCTGCGGGAGTATTTTCCCAATCCCCTCCTTCTACAAAAAGTAAAGGGCCTGTCTCACCGGGAACTGTGCGAAAACGAATCTCTCCACAGTAACTGCGCGACTGATCTCCAACTGTAAAGTAATAGGTGGTGCCAGGTATTAGGTCTTTTAACTCAACATGATAAATCATTCGGTCGTCCGGAAGGCGGATCTTTTGATGGCCAAATCCTTTCGCTTTATGACAGTAGCGAGAGATTTTCGAAAAACGAGGTTGGGTATCGTAGTAAACCGTCAATTTAGATGGGGTGTTTATTCCATGCACATTGATGGTGATCGTTCGACAGGGGTCGTTTTGCCAGGTTAGGTAAACATGCCTGAGTTTGGCCGATCTACTGAAAAGAGCTCCATTGAGGGGGATGGTGAAAAGCAAAAGGCCAATCATCAGGTAAAAGCACCCTCCAAGAAATCGGCTTGCGAGAGATCGGATGAGGAACTTGTAGATGGCCATGATGAAGAGCAATCGCACGAAAGCTGTTTGTAGACCCATACTTCAGGTCCCCTAGGATCGGATATCCTATGGCTGCAAGCTGTGCTCGGATCTGGTGATATCGTCCTGTTTCAAGTGCGATATGTAGCAGAGTGTATTCAATGCTTTCTTTTACAGCACGATATTTTAACATACATTGCTTTGCTTTTGGCTCTTTCTCATTTGAAATATGGGCTTTGTGATTTTTATGAACCAGATAGTGGCTCAATGTTGCTTGCTGTTTTGCAAGTCTCCCTTCAACGAGAGCAAAATAGCTTTTTTCAAATCTCTTTTCTCTTTGAGCCTGCTGCAAGCGAGAGAGAGCTTTTTGGCTCCGTGCAAACAAAACAATGCCTGAAGCCACCCTATCAAGACGGTGCACTGCTTCGAGAAAAACATTTCCCTTTTTTTGAAAATGGGTTTTTAACCACTGTTTTCCAAAAGCTTCCAATGAAAACTCCATGGTATGATTAGGCTGTGTAAGCATTCCGGAGGGTTTATTCAAGACAAGCAGATGATTGTCAAAAAAAAGGATCTCAGGTTCTTTGTCGCAGGGTTTCATAAAGAAGAACGGTTGTAGCCATAGCTACGTTGAGAGAATCGGCTTGGCCGAGCATGGGAATGCGTACCTGAATATCCGCCTTTTCCATCCAAGCTTCGCTCAGGCCATATTGCTCGGTTCCCATTACGATAGCTATGGGCTTTGTTAAATCTATTTGAGTATAGTCTGTTTGGGATAAAGGAGTCGCAGCAAGAGTCATAATATTGTTCTCTTTCAGCCAATCGCGGGCCTTTTGACTCTCCACTTCAACCACTGGTGTTGTAAAAAGGGTGCCAACACTTGCCCTTACAACATTTGGGTTGTGAATATCGGTCCCTCTATCGCAAACAATAACTCCATCCACTCCGGTTGCATCTGCCGAGCGTAAAATTGTGCCTAGGTTTCCCGGCTTCTCTACCGCTTCAGCTACCACAAATAGAGCTCTTTCTTGTACTTTCAAATCTTCTAATGAGCAGTGCCTCTGTTTTGCCACTCCTATCAAGCCATCAGGGCGATCTCTATAAGATAATTTTCTAAAAACCGGTTCACTGCAAGGAAATACAATGGCTCCACTCTTTTGAAGATTTTCAATCAGGCGGGGCTCATGGCTCCCCAAAAATAATGAGGAGCAGGTAAATAAGAGTTCGACTTTATATGAGGAGGCGCAAGCTCGAGAAAGTTCCCTATAACCTTCAATTAAAAAATGATCGGTCCTATCACGCTCTCCTCTTTTCCATAATTTGCGCGCTTGTTGGATTTTTGGGTTTTTCAAACTAGTGAGCATCGGCTATCCATCTTGCAAAGGTTCCGCTGGGCAGTTCAACCGGCCCGGGCAATGCCATCTCTCCGCTTTCAACCCTCCCTCCTAGATGCAGGGTTGTTTCTATTAGCAGCTGTTTTAGGACAAGGGGAGTAAACCCGGGAGTGTGACAGCTCAATAATAAGAAGCGGGGTCTTTTAGATAGCAAGGCCACGCAAGATTCTAAAAGATTGAGTATATCTCTTTCAATCTTAAATACTTCCTTGGATCGACCCCGTCCAAAGGTGGGAGGATCTAAAACAATCGCATCGTAGCGTATCTCTCTTCGAAAAGCTCGGCCCAAATATTTTTTAACATCTTCTACGATCCAGCGGACAGGGCATTTTTCTAAGCCGTTTAGAGCTGCATTCTCACGGGCCCACTCTACCATTCCCTTGGCCGCATCTACGTGGGAAACAGAGGCGTTTTCGCTCGCTGCAGCAAGTGTTGCGCCTCCCGAATAGGCAAAAAGGTTGAGAATCTGAGGGGTAAAGCCCATTTCAACTATCTGCTGACGGATCCATCTCCAATGCATTTGATGCTCGGGAAAAATGCCTAAGTGCCCAAAAGAGGTGGCTTTAAGTTTAAACATGATCTTCTCAATACAAACTTCCCAGGTTTGGGGAAAGGGTTTGTAAATCTCCCATTGATTCCCCTCTTCTCGAGAAAAACGGGCGTGAGCTTGTTTCCAGACAGACTTCGCAGAGCGTGGATGCCAAAGAGCATGCGCACAGGGTCTTATTAAGGTCACCTCTCCGAATCTCTCTAATTTTTCACCTCTGCCACTATCTATAAGAGCGTAATCGGTCATCGGCTTGTAATATCGTAAAGATGTTGAAGCGTCTCTTTTACCCCAGCCTCTATAATCTCATTTCGCTCCCCCTCAAAGTGAGAGGTCCAAGAGTGCAGATCATCGGGCTCAATGGCGATTGCGAAACAAATCGTTCCTATAGGTTTTTGCTCTGTCCCTCCCGATGGGCCTGCAATGCCGGATGTGGCTACAGCATAGGTTGATCCAAACCGATTTAATGCCCCTCGAGCCATTTCTTTAGCTGTCTCTTCACTCACGGCTCCAAATGTTTCAATAGTGGCAGCTCGAACTCCCAAGATATGCTTTTTTGCATCATTTGAGTAAGCCACAATCGATCCGAGAAAATAGAGGGAACAGTCGGGGATCTGAACAAAACGATAGCTTAAAGCCCCTCCTGTGCACGACTCGGCGAGACTGAGGGTCTGCTTTTTGGCGATAAAAAGGGAGTGTATCTTTTTTTCAAGATTCATTAACCGTGATATTCTCTGTTTTGAGTTGAGGGTGTGAATGGATCCAACTAAAGCATGTCAATCCCAAACGAATGGGTTCATTGAGTTGCTTTTTCTCTACGATAAATGGAGTTGCCCTTGTGTATTTACGGATCCACTTTTGAATGGCCTGAAATAAGAGGGTATTGGGCAGCCCTCGAACCGATCTAATTTCATCTGTTTTCTCATCTTGGAAAAGTTGAGGGTAAGCGAGCTGAACTCCCCAGCTTATGCTGTCATGGCTAAAAACTTGAGCTCGAAACCGTTTCTCCTCTTTAGAATAACGGATCTGGTTTGGCTGCATTTGCACCACAGGAGAAGTGGCTTTAATCAGTTGACGCCCTTTAGCTAAAGGAAAAGTGCTAAAGGCTTCAGAACTCACACTTATAGCATAGGAGAAGGGGTGCCTAAAGACCTCGAGAGAAGGAATCTCTCCTTGTTTCAATAGGGAAACGTATTGGGAATAGACCTGAAGGAATGCGGAAGGAGAAATCACCCCCTCTAAAGCTAAAGAGAGCCCTTGCACTTGGTAGAGAAAAAAAGAACCTACCGTTTCCTTGAGATGCTCAAAGAGAGATTCCATTTCTATTTCATCGATCAGGAAAGGGACTTTAATCCATTTTGAAGCTCTCATACTTCAACGGAACGATTTTTTTTAAAAAAAAGGGCTGTAACAAAAAACAAAACTGATCCTATTGTAATCGAAGAGTCAGCTACATTAAAGACCGGAAAATGATACCCCCAGAGATTAAAGTGTAGGAAATCAATCACATGGCCATAAAGAAAAAAATCGATCACATTTCCAAGGGCCCCTGAGATAATGAAAACAAGAGGGAGATCTGCGCTGCGACTCTTGTTCAGGAAGAAGAGATAGACTAACAGGCCTAAAATGACTAAAATCCTAACAACCAACAAGATCGATTTAAAGTCGGCAAACATTCCCCACGCGGCTCCGGAATTAGTGGTAAGAGCGATAAAGAAATCTATTCCTAAAAAATTTCGAAAAACCTCGATTTCGCCAGAAGGCAAACCTGCATAAGAGTCATAAAAAGGAAGAATATTATAGACATAGGCTTTGGTAAAAAAATCCAAAAAAAGGATGCTTAAACCCAAAAATAGGAAACCGGCTCCACGAGCATAAATTCGAAAGTTCATCGTTCATCTATGGATCTTATTCGCCCAAAAGCCCCTTTTCAAATTTCTCTTGAGCTCGCACCGTCATGGTAGCATAAGGGATCGCCTCTAAACGAGCGACAGGGATCTCTTCACCGCTTACGTCGCAGATGCCGTAGGTGTTTTCCTCCACCTTGGCCAAAGCCCGATTGATCTGCCTCAAAAGTTCATACTCTTTAGTTGTCACCTCTAGGCTGATCGTTCGGTCAAAGTCGTCTGTCCCTTGATCTGCTTGATGTTGTGAGTAACCCGTTGCTTCATCGGGTCTTTTGACCTCTTGGGTAGTTCCTTCTAAAGTACGTGTCAATTGAGCCTTCATCTGTTCTAACCGTTCTTTAAATTGCGCTATCTGCGTCTTTGATAATGCCATCAGATCCTCTATATTAATAGTTTAAATCACCATTTACAACTGAATCTTTAGGAGTAATCGAGTGAATAGCCTCCATCAGCTCCCCAATATTCTTAAATCGACGATATACACATGCAAACCGGATATATGCTATGGTATCCATTGTTTTCAAATATTTCATTACCAATTCGCCGATTTCTTTAGTAGAAATTTCTCGAACCGGTTGTTCCACTAATTCACTGGCAATCTTAAAAGCGAGGTTTCGCACCTGTTCATGGCTGATTCGTGTATGGCGGCAAGCTGCTTCCAACCCATTTATTAACTTTTGCTCTTGAAAGTCTTCATAACGCCCATCCCGTTTATGAACTTGAAGCGTCAATTCGAGGGTTTCAAAGGTCGTAAAACGCTGGGCACACTTCAAACATTCACGCCGCCTTCGAATTGCATTCGCGTCAAGTGCGTTACGTGAATCGGTTACTTTTAATTCCTCATGCCCGCAGTAAGGACATCGCATGGGAAACCGTCCCCTATAAAAAAAGAAATATGATACCTCAATTTCGAAAATAAATCTAGTTTTTTTTAAAAGAAAAAATCAATAATCAAAGATAGCACATGCTCCTAAATATTTTTTTATTCATTATTGGATTGATTGCTCTCTTTGGCGGAGGGAGGCTGCTTGTAACGAGCACAGCGAACGTTGCCTCTCAGCTGAAAGTTTCTTCTCTTATCATCTCCCTTACTGTGATTTCTTTTGGAACGAGCGCTCCTGAAACTTTCGTGAGTGGATTGGCAGCTTGGCGAGGCAATGGAGAGATTGTAGTAGGTAATGTAGTAGGAAGTAATATTTTCAATATTCTCTTGGTCGTTGGTCTTGGAGCTACTCTCATTCCCTTGCAAATCAAAAAAATGGTCATCCATTGGGGCATTCCCTGGATGCTCGCCGTTTCTTTGATATTTTGGGGCTTGTCATGGAGAGGCTCCTTTTATCGATATGAAGGGTTTCTCTTGCTAGCAGGTTTATTCATCTACCTATATTTTGCATTCCGCGTAGGGAAAAAAGAACCCCTACCTGTAAAACCAACCGACTCTCGAAATGGAATTTGGCTCCAAATTTTTTGGATCATCATATCCATTATTTTGCTCTCATGGGGTTCTAACAGGCTTATCGATAGCTCCATTAAACTCGCCAAAGCCCTTCATGTTTCGGAGTTTTTTATCAGCTTGTTGATGATTGCGATCGGTACCTCGCTGCCTGAACTTGCAACTACTATTATGGCTATCTCAAAAAAGGAATACGATATTATAGTTGGAAATGTAGTGGGCAGCAATATATTCAATATTTTAGGAGTCATGGGAATTTCTATAGCAGTTGCCCCTTCTCCTTTATTGGTTCCTTCGAAAGCTATTACCTTTGATATTCCGGTGATGGTGGCCTGTGCGATTGCGGCGTGGCCGATTTTTATCACCGGCCATAAAATTTCCCGCTGGGAAGGTGCACTCTTTCTTTTTTATTATTTGCTCTATGTTGCCTATCTAATAATGAGGTCTGAGAATTATGCTATACTTCCCCTCTTTACAACTGCCTTTTTCTTCTTTATTCTTCCTCTAACTTTAATCACACTACTCATAACTTTTTTTCGCCATGTTCACAGGAATCATTAAAAACATAGCAACCCTTCATACTATTCAGAGAGAAAAAAATTCTTTATACTACGCTATTCAATGCCCCGATTCTTTACTGAAAGGGCTTGAGGTAGGATCGAGTGTGGCTGTTGACGGGATATGTCAAACCGTTGATTCTATTGAGGGGAATCGGGTCTGGTTTTATGCAATGGAAGAGAGCATAAAAAGAACCACTCTTGGGTGGATGAAAGAGGGAGACCGTGTTAACATCGAACGTTCAGCAAGAATTGGAGACGAGGTGGGAGGGCATTTACTTTCAGGGCATATCTATGGGACTGCCACTTTGATCCATTTTAATCAGACCTGTTACACCTTTAGCTGCCCAACAGAGTGGATCCGTTTCCTTTTACCAAAAGGATCCATTGCTATCGATGGAGTTAGCTTAACCTTATCGGATGTAGATCCGCAAAAAGGAATGTTTACGATACATCTAATTCCTATAACCCTTAAATCAACTACTTTGGGAGAGAAAAAAGAGGGGGATCGAGTGAATGTAGAGATCGACCCCGTCATCCAAGCCACAGTCAGCACCTTGGAAAGAACTCTATTATTACAAAGGAGATAAAACATGACCCAAAAGATGCTAGATAATAAAACAATTGATCAAATCACCACAAAACTTGCCCATTTTCTTTCAGACACCTTCGTTTTGTATGTAAAAACGCTAAATTTTCACTGGAATATGGTGGGGCCGGAGTTTTTCATGTACCACCAGCTGTTGCAAAAACAGTATGAAGAGCTTGCTGAGGCCTCTGATGAATTAGCTGAGAGAATACGGATGTTAGGGCGATCCGCACCCGGATCGATGCAAGATTTTCTACAGCTTTCCTGTCTTAAAGAATCCCCTACTAATCTTAGTCAGAAGGAAATGATACAAGAATTGGTTGAGATGCATGAAATACTCGTCGAGCATTGCCATGGGCTTATTAAATTTACAGAAGAGGTGCTCGATCAAGGGACCGCCGATCTGCTGATCGAACGGATACGTTCTCACTCAAAGCAGGCATGGCTACTACGCAGTCATTTGGAAAAGAAATAGAGCTCTATGGGTTCTACCTTCTCTTCCGTTTTAACATAGAGGAGGCAGCCTCTTTTGCTTCTACAGCAATCTCCTTTGCTTTATCTACAAGATCAGAAGTTTGATCGCAAAAGTCTTCCATTAGTTCATGAGTCTTTTCAGAGGCATTGTGACATTTTTTGGCTATATCTTTTCTTAGCTTTTCTCCTGATTTAGGGGCGAAAAGCAATGCCGTTACGCCGCCGACTATTCCTCCGAACAAAGTCCCCACAAAAAAGGATTTTCCATTAGAACGATGACGCGCCATGAGTTTATCTCCTATCTTTAATCCTTTTCAATAAAGATACCCCAATTAGACCCCACTCTACAACTTCCAAAGCGGTATTTAGGATACCCTCAGTCTTTTGACTTTTATCTCGAGCACATGATTTATCCACGTCTTCAGCAAGTTGTTGTACATTACACGCCCGCTTTTCAACCGCTTGACCCACTCCGGAAACGACATGAAATAAAGGGTCAAAAGCATGAATTTTCGATTCAATATCAGCGCATATCGATTGAGTTGTTTTTAAAGTTCGACAGACAGAAACCAAAGTGATTATTAAAAAAACAACTAACAACAAAAACATTAATGCAACAACTGCACAACTAATGGCAATTACCCAGCTCGACATAATAACTTGTTTGATTTTTATTTAAGTCCTAAACTAATTATTTATATAATTAGTAAAATTGTAAATAAAAAAATTAATTGTTCTAATAATAAACTTCTTTTTCGTGAACAGTTATTGGAACCTCCTCAGTTTCAGTGAAGGAGATCTCATGACGGAGACGAAAGATTCCTAATAGATTAATTATCAATAACAATGCTCCAGAAAGAGACATAACCAGAATCACCTGATTTTGTGGAAGGAAAGAGAAGCAAATAAAGGAGAGAATCGCATAAAAAATATAAATCCTTTTCCCCCATCTCGGAGAGATGTAGCGAGCGCATTTAATACCGGCAATAAGGAAGGCGATGATGGTGGTATAACCGGTTATAAAGAGGAAAAACGGCACAAAGAACTGCATATAGGGGAAATAGGCACTCAAAGCCGTTTGGATCACCTCAGAGCCTTGTAGAGGACCGATAGCTTTCCAAGCCCCTGAAATTAAAACAACTAGAATAGTGAAGGTGCAGATGAGATTATCGATTAACACCCCAAGGATCGCCAGATGGCCCTGTTTTTCAGGACGGACAGTGCGCGACTCACTTTGAATGACGGAATCATAGCCAATCCCGATATCAGAGGAGTAGGCAGCCTTTGAGAGACCATATTGGATTGCCAGCATGAAACTGCTTCCTGCAAACCCTCCAACAGCAGCGTGGCCGGTAAATGCCGAGCGGAAGACATCGGCAAGAACGGCTGGGAGAGAGCCTATTGAGTGGATAAGAA
>JBAPRV010000003.1:0-8071 GCA_049281295.1 Chlamydiales bacterium
ATAAGGACGGTGGTGTGCTTGAGTGCCGTATCTAAAAGGTAGAAATGTAATCCGAAGGTTTAAACTGTTGCAATGCTTTGAGAGAAGAAACAAGACATCTTTTTGGAACGAATGTTGCTCGTCTCTATAATACTCGAGCTCATCGTTAGGAAGAGCAAAGACAATTTGAGGATCATCAACTAATTCATTTATATTTAATTGAGTAACAATTTCATCTACAAGAAAGCATCCTTCAAGGTATTGAAAAGCAGAATAAGATTTACTAACATCTCTGTCATGTAAGCTAACCGCAAGAGAAAAATCCGAAGGAAAAATTTCTTTTACGTAAATATTTAAGTTAGGGAAGTTACTGCTCTGTTTATGAATAAAATTTCTACAAAGGGCTATTTGAAAATAATTGATTATAAATTTATCAGAAACATTTTGCATTTTTTTAAAAATACAGGCAGAGCTAATACATTTTATTTGATTATTGGTGAGTTTATTGATTTTATCAAAACAACTGCTAACCTTATGAATTGAGCCTCTAGGGCTTTTAAAAGCACACCAGGCTGTTAGATCAACTAACCAAAAAGTTGCTTGCGATTTTTTACTAAGAACCGGGCCAATAAGATAATCTTTATAAAATTGGACACTTCCTTGTTTCAATCCATAACAACCAATATACCAAATGATAATCTGAGGATTAGGAAGTTGAGTTATTTTTTCTACAACTTGTTCAATAGATGATTCCTCAGCAAACTCAACATGGACATGGCACATCTCTGAAATTGAATGCACTTTTGAGAACATATATATTTAATTTTTAGTGTTTAAAAGTTAACTTTAAAGAAATAAAAAATCAACAATAAAAGAATCTATATAATAAATTAATTAGATATATTATATTTAAATTCAAAAAAAGAAATTCATAATCTAATGAATATAATCATTATCGCTTCTCATACACCATATCTCCTAGCTTCCTCTTCAGCCTTAAGTTTATTCATTGTTCGCTAAATTTTTGAAAAATAATACCCGATATCTTTTCAACTTTTGAGACAGTAGTCTGAAAATCTGAAAAAGGGATTTCTTGATCAATCTTCTCATTAGGTATCACATAGGCCCTTTGTTCTTGAAAAGAACCTTTTTCAAGAGTAATTACCTTAAAAAAATGAGGAGGGACTGCAACCTCATTAGGTCCAATAACCTGATATGTTACATATCGCTTTCCATCAGGTCCTTCATATGATAAGTACAGGGGCCCGGTAACAACTCGAATCATATCATATTCGTTAGTAAGGCTTCGAATATAGTTCTCAAATTTTTTCCAATATCCCCGATTAAACCTAGGCACTTGTGCACTTATATTTGAAAGATAAAAGGTCTCTTTCATACTAATCTTGATAGACTTATGATTCCCAGCAGCAGCAAGATGACCACGATCAAATCCTGACCTTAGATAGTCTACTAAATCGGACTGAATAATCTTAGGAATATCCGGATCTTGCATAAAACGAAACTGAGATCGATCTATGTTTCCTGAGCAGGAGTCTTTAGTAAGCTCTTCATAAACCCAAAGAGCTGTTTTAGTTCGACCATCATGAGCTAATGTATAACCCTTTCTTTCCAGGACAGGATTTGCTTTGGGATATTTGTCACTATAATGAGATGTACTAATAATTCCACATTTGCAGGTGGTGCAAGATAGGTTCTTTAATTCGACAGCATACACATAAGAGATCGATTGAAAAAAAATTAACCCAAAGATGCATATTTTTTTTCTCAACGAAATCGTAGTCAATTTTGAAGCCATAAAAACACAATATCTGTATCCCTATTTTTTTTTCTATGCATTACAAAACATCTTAAATTTAAATGCCTTATCTAGATTTTAGTTTTTCTAAGAACAATCAAGAAGGCAATTTGGCCTGTCAATATTAATGACCTTTTGATACGTTCTTAATTTTAAATGATTGGTTAAGATAAAAGAACAAATATGAAAACAGTTTATTTGTTTCTTATGCTGTTCATAAACAGCTTTCTACATCTTTTAGCAGAATCTATGTCCCCTGCGCTTCTTCCTTCAACGGAATCAGATCCAGATGCTTTCATTCATAATTGCTGCAATGTAATCAATGGTGATTACTGTGAGTCTACAATTGATTTAATGATTGCAGGACCCGATGCCCTGATCCTGCAGAGGCATTACAATAACAAAAATTATCTAACAGGAAAAGGGATTGGCGGATGGCGTATTTTCCCGCAGGCTTTTTTAGTATTAGGAAAAGACCCTAAAGGCAAAAAGTGTAAAATAAAAGGGGAGAAATTTGAATGGATCTATGTTTATACAGGCGAGCGATCAGGAGGAGTACTAACCTATAGTGGTTGGAAGAAGGAGGGAGGAGACACAAAAGATCCTCTCAAAATCAACCCTAAATCTGATTGTATAGGAATGGTCAATACCTATGCAGAAGAAATGAATGGACAAACAAATCACCTCAACAATTACATTAATTGTAAAAGTGATACTTGTGAGCTTATCTTAGGAGATGGGACTAAGCGACTTTATGAGAAAGTTCAAAAACTACCTACTGATTTATTAGGAGAAGAGCTTCTCCCAACGATGGCAAGTAAGGTTGAAAAACCCCAATACTTTCGGCTTATTTCTGAAACACTTCCAAGCGGTAACATTATCTATTTCTCTTATGATGAAAATGGTCATTTTTCTTTTATCGAAATGAGTAATGCAAATGGAGATAATCTTCACTCCTGGATCCATTTTGATTATCAATTCTTCAATAAAGGCTGCTCCGTTGTGCTAACCACAAGCGATGAAAAAACACTAACTTACGAATTTGAAAAAGTTCACACAAATGGCAAGTGCCATTTCTCTCTTAGAAGTGTTAAAGGTTCCCATTGCTTCCCAATTTCATATGCTTATAATGCACAAAGCGGTCACTATCTACTCTCTAAAAAAATCCTACCCGAGGGCCGCTTTCTTAACATTGACTATGATAAACAAGGTCGGTTAATAGCTTTAAAAAGCCCCGACGCACAGTCAGGCAAACCTACGCTTCTTTATAGCTTTTCTTATGATGATGCCTGCACAAGCGTTACAAATGCTGCAAACATCAAAACCTTGTATCGATATGATAATCGACTTCAATTAGTTGCTGTTGAATGCTACGATCAAAAAGGAGAATTATACAGAATTGACCAAAAATATTATGGGAAAACAAAAAAAGATCTCACTCTTTTAACTGCTCTTACAATAGCAGATGGCCAGAAGCAGATTCACTCTTACTGTTCCTTTAAATATGACAATAATGGAAATGTCCTAGAAGAAAAACTTTACGGAAATCTCACAGGTAAAAAAGAAATTTCTCTTCAGGCAGATTCTAAAGGAGGATTGCTTGATCCAGATGAGGAAGAATGCCATACCAAAAAATTTTCATACTCTCATGATGGTTTTAACCTTCTCACTTCCTTAGGGGATTGTAAGGGGAATCAAACTGCCTACCTCTATGAAGAGGGGAGCAACCGAATAAGCAGAAAGCTTATCTATGAGCAAGAGAAGATAAAAAAAAGGGAATTTCACTACTATAATGATGATTGTGTTTGTATTAAAATAATTGAGGATGATGGAGATGAAGAAGAGATAGACGAATATCTCGTGGAGATAAATGAAGTGCATATCACTGAAATGCATCCGAAGGAGCACCTTCCGGGAGTGGGTTTATCCGAAATCATCGAAGAAAAGACCTTTGATGTTAAATCGAAGCAAGAAATTCTCATAAAAAAACTTGTCAACGCCTATTCAGCTCAAGGGCACCTTCTTTCATGCGCAACTTATGATGCTAATGACCATTATGCGTATACAGTGAATAAAACCTATAATCTTCTAGGGCAGGTTACTTCAGAAACGGATCCAGTAGGAAACACTACCTCTTATTCTTACGATAAAGTTGGCAACCAAATTTTGATCTCAATCCCATCACAACAAAAGAGTATTCAAACAAAATATGATTACAGAAACAATCCAGTTCAAGTTATGGAAACGGCAGGAGGCATTCAAGATATTCAACAATATACATACGATTTGCTAGATAGGAAAATTACTTCTACAGATCGATACGGCCAAACTACTCAATATAAATATGATAGTTTTGGACGCTTAGTACAATTGATCCATTCAACTGTCTTAGATGAATATGGTAGACCTATTCAACCTATCTTTTCTTATACATATGATATTTTTGGAAATGTACTTACAGTAACAGACCCAAAAGGATACATAACTCAAAAGACTTATAATTTAAGAGGTGATCCCTCCAAAGTCCATTACCCAGACGGCACTTTTGAACTTTTCAAGTATGATACTGAAGGGACTTTGCACCGGTCTTTTACTCGTGATCGTATTATCACAGTCTACGAATACGATTATTTAGGAAGAATCGAATATGAAGAAGTTTCAACCTCAGGAGAAAGAGGAGCCGAATCTTTTCTCAAGAATCGATCCTATCAATACGATGCATTTCATCTTTTAGAAGAAATGGATGGCAATGCCGTTACCTTATATAAATATGATGCTACGGGAAAAGTAATTGATATTTCCAAATACGAAGATGGTTATAAAAACACGAAATCAAATTCTCGCAAGACAGAAATTATTTATGATGCCCTAGGCAGGGAGAGCAAAAAGAAAATTTGGTTTGACATTGGCCCAACTGACTATGCATTTGAATGTTGTGAATATGACCTATTGAACAATATCATTCAAAAACGAATAGAAGATGCTGATGGCAATATCCATCTTCTCAAGAACTTTACTTATGATAGCTCAGGGAGATGTATTGAAGAGAGTTCCTTCCAAAACGGAAATAAACAATCTCTTATAACAACATACGACCCTTTTGGAGAGCCAGTCAGCTATATTGATGCTTCAGATAATGTAACAAATGTAATCATTGATTATGGGAAGAATACACTCACGAAAACAGTGATTAATCCTATGGGAATGCAAACCAATATTCACTTTGACGCTTTAGGAAGAATCAGGGAAATTGTCAAAAAAGATTCAGCAGGAACACTTCTTTCCGCAAAAGAAATTCTCTATGATGCCCTCGGGAATAAATCTGCAGAAATTCATTTTGTCATTGAAGAGGGAAAGCAGGTTAATATCCAAAAAACGCGTTGGATTCATGGGCCGATGAGCCGCCTAGAAAAGCTTATAGAAGCTGAAGGCTCTCCTGAGGAAAAGGTGACTATCTACACCTACAATAGCCTCGGGCAATTAGAAAGCAAACAACTTCCAGGAGCTGAGAGCCCACTTATTTACACCTATGATGAGCAAGGATATATTTCCGAAATAGAATATTCACAGGGACAGCTATTTAATACTTTTTCATATAATGCAAGGAGGAACATTGTCTCCGCTTCAACACAAGATGGTGTAAGGGTTCGCAGAAAGTACAATATCTTTGATCAGGTTGTTCAAGAATACATAGAAGATGGAGAAGGGAAGTATGCGCTCGAGTTTCAATACGACCGAAAAGGTCGATTAAAGTCAGTTATTCTTCCTCACCATTCTTCAATTATTTATACATATGATGCAGTATTTGGGCGAAAGGTCACACGTTTTGATTCTGAAGGAGAAGAGCTTTATTCTCATACATATAACTCATATGATCTAACCGGCAAGCTCGCAGACGAAACGCTCATAGGTTACTGTGGAGATAGACAAATTTGCTATGACAGACAGGGTCGCATAAGCTCTATCAAAACAGATTATCATGAGGAGACGGTCCCCAAAGAAGGCTACAATCAGTTAGGGCACATTTTAAAAATACAAAGAGAAGGGGAATTCCCACTTGAAAATGGAGAGTATACTTACAATAGCCTCTCCCAACTTACTTCAGAAAGAAATGATGTGTCTAAAATCTATCAATATGATTCTTTAGATAATCGAGTTGCCGAAAACAGTGAAAAGTTGATCTATAACAATCTAAACCAATTAATTGCTAAATCAGATACTGAGTATAACTTCGATCCTCAAGGCAACCTCTTACGTACAGCGCTCGATGGAGAAGAAACATACTTTGAAAGTAATATTCTTTCTCAGCTCATTGGCATAAGAAAACCTAATGGAGTGTATCTCAAATTCTCTTATGATCCATTTGGAAGAAGACTAGTAAAAAAATCATCTCAAGGAACTATCTCTCGTAGCTTTTACATAGGTAATCATGAATTAGGAACTTTAAATAAAAATGGCGAAATTCAAAATGTTCGCATTCCGGGAATAAATGGAGATTCAATCTCACTTAAGAGCGTTGCTATAGAAATTGAAGACCAGCCCTACGCCCTGCTTCATGACATTGCAGGGAATGTGTGTGCTTTGCTTGACCCTATCGAGAGAGAAGTTGTTGAAAGTTATACATACAGTGCATTTGGCCAAGAAAAAATTTACAACTTTCTCGAAGAAGAAGTTAACAATTCTGAAGTCGGCAATCCCTGGAGATACTCGGAAAAGCCAATAGACGAAGAGACAGGGTTAATTTACTTCGGGCTTCGCTACTATGATCCAGAAACAGGTCGTTGGATCAGCCAAGATCCTACAGGAAATGTAGACGGGTCAAATCTTTATGCTTATTGCAACAACAACCCGCTCAATAATTTTGATCGCTTTGGCCTAGAAACAGAAAGTGATTCTTCGGAATTTGAAGAATATTTTTATGGCGAAGTAGAGCCTCATTGCTACTGCGAGCAACATCGTACTTGTAAACGTGGGGGAGATCTTGATCAGACAATTGGTTTTAGATTACCAACAGTCAAGCATTTTTACGCATTTGAAAAATTATTTTCAGCTCCTTTCAGTTCTGACATCTATGAAATAGAAGGACCTGAAAAATCTGATATCGGTTTAGGTTTCATAAATGGAGTCAATAACGATTTTCAAAATGCAAAAAAAAGCGCCGAGTATCTTTCACGTCTTGCAGGTGGATATTGCGTACATGCTGTATATAATGCTACCCATGGCGCTCGAGCAGATCTTTTAGAATGTAAACTTGGGCTTAGTTATATTGCAACAGAGCCTGTTCGTCTTCTCCATAGGATATGGAATAATTTTTTTGAAAAGAATTCAGCCTCAGCAAGGTTTTTGATGGTATGTCATAGCCAGGGAGCTATACATATGCGGAACGCTCTTTTAGACTATCCGCCTGAACTTAGAGAAAGAATTACTGTTGTTGCTATTGCGCCTGCTGCTTATCTTTATCAAGAAGCCTGTGCTCACGTAGTTCATATTAGAAATGAGTCTATTATAAGAGATTTTGTTCCTTATCTAGATTCCAAGGGGGCTGAAAGAGTTTGTGAAACAATTGTGAATGTAAAATCACATCCAGATGCAAGTCGCTTTGATCATTCTTTTATTAGCCATACTTATAGTGATGAATTATATCTTAGAATAGGCGATTTTATAAGACAATGAAGAAAAAATATATCATCTTATTATGTTTTTTATTTTTTTTGTTTGCAGGGTTCAATTTGTTTAAAAGCCCAGAATACCAGCCACCTAAAAGCGAACAGGCTGTAAATAAAATTTTAAATAAAACAGCTTATACTCTAAAGAGCCAATATGAAATGAATCCTATCGCTACAAGCGTAGCAATGCCTGGGGGGATTGTAAAATTAATGGGTTTAGATTTTCAAATTTGTGGACCTTTAACGAAAGAAAGTATAAGAAAAATTTTAATCAGTAGTGCTCAGGAATTATTGTTAAATATTAATTCAAATACAGAAATAAGACCTTACCTAGAAACATATCCATTTACAATAAAAAATATTGAAATTCATCTTTTTATACTTGATCCATCGAGAAGAAGGCTAGACCATCCACATATAGGAATTGCGGGTATTGTGGGCGGAGAACTTGACTACTTAACTCTAGTATCGATCGAGAATATCCCAAAAAAGATTACAGAAAGCCAAGAGACGTATGAAGAAGCTATCAAAACACTTGAAGATGAAGCCAATGAAGGTAAGTACCCGGTATGGTAGCCAAAGTCTTCGAGCAGACCCTTTTGTAGACTGA
>JBAPRV010000004.1:0-15339 GCA_049281295.1 Chlamydiales bacterium
ATTTCACCCCTATCAACTCCGACCCTTTTTGATATTTTATCATTGATCAATAGGGAAGCAAAACCCCTTCCGGTTATTCTAAAGCATTTCCCAATCGAATAACCCCATTCGACATCAACTTCAGGACCTATTCCCCACATACGACCGGTCCATGTTGCGATATAAAATGAAGGATCAAAAATTATATAGTTTTCTTCTAGATCAAAATGCATATATTGAATCCCTCCATGCACCCCTAGGGTGAAGCGGGGAAAACAAATCAGCCTTTGTCCGATAAGGGCATCGAGATAATAAAAATCAAATTTTGCTTTGGTAAAGACTGTGGTGGGAGTTTGTGAAATGAGAGGATTAGTTCCGGGAAGAGCTATTTCAATCGAGCCTGAGGCAGCTTCGGCATTTTTCGATAGAGAAAAGGAAGGGAATTGACTCCATCTAAATCTTATATCGTTTAAACACTGACAGAAGTTATAGATCGCCTCTATTCGGTATCCCGATTGCCACTCCTGTTTGTAGGCAAAATTTCTTTTTGATCCGCTTAGAAATATGCTAACAAGAAACCCCTGGTCAATAGAAGGGAGCATATACAGCCATTCTCCAGCAATTTCCACGTTGTTAGGAGTGGGCTTGATATAGGAAGCAAAAACAGGGGTTGTTGAAAGAAAAAGAAATAGAACAAAAGCTTTAATTGATTTCATGCATTATCCCTCTGTTGATTGGAAGTTAAAAACTCGCCCTACGCAAAAAATGCCAGAATAGGCTGGCTGCAGAGGACAATCTACTTAAGCATCGCTCGTCACCCAACTAACAAGTAGTTGAGTTTCCTCTCGATACTTGTATTTTGCCCCCTTCGCTCACCCCTTTCATGGCATTTTTTGTGTAGGGCGAGTTAAAAAATAAATTTTTAAATCATATATGTCCAGTTTTTATCTGATAGGGTCATATTTTCGTTCTATAATATGTCCATCGCATTCGTCATATTGCACAATGCGATCGTAGACCCACATCTCTTTGTTTTCACGCAGGAGTCGATCGCAACCCAGCAGTAACCCTTTAAAAACTCCAAATTTGCTGATGGCCTCTAATGCATACTGAGAACTGGTGGGGCAGAAGCTGCTTCTCGGCCCATCAATCGGCGAAATGTATTGTTGAAAAAAACGGATCATCACCCGGCAAGTTTTCTGCCCTAAATGATGTTTCTGAACCAAGTTTTCCGGTGTGTTTGATTTTATGTGAATGATCTCGGCATCGACTCCCCAGGGTTCATTTCCAACTTCGTGGAAAGAAAAGAGTTTGAGCTGAGACAAAAGTAAAGAAAATGCAAAGAAGAAAAAAATTATTTTCATATTAATAGCTTGATATTTTTAAAAACAAAAAAAATGTAATAATGGTTTATAATACTCGATTGCTTTTCACCTTGCCAGGGAGCACTTATTTTTTGCAAATAGGAGCTCGATAAGATAGAGTTCAGAAAACTATGTTAAAGCGATTTATTGAACAGTTAAGTGCTGAATTTAAACTCGAACAAACGCTTGCTCCAAATGAAGATGGCTCCTATTCTTTACCACTTGAACCGAATCTAAACATATCCTTGAGTGAAAGTCCGGAATCAGGCATTAGATTGTATGCGGTTGTTTGTCAACTTCCACAGAAAAATATTGAGAATTTTTTGCTGCAAGCTATGAGTGCAAATCTGTTTGGACTGGAAACGGGAAGCAGTTCTCTTGGACTTGATAAAGAAGCAAAAAATCTTGTGCTTGTCAATTTCATCCCTGAACAACTGGATTATAGAGAGTTTTACGAGGTTCTTGAGGACTTTGTAAATTATGCGGATGCTTGGAGCGAGGAGGCACGTGTATTTTTTAAACAAGAAGCCGAGCAATAGGAAAACAAGCGAATGAGTGCGGAGTTTATTGCTGAAGAAGGAGTCTTAAAAGGACTCATTCTCGCCCTTGAAAGAGGCGAGGAGTGGACAATAGGCCGTGATCCCAATCTGTGCGACATTGTCGTCGAAGATCCAAAAGTTGAGCGGCGCCATCTTGTCTGCAGGAAGTCAGATGAGGGTTATCTCATTGATAATCTGGTTGAAACGAATCCTGTCTTCGTTAACAATATACCCGTTGTCGAACCGACTCTATTAAAAAAAGATGACATTGTAAAAATGGGTGACTCTCTTTTTCGATTCTATCCGGAGGGGGCTCCACAGGAGTTTGGTTTCGAAGCTCCTCCCCCTGAAGAAGAAACCCCCAAAGAGGAACTCCCCAAAGAAGAAGCCCCTAAAGAAGAACTACCTAAAGAAGATGCCGCTGAAAAAGAGACTTCCGAAGAAGCAGCTCTCGAAGAGGAAGCTTTAGAGGGTCGCGAGACGATCTTTGAAGAGATAGAAATGGCCGAGCTGCCGGAAATGACTATTGATTTAAGACCTACCACCCGTTTTATGCTCAAGGTAATAGCCGGACCGAATACGGGGGCCGAGTTTTCTCTTGATCTGGATCGGGACTACTTAATAGGAACGGACACTGCTTTATGTGACGTCATATTCAATGACTTAAGTGTATCCCGTGAGCACGCGCGACTTTCGATAAGCAGCGAGGGGATAGTGATCGTTGAAGACTTGAAAAGCCGCAATGGGGTGATAGTTGATGGAGAACGAATCGTTGATAAGAAGACCCTTTTAGCCAATGCGGTTGTAGGCTTGGGAACCTCCGCTTTTCTCTTGATCGATCGGGAGGCTCCTTCGGAAACAATAACGGCTCCTGTTTTTGAAGCCCCTTCCCTTGAAGAGGAAAAGGTGGAAGAAGAGGTGGGTGTTGAAAAAGTCGTTGAAGAGGAAAAACCGAAAAAACCGATCTTGCCTATGGGATCTCTAATTATCTCGTTGATTATTGGGGGGTTGGTGGTTCTCTTGGGCATTGGAATGGTTTCTCTCTTGCGGGTTGAAGAAGTTGAAGTGGCTGCTCCTGACTATATCGCTGAAATGGATGAGATTATTAAAAATTATCCCGCAGTCCGTTATACCTACAATAAAGCCACAAATAAACTCTTTTTAATGGGGCATGTGCAAACCGGGGTTAAGCATAATGAATTGCTCTATCAGCTGCAGGGACTTCCGTTTATCAAGGCCATAGATGACAACATCGTAAACGATGAAGCTGTGTGGCAGGAAATGAATATTTTGCTCTCAAAACATGCGGCTTTCAAAGGGGTGAGTATGCACGCGCCTGAACCGGGAGTTTTTGTATTAAATGGATATCTTCAAACGGAAGCTCAACGAGCCGATTTAATGGATTATATCAATATCCATTTTAATTATTTAAATCTGCTCGAAAATCGGGTAGTCGTTGAAGAAGAGGTGATGGGAGAGGTTGCAAGTCGACTGGCTCAGAAAGGTTTGAGTGCGGTAACCGCGGCTTTTACAAACGGAGAGCTTCAGCTCACCGGATATATAGGCTCGACACAAACCTTTGAATATGAGAACTTGGTTGATAGCTTTAAGGAGATTCCCGGAGTGCGGTCCGTGAGAGATTATGTCGTTGTTGTCTCACCTGAGCAGGGGGTTGTCGATTTGAATCAACGCTACCCCGGAAGATATCGGGTGACAGGGTATTCAAAACATGGAGAGGTTAATATTAATGTAGTTATCAATGGAAAGATTTTAACAAGAGGAGATACTCTTGATGATATGACTATTACAAGTATTCAACCTAACACAATATTTCTCGAAAAGAATCTATTGAAATATAAAATTGAATACAATAAATAAACCAAAAAGGGAGTCCATTACTTATGTTTGGAATGGGTAAGAGACAGAAAAAAGGTGAGAAACCGGCCGATTATGCCTTTGATTTGGAAAATGATTTAAAGGATCCGGTTAAGCTGCGTTCTCAGAAAGAGCAGATAGAGGAAAGGGTTCGCCAATTGAAAACGATGTTGCGTAAAGGAGAAGATCAGCAGACTTTTGACTTAACTCAAACATTGCTTCACGGCTATTTAGCAGCACAGAAAGTGATCCAGCGTATAAATCGTAAAATGTTTTAAAAAAAGGAGTTAAGCCATGTCGGAAGCCGCATCCTTTGATTTTAATAAAATGATTGAAGGGCTGGGAAAGTATGTTGAGAATGTAAAATCATATCTTTCCCAACTGGAGAGTGCCACAGGAGGAACTGTTGATCTGGCAACGATGTTTAGCATGCAGTTTCACATGCAGGTCATGTCTCAATATGTTGAAGCCGTATCAAACACCTTGAGCGCCGTCCACGGTGAAATGATAACCATGGCTCGAGCTACTAAGGGACAATAAATGAAGCTAGCGCTATATGGCTTTTTAGGTGGGCTGCTGATGAATTTTGCGTTTGTTTTGGAAGCTGAGTTGAAGACAGAGCTTTTAAAAGAGGCCAAAATCAGTTGAAAGATATAAGAAATTTATGAATACGTTCATAAGATGAACTGAGAAAAATAAGGTAAAAAAATATGGCAGGGTTTCAGGAATTTGAAGCAGACCTCCCTCTTTTAGTGGAAGCTGGCTTGGTTGCAATTAAGCAGGGGGATGAGGAGAGTGCAAAAAAGCTGTTTAATGCTGTAAGCGTGATCGCTCCAGAAAACATGGCCAAAAAAATGGGTTATGGGTTAATCGCTCTCCATAAGATGGACACAAAGAGTGCTCAAAAGCAGTTTCAGGAAGTCATTCAAGTTGAGAAGGATAACTATCGAGCGAAAGCATTTTTAGCTCTTTCCTATATTTTATCCGTGATGCAGGACGGCAGCTCAGATGAGAAGCTAAAAGCGCTTCAAACGGGAGCTCAATTGGCTCAGGAAGTGGTTGAAAAAAGTGATTCTCCCTCCACGCAGCAACTCGCGCAATCGTTACTCGATTGGGAATCACAGCTTCAAGAGAAAGTGGAATCTCCATAAAAGGTTAAAGCTATGTCAAATGAACCCATTTCCAATCCCGGAGTGACGCCTGTTCCCGGAGCTCCTCAGTATGGTGAAGACCATCCTCGTCTAGGGGAAGGAGAAGAGGCTCAGCCTACCAAGCCTTTTACGCTGGGACCCGAAGGCGGACCGGCCGAAACAGAGGCTAAACCGGCCGAGCAGCCCTCTCCCATGGAGCTTGCAAGAGACACCGCTCAACGAGGTGCTCGAGAGGAATTGTCTCCCGAAGAGCTGCAAGATCAGCTAAAAAACTTACAAACTAGATTTGAAGGGGTTCAGACCCAGCTTCAAGATCCCAATGTGACAAACAAATTTACACCCGATCACCATGAAGCTCTAAATCGCCTTGTAGAACGGACGAACCCGGACCTTCGTACGATTGCTAACAATAGTGACGCTGAGTTCAATCCCCCTCAGCATCAACCGGGAGAGTCGGTAATTGGTTATGTCCTCCGGTGGTTTAGCGGGAGCCAGGAGACATTGGGTAAGGCTCTGGATTATGTGTCGGGCGATACTAAACCCACGCCTGAAGCTTTTTTAAAGCTGCAGTATTCTGTCCAAAGAGCGGTTCAAAGAGGGGAATTGTTTGCAAGTGTAGTGGGGGCAACTGCTTCGGGTATTAAGACGATAATGAGTACCCAATTAGGCTAGCATGGATGAAGAGAGCCAAGATTTTGAAAAGCTCATTTCCCGATTAGAGGATGTGCAGCTGACGACCATGATGGGGCGGATCACGGAAGTCGTCGGTATGCTGATCAAAGCGATTGTGCCTCAAGTTCGAATTGGAGAGGTCTGTCTCGTCAAACGGGAAGGTCAGTCCTCTTTGATGACCGAAGTTGTAGGCTTTACCCAGGACCAGGTTTATCTCTCCCCCTTGGGGGAGATGAGCGGAATAGGTCCCTCTTCCGAAGTGATTCCAACAAGACTTCCTCTTCACATCAAAGTAGGACCTGAACTTTTAGGTCGTGTGATCAATGGTCTTGGAGAGCCTTTGGATGTAGACACCAAGGGGCCGTTGAACCTAAAAGAGAGTTATCCCATTTTCCGTCCCCCTCCGGATCCGTTGACTCGGCAACGAATTGATCAGCCCCTTCCTACAGGAGTACGTTGTATCGATGGTTTATTGACCTGTGGTAAAGGGCAAAGAGTCGGTATTTTTGCAGGAGCGGGGGTGGGAAAATCGACGCTGCTTGGCATGATTGCTCGAAATGCCGAGGCAGATGTGAATGTGATTGCCCTCATTGGGGAGCGGGGCCGGGAAGTGCGAGAGTTTATTGAAAAAGACTTGGGAGAAGAGGGTATGGCCCGCTCTGTTGTGGTGGTTTCCACCTCGGATCAAGCTTCACAGCTTCGTTTGAATGCGGCCTATGTTGGGACGGCTATTGCCGAATATTTTCGAGATCAGGGCAAAGCAGTTGTTTTAATGATGGACTCAGTCACCCGTTTTGCCCGCGCCCTTCGGGAGGTGGGACTAGCGGCTGGAGAGCCTCCCGCTCGAGCCGGCTACACCCCTTCTGTATTCTCAACTCTCCCGAGGCTTTTAGAGAGATCGGGCAATTCTGATAAAGGATCTATTACAGCTTTCTATACTATCCTGGTTGCAGGCGATGATATGAATGAGCCTGTAGCCGATGAGACCAAATCGATTCTCGATGGGCATATCGTTCTTTCGAATGCCTTGGCGCATGCCTATCATTTCCCTGCGATAGATGTGTTAACATCCATAAGCCGTCTTGTGACTCAAGTGGCAAAAGAAGAGCAGCTTAAACTTATTGCAAAAGCAAGGGAAGTATTGGCCAATTACAAGAAAAATGAAATGTTGATCCGCATTGGGGAATACAAAAGAGGATCGGATCGAGATGCCGATTATGCGATCGATCATATCGATAAATTGAATCGGTTTTTGAGGCAGAAGGTGGAGGAGAGATCGAGCTTTGAAGAGACCCTGCAGCAGCTAAAGTCACTTTTTAGATAAAGGTCTGGCTATGCAAGATAAACTCAAGTATCCTCTTGAACAAGTGCTTGAGGTAAAAAGAGATCGCGTTGAAAAAGCAGAAAGAGTCGTTGAAGAGAGAAAAAGAGCTCTTCAGATTGAAGAGAATAAGCTCAAAAAAGTTGAAAAGGAGCGTGACAAGGTCTTAAATCACCACAATGACAAGCTTGCTCAAATGAGGCAGGCTTTTGATGAAGGGACAACAAGTGAAGAAATTTTGCAGATGAAGAGATACCTGAAAGTGGTGAAAGAGCAACTGGCTAAGGAAGAAGAAAAAGTAAGAGAGCAAAAAAAACAAGTGCACCAGGCTGAAAGAAAGCTTGAGGAAGCCAAAAAAGATTTGCATCGCAAACGTATTGAAGAGGAAAAAATCAAAACTCACAAAGAAGAATGGCTCAAAGAGGCCAAGGCGCATATTAAACGTGAAGAAGCTAAAGAACACGACGAAATAGGTCAAATTCTTTATGAAGGACTGAAACGAAAGAAGAAGGAGTCAGAATGATGGGAGTTCCTCCAACAAGAAGGCCGCATAGTCCCCCTCCATCGAAAGGAAGAGATGATAAAGAAAGAGGACCGGAAGGGACCTCACAAAAAAAATTTCGACTTCCTGATAGGAAGGATGTAGGAGAAAAAGATACAGGCAAAAAAGAGTTAGAGCAAAAAGAAGAGAAGTCCGTAAAGAAAAAAAATTTATTTGATCTCGCAGCAGCAGAGGGCGAGGGAAAAGCTAAGCAGATCAAAGAGGAGATTTCAGAAGGGCAGCAAGTAGAAGCAGAAGAGTTGCAAAAGCTAGAAGCCGGCGAGGCCAAATCACAAGTTTCTCAAATTGGCCAGCTCATTCAGAAAATGGTGGACAGGATGCAGATAGGCACAGTGGGAGGAAAGGATTTTGCCAGCATCGATCTTTCCTCTGAACTTGATGTGCCTGAAACGTTTGCCGGGAGCAATCTCACGCTTAGTTTTCAAGAAAATGGTCTTGTGATTCGCTTTGACAATTTTATGTCTCCGCAGCAGGAGCAGGATGCACTGATAATGGTCGAGAAAAACAAGGAGCAGTTGCTCGCTTTGGTTCAAAATCTTCAAGCGAAAAACATCCAGGTAGCCGAATTTAATATCGGAAACCGATCTGTAACCCTCCCCGTTATTGAACCTCAACCTTCCCCCTTTAAGCCCACACCCCCTCCATCCGGCGCCGAGTTAGGAGAGCGAGAGAGGCGTGAGCCGGAGGAAGAAAACGAGTGATGGCGTATTGAAGGAAAAGGTAATTTCCAGGTAGTATGGGTTTTATGAGTGCAACTATGACAGCTTCAAAACCTTGGGATTGGGTTGAACAGATCAATGCCTCTATTTATGAACAAGTAAAAAGACCTTTGTTCTCACTCCCGGCTCCGTTTGAGCTAGATCTTTTTGAACAAAAACTTAGCTCTGTTTTGCAGCAGCCCGATCTAAAGATCTCCTATCAAACGAAGGGATGGGTCATGCCCGAAGAGCTTTGGGAGGCGGTGGGCAAGCCGATACGTCCTCTCGCTATTGCCATGGCTCCTCTCGAGGTTCCGGCCTATTTTGTAACCACTGATCATGATCTCAAGCAGTTGATGGGTGAACTGCTGGGAGGAGAAGAGATCGCTTCATTTTTCTATGAGCGAGATCTCGCCGACGGGTTTTATCACTATTTTGTGACTGAGTTGTTGAGAATTTTAGAAGAAATGCAATGCACTTCTCCGTTAGTACCCCGTCTTGGAGAAACGGTAGAGCAATTGGAAGAAATGACCTCTACCGAGCCTACCTTTGTCATAGACCTGGCTCTTTCCATAAAAGAGAAGAGATTTTGGGCAAGGATATTGCTTCCCAAAAAATTTAAAGAGGCTTGGGAAAGACATTTTTCCCATCTTCCTCCTAGGTCTTTGAGCGAAGCAATGCTCAAGAAAATTTCAGTTGATGTCGCTCTTGAGATAGGGTACGTAGAGCTAAACCTCGAAGAATACAAAGAGCTCCATGAGGGAGATTTTATTACTCTCGATCACTGTTCTTATGATCCGGAAAAAGGGAAAGGCGGGGTGGTGCTGAAACTGCAAGAAAAACCGATATTTCGGGGACGATTTAAAGAAGAGGGCATCAAACTCACAAATTATCCTATTTATGAAGAGGTTAAAGAAGTTGTGGATAAAGAAATTTTAACTCCTGAAGAAGACAATCTATACGGGGATCTCGAGCAAACATCTGAAGAGGAGGAACTTCCTGAAGAGAAAACTCCTGAAAAGCCCCTATTTAATCCTAATGAGCTCCCTGTGCATCTCACGGTAGAAGTAGGAAGTGTCCGGATGACAGCCCAGGAGCTTATGAACCTAACTCCAGGTTCTCTTCTTGAGCTTGGCATCTCGGTAAAAGAGGGGGTAAGCCTGCTTGTAAACGGGAAAAAAGTAGGACGGGGAGAGTTAATACGTGTAGGCGAAGCTATTGGCGTTCGCATTCTATCCCTTTAATCCTTAAATCTCTCGCTTTAAGCCAAATATGACAATAAACTTCAACAACAATGAACTACCCTCCCAGATTGGGGGTTATAAAATCGAGAGTTTGCTGAATAAAGGGCGCATGAGCCTTCTTTATTTGGGCGTTCATCCTGAAACGCACGAACCGCTCACCATTAAGGTCCTCTCATCGAAATATGTCTCTCATCCCGAAATGGTTGAAAGATTTATGCGAGAAGCGGAAATCATTGAACTAACAGACCACCCCAATATCGTAAAACTCTATGGCCATGGAAAGTGGGAAGGAGGGGTATATATTGCGATGGAGTTTGTTCAGGGTATTTCCCTGCGGCAAATGATTTTGCAGCAGGCCATGTCTTTGAAGCGAGCTTTAGAGATATCACTTCAAATAGCCCACGCACTCACTCACCTCCATGCTCATGGAATTATCCATCGTGACTTAAAGCCCGAAAATATCTTGCTTACCGCACAAGGCGGAGTCAAGGTGATTGATTTTGGCATCTCTCAAATTTATACAACCAACAAGAAGCCGGAGCCCTCTTATTTAGTAGGGACTCCCGTTTACATGAGCCCCGAGCAACGAAAAGATCCGCTTAGCATCACTTTCTCGACCGATATTTATTCCCTTGCCATTGTGACCTATGAGCTTGTTTTAGGGCGGCTCTGTTATGGAGAGATTCACCTTTCAATCGTTTCGCGTGGACTGCAAAAGATTTTAGCTAAAGCGCTGCAGCCCGACCCGAAAGACCGTTACGAAGATATTGTCGATTTTATCAAAGACGTGTCGAATTATCTAACATCTGACGAGCTCAAAAGAGATAGGCGGGGGAGCGATTACTTAGGAGAGCTTAATGAAGACCTCAAAGAGGCTCAAAATTTATTAATCCCTACCAAATTACCTAATTGGCCTCGAGTAGAAATGGCTTTGGCTTCGAACTGTAATAACGCAATATCATCAGTTTACTACGACTTTTTTAAAGGGCGCGAGGGCGTGTATCACGTTGTTATGGGAGAGTCTTTAGCCACTGCAGTAGAAGGATTGCTTCAAATTGCCATATTAAAAGGGATGGTCCATGCATTAGCCCCCATCATTGACCGCCCTACCGATTTTGTATCCTCGTTAAACAACCGTATTTACGATGAAGGGCGCAATCGGACTTTCTCTTTTTCTCTACTTACATTATTCCCTTCCGAGAATCGATTCTCATATATATCCTGCGGCTATAGCCCACTGTGGCATCTTCCTACAGGGGCGAATGCTCCCAGGCGTTTAATAGCGGACAATCCCCCTCTCGGTTTTTCCAAACAGATGGAAATCATTGAGGTTGACTCGAATTGGAAAGTAGGAGACACTCTTGTGCTTCATACTTTTCAAGCAGGGCAATCAAAGCATGTTGAAGAGATTGAATTAGATGAAAATCAATTTTTAAAAGCTTTATTAGATAATCTGTTTTTATCCCCGCAAAAACAAGTAGATGCTATTTTTCGTCAAATTTCTAGAAAAGAAGGGCGCACCTTTTTTGCAAGACCTGTAAATGTAACAAGTATTGAACGAATAGCATAATCTAAGAATAAAAGGAATAGATGGCAAAAAAAGGATTTTTAGCTATACCTCAACTTAATACCCTCTAAGGGTTAGTTTCGCTATTATATTATGCGCTTAAAAATTTTAGAGCATTTTCTCATTTCTATTTTCCTGTTGGCATTTCCCTTGCATGCCAAAAAAACGCTCTCTCATGGTGACGACATTTGCGGAAGTGTGGAAGGGTTTGGAAGTATCTATCCTTCAGGGAGTATTTGTCCTCCAGAGAACCCTTGCTCCAATCAAGCCTCTTCCTTGGAAATTGATTTTGAAGGAGAGGCGTCTGATCAACAACCCATAATAGAAGAGCCTCGCCTTTCTGCTCCAAGGCGGCGGGAGAGTTTAACAGAGCAGGCGGAACTGATACCTCACTATCAAAACATTGTACAAAGCCCTGAGTGCCCTCTTATTGATGAGGAGGGATATACCATTAATTTTGAAGATATTTCAATTATTCAGCTCATTCATTTCATTAGTAAGATTTCAGGAACCAACTATATTTTTAACAGCGAAGAGCTCCAATTTAATGTCTCCATTGTTTCAGAAGATGCTACCTCGGTCGAGGAGCTATTCGCAGCTCTTTTGCAAGTTTTGAAGATTAACAACTTCTCTGTGATTGAAGAGGGCAACAACGTCATCATCTATCGCAACAACAACGTTTCCAAAGTGGCCACCGTCATCACCGACGAGAACGTGAATGAATCGTGCGATCAGGCTGTTGTGACGCGGGTATTTCGCCTCTATAACCTGAATCCGTTGAAGATCTTAGATATTGTTCAGCCGCTGCTTTCCCCTGATGCGGTCGTAGATGTTTCAGAGGAGACAAGGCATTTGATAGTGACCGATATAACAGCAAATGTCAATCGCATTGGCGATCTTGTCACGGCTTTAGATACCCCAAATGCCATATTCGATGTGGCAGAGTATCGAGTGAAAAGCGCCTATCCGGATGCTTTGGTAGCTTATGCCAACGAAATACTGCTCCCGATGACTCAAGACAGTCACTTTAGGCTTATTAGTCAACCCTCTGCCAACAAGATTTTCATTGTGGCAAACCCCTATTTTATTCATAAAGCGCTGCAAATTTTAGAATCATTGGATACGTCGGAAATAACAGAAGTAGTGGATCTCCCGGCAACCTCGATGGCCAACAACCATTTCCATATGTACAAATTGAAATATCAAGATGGCCGTCTTATCGCTGATGCCATGAAAGAAATTGGGAATAATTTACAATATGCGGGGGTTGCAAATCTCGACTTTGTCAATACGATTTTTAGCATTCAATGGTTAGAGGTGAATAACTCGATCATTATCACAGGAACTCAAGATGCGATTGATAAAGTGATCGGACTGCTTGAAAGCCTCGATGTGCTCCCTTCAGAAGTTTATATCGAAGTACTCATCATAGATACCACTCTTGTCAATTCGTTAGATTTTGGTGTGCAGTGGATTGCTTTAGGAGATGAGCAAAACAAATTGGCCTATGCATCGGGGCTTCTTAATAATACGTCTCCTGTTCTTGAAGGAACCGCTACCTCAAACCCAGGCGCTCGATATGTTGCGGCAAATCCTGCTGCCAATCCCCCTGCTATTCCAAATCCGGGGAGAGATGTAGCGCTGCCCATCCCGGCTGATTTGGCTGGAGATGCTAATTTTATCAACTCAACCGCTGCTTTCGGATTAGGGATTATTGGAAATATTATCCGACACAATGGGCAATCGTTTTTAACACTGGGAGCTTTAATCAGCGCATTAGATGAGGAAGCGGATACGACCATCGTTTTAAACCCGCGTATCATGGTTGAAAATAATCAGCCCGCCAGCTTTTTTGTCGGTCAAAATATCCCCTATCAAACCACAAGCACCGTCATTCAACAAACCGGATCGGTGACACAAAATATTCAATACGAAGATATAGGGGTGCAATTAGATGTTACGCCTACTATTTCGTCTGATGGAATGGTCACCCTGCAGATCTCACAGGAAGTAGAAGAGCTGGTGACCGCTGTAGGGAATCTAACACCAACAACCAATAGAACTTATGCTTGCACGCGAGTGCATGTCCCGGACGGAACTTTTTTGGTGATGAGCGGCCAGGTGCGCGATGAGTGGGATTATATCCATTCAGGCATTCCCTGTTTAGGGTGCCTACCATTAATTGGCCCCGCTTTTAGCCGAACCATTGAATTTAGAAAAAAACGAAATCTTATTATGTTTGTACGGCCAAAAGTAGTGAACACAATTCAGCAAGGGATTAGACTAACCAATCAAGAAGGGTATAACTACAACTGGGAGTCCAACCCCTGCTCCCTACTTGACTGCGGAACAGAGCGTGCACCGGAGTGTGAAACTTATCCACCCCCTCCTTGCCCCGATCATTAATCTTCGGGCAATACTTATGAAAGATCGAGTCCACTTACTTTTCGCTGCTCTTTTTCTTCTTACTGCATGTCACAGGGCTCCACGGCATATCGAGCCCATCATAGAGCCTCCTCCTCATATCAAGCAGGTGCATCGAGAAAATCGAAATTTTCTCTGTTTACCTAAGGATTTTTCCCTCTCTCCCTTTCCTCCTCTGACACATGAAGAGGCAAATACGGAATGGGGGAAAGAGTATCGCATCGCCCTTGCTTTTGCCGAAGACTTTGATCTTTATCGAGCCATCACCGGCTTTAAACGAGCCCTCTATTTTCTTCCCCCAGAAAACACCGCCCGCTATCTTGAAATTCAATATGCCTCTCTTCTAGCCTATTATCTTGGGAAAAAACATGTAGAGGTCGTATACATCGTTGAATCGACTCCCTTAGGCACTGTAGACAACACCTTTCCCGCTTTTTCGGATCTTTTATTGATTCTCTATGATAGCTATGAGCGAGTGGGTAAAACAGAGCACGCCCAAAGCATTTTACAGCTCATCGAACAGAATAATCCCGATCATGCCCAACGGCTCACGCTTTTATCTGCCATCAAGCGCGTAGATATTGAAGGGTTAGAGCAAGAGGCGAAAACACATGGAAAGCATGCTTATTTTGAAAATGTGATGCGCGGGTATAAAAGAGAGGCTAAATCCATTCGTAAAGCAGAGGTGCTGAATGCCCTGCTTCCCGGCGCCGGTTATGCCTATGTCGGCCTTAAAGGGACAGCGGTGACAGCTTTTTTAGTGAACTTTCTGTTTACGGCGGCTGCGACTCATTTCTTTCTTGAAGGAAACACCGCCGCAGGAGCTGTGATACTGAGTTTAGAAGGAGGGTGGTATTTAGGAGGCATATACGGGGGAGGTTTAGCGGCCAAATATTACAATGAGCGGCTCTACTGCAAGTATGCAGAAAAAATCACCCAACGAGAGCAGCTCTTTCCCCTTCTAATGCTCAAGTATAGCTTTTAGAAATTGAGCTCTTGCCTTCTCAAATCCTGCCTAACTTAGGAGACGAATAGCCTTCTATACTTAATATTTTATTAATATCAGCCTATAGGAGATGAGAAGGCAGTCCATTCCTATTTTTTAATACGTAGTATTGAATAAATACTTCATAGTTAATATAATGGAAGTATGACTACACATAAAGCTACTTATACCCTTCCCGATGAAGTTCTGAATGAACTCAATACCTTTGTGGAGCAAAGGCAGCGTAGTCGGTTTGTCGCTGAAGCAATCCGGCTGGCTCTGGAACTCAAGAAAAAGGAACTCGAAGACGCTTATAAAGAGGCAGCTTCCGATCCTGAACGTTTAGCAGAAACCAAGGAATGGGAGATTACAGAATTAGAAGGTTGGGATGAGTAAATATCCTAAACGAGGGGATATATATTGGGTTTCGCTCGATCCAACCGTTGGATCTGAAACAAGAAAAAGACGTCCCGGACTCGTTCTCTCCAATAACATAGCCAATAAGAATTCCGATCGGGTAATCATAGGTCCAATTACCAGTAATGTTAAAAAAATCTATCCTTTTGAAGCTCCTATAACGTTGCCGAAAGGAGAGTGTAAGGTGATGTTGGACCAAATTAGAACCGTGCATAAAACACGGTTGAGGGATTGGATAGCAACTATTACACAAGAAATGCACGAAGTTGAGCGAGCCTTAAAACTTGTGCTTGCTCTTTCCTGACATGGGATATTAACCAATTCTTTTTTTTTCTTTACAATTTTCTTTATTTTCACATATTTTTTTCAACTTGCAACCAAAAGTTGCGATGTAAAAAACATAGCAAGAGATGAAGTAGTAATTTTTGGATCACTTTTGAGCTATAGCAGAATAAGTTCAAAATTTTACAAATCAATCCGGATTTTTTGGCGGGAAAGATTGCGCTCGATCTCGCTGACTTACATAAGTCAGCATCGATTT
>JBAPRV010000005.1:0-8106 GCA_049281295.1 Chlamydiales bacterium
CATCGGGATCATAATGCAGCTTTAAACTTAAGGGCCGCCGGGATGTCGGTCTAAAGCCTGTGGAGCTGCCCAGGTTGCTGGGAGCGAGGAATCAGGAATCCCTCGCCTTTAGGCGAGGGAGGTTCAATTGTAGAGCCGAAGCTTTTTGCTGTCTCAGGTTGATGGAGAGTGAATCGATTTGTTAGCTCGACCTTTTTTCCTGTAAAAGAAATCATTTCTTTTTGACATCGAATGAGTTGAGAGTTGAACTCGGAGATGCTGCCGGCTAGAATAAGCACATGTACATGGGCTGGATGCTCTATCCATTCTAAACCCAAGATAAGGGCAGCTGCGGTCATTGCTGTTCCCGCTTCTAAAAAAATATGGTCAAAAGAGAGGGACATCTCTTTTTCGTTGTCGCAAATATCGAGAGAAAGCGTTAGAGCGCCGGGTAAAGCTTGCTTGCAACTCGCTCCTTCCGGAAGCCAGGTGGTACGGATGCCCAAATGGGTCTGTTTGAGAGCCCTCTCTTGGGCCAGTTTTTCTATATGACGCCACTTATCTGCAGTGAACCATTGGATATTTTCTTGAGGGACGAGTAGTCTAGTGAAGAGAGCATTTCCTTTTTTTTCATCACGACCGCGCAAGAAAAGGAGGGGTCGCATACGGTTTTCAATAAGCAGTTGGGAGATCCCCAGCACATTATTGGAAAAAGCGCCTCCTACCACAATCACTTCCTCAATCTTTTGAGCTTTTAGATAGGGGAGGAGGGTTCTGTATTTCCTTAATTTAGATCCGCTGATTCCAAAGCCGAGCTCATCGTCTCTTTTAACATAGCATTTCGGGGGAAAGCCGCAGAGAGGATGGACTCGGGAATGGACAGGGTATTGGAAATGAGGAACTCGGTATATATGTTCTTTTAATTGTAACATTTTGAACTTATACTGCTATAGCGGCTCTTTTCGGTCGGCCTAAGGCCTATTGCCTAGATGGGTTTCTTCAACAAACCATTGTTCATCATAATCTTCCTCTACCTCATCATTTTGAGTAGAAGGGATTTGCTGACCAATAAGAAGATAAAAATCGTAGCCTTTCGGGGTACTTGAAAGGCCATAGCTCTCTCTGAGCTCTTCTAATTGGGGAGAGTTGAATGTGAGCACCCATATCTTTTTGGTGATTTTACGCCATTTTATCTTAGTACTTCGAACTTCTTTTATTTCAAAATTAAAAGTTTGACCTATTTCGTCAATCTCCCAAATATCATGCTTAATACGCTCATCGGTATCTATCACAGATATGTGAGCGCCTATCCCTTGTTTACTCTCAAAATGAGGGGGAGGGATCATTTGCCCTGGGCAATTGATAAGAGGGAGTAATTCGGAGATATACTCGTTTGGCAGATCAAGATAAAGATATCCGTTTCTTTTTTCTTTCAAAGCTCCAAACGCATCTAAACTCATAGCCTTTTCGAGCACTTGGGGCTGATCTTCTACCTGGCCCCCATTTTTTGCAAAAAGAGCACATGGAACAAGTAAAAAAGATAATATTAGTTTTTTTAGATTAATTTTCATTTATTACCTCCTAGTAAATACGAAAATTATGTAATTAAACAAAAACAGTGTCAACTAGAAAATAATTATTTGTTTATGAGAAGTAGTCAACTATAAGGTGGCTCCAGTCGGCACAGCAAATGCCTCCGAGCCCGTATACAAGGTAAGATTTATACTGGTGGCAAAAAACGATTAAATCTTTTTTATTCAAAGAGATGGGCAGAATGAAATAAAATAGAAGAAATAACAGAGCAGTGAGCCAAATGACTCGGGTTAGAGACCCGAATAAAAAAGAGTGTGAAATTCCTCGATGCTTGAATAGTTTAGCATACCCTCTAAAGGGGAGGGCCAAAATCCCTCTAAGGGAAAAGGGTTTAATTTTGTGGGCTATATCTAAATCAGGATTCATAAAAAAGGTGGTGTAGAGATAAGCCCCTACAAAGGTAAGGAATAAAAAAAGCTTGGGAGACAAAAAAAAGTATAGCGCTCCACACAAAAGGGGCAAAGTGATGATTACGTTAAAGGCAGTGTGGGTTCGATAGTTAGCCATCTTGAAATATGCGTAGGATAAGTTAAAAAACAGTGTACTCCTAATCCCGTTATGTTTATACCATTCTCGATGAATATTTTCTTGGGTGAAAGCTATTGCGTCATTCAGCTATTGAAACGGGCATGCCTCTTGTAGATGCTCTGGAAAAATATATTGCAGATTCGGTGGTCTCTTTTGATGTTCCCGCTCATAAGAAAAACAACAAACTCCGTCTTATAGCTGATTTTTTCGGTGAGAAAATATTGGCAGCTGATGTCAATTCGATGAAACAGCTCGATAATCTCAGCCATCCAAAAGGAGTCATACAAGAAGCTCAAAGGTTATTTGCTGAACTCTATCAGGCAGATTGGGCCTATTTTTTAGTCAATGGGACAACGATTGGCATTCAGGCTATGATTCTTGCTAGCTGCAACCCTGGAGATAAAATCATTGTTCCTCGAAATGTTCATAAATCGGTTCTCAACGCGATTATTTTATCGGCTGCCGAACCCATCTATGTTTATCCCCACGTCCACCCCCGTTTGGGAATAATCACGACAGTGAGCTTACGAATTGTTGCAGAAACGTTGCAGAAACATCCAGATGCCAAAGCTATTATCTTGATCAATCCGAGCTATTATGGGGTGTGCTGCGATATGCAGGCTATTATTCAACTCGCTCATGAAAACCAAGTGACTGTTTTAGTAGACGAAGCTCATGGAGCTCATCTCCCCTTTTCTCCCCAGCTTCCTCCCTCTGCTATTACAATGGGCGCCGATTTGGTTACCATCGGCATGCATAAAACAGGCGGGTCTTTAACCCAGTCTTCAGCTCTATTAGTTCAAGGAACCAGAGTGGATAGCGATCGTATCCAATCCTCTATCAACATGCTTCAGACAACCAGCGCCTCTTACTTGCTTCTGTCCAGTCTTGATGCGGCTAGACAGGAGCTGGCCCTAAGAGGCGAAAAACAGGTCCATGAATCACTTTTGTTAGCTCGTTTTGCCAGGCAATCTATCCAGGAAATAGAGGGACTTTATGCTCCGGGAAGAGAGCTTAAATACTGTAGTGAAGTGAGTAATTTTGACGAAACAAAACTTGTTATCAATACCTTAGGAATAGGACTGACAGGTTTTGAATTTTATTCCCTCTTGAGAGAAGAGTATCGGATTCAAATGGAATTTGGAGACTCTCATAATGTGGTGGCTTTTTTTACTTTAGGGGATACAGAGCAAAGAATGGTTGATTTAATCGCTGCTATCAAAGATTTAGCAGCAGAATACCGTAGAGAGCCCCTACAGCTTCCAGTTACTTTCTTAGAACCTCCTGAGTGGGCGCTCTCACCAAGAGAGGCTTTTTATGCTAAGAAAGCACTAATCCCGATCGATCAGAGCTTGGGACACATCAGTGGTGAAATGATCACTGTCTATCCACCCGGTATCCCCCTTCTTGTTCCGGGAGAGAGGCTCACAAAAGAGATCATTGAATATATCATGTTTCTCAAGAGCACAAACGGAACCATCACAGACCTTGCCGATCCTCAGATAGAAAAAATTAAAGTAGTCGTTACTTCTTAAGGAAAAGGTAGCGTAGAAAGATTTTAGAAGCCCCTCCCAAAATGATAAGGATCGCTCCTATAATGGAGTAAAGGTCCGGTTCTCTACCAAAAATAGACCAATCAAATAGAGCTGAGATCAAGACCGAAAGGTAGAGAAAAACTGAAAGGGTAGAGGGTTTTTTTTGCTGATAAGCTTCTCCTCTGAAGTATTGATTGGCTACGTTGGCGAAAGAAAGCAAAAAAAGAAAGAGCAACAAATCGGGTTTTAATTCGAAAAAAAGAGAGATAGAGCGGTATTTCCAAAAGATAATAGGCAGGGGGATTAGAGAAAAAATCGTTCCAAAGCAATAGAGATAAAAAAGATTCAACTCTGTTGGCTCTCTGCGTACATTGATGCCATAAATCACTTGAGATGCAGCTTGAGTGATCCCTGCTAATAGCCCGAAAAAACTGAAAGGGGTGATGAGGCTGATGCCGGGCTGTAGAATTAAAAAAACTCCAACGACTCCAATGGCAATGCTAATCCAGGTGGATTTAGGGATCCGATAGTTTAGAAAAATCCATTCGAGCAAAGGAATAAAAATGGGAGAGGTATTGAGCAGCATGGCTGCGTTCATAAGGGGCTCTTTGGTGAGGTAATAGAAAATACTGTATTGAGACACCATCACAAAAAATGCACGTAGAGCATGGACCCTTAGATAGGGTGTTTTGATAGATTGTTTTTTCCAAATATAAAAAAGAACAATTAAGGCGAAAGGAATCAAGAATCTCAGAAAGATAAGCAATGCCAAATTCATCTCATCGGCAGCCAACTTGGCAAAGAGGTAGGCAAAAGAAAAAGAAGTGGCAGAAAGGGTCATATAAAAAATGCCAAGAGAAAAAGAGCGGCGCTGGACTACCATAAACCTGTCCGTAAATTTTTAACTCATCTTACGCAAAAAATGCCAGAATAGGCTGGCTGCAGAGGGCAATCTACTTAAGCATCGCTCGTCACCCAACTAACAAGTTGTTGGGCTTCCTCTCGATACTAGTATTTTGCCCCCTTCGCTCACCCCTTTCACGGCATTTTTTGCGTAAGGTGAGTTTTTAATGCGAGTTGCTATCACATTTTGTACAGTTTTCGAAGAATTGATTCCATACCCATTTAATATAAGATTTACGATAGAAATGAATTTTCCTCTTATGGCAATAATAGAACAACATTATGTAATGGAGATCCCTGTACAACTTTAAGTTGTGCAGAGATCAAAGATCCGGTCAATCAACAGGAGCTAAATATGAAAAGAGCAGGTAGATTCGGGCTGCTTCTTTTACTCGGTGGATCTATTGCCGCCTCTATCGGATTGTATATGTATAAAATCCACACTGAACCCCTTTATAATGGACCTCTCTCTTTTATAGATGAAGAAGGGATTCTTTGGGCTAAAAGGTGCATGGACCAATATCCTGAAACTTATTGGTTAGTTCACTCTAAAGAAGAGGCGGCTCAAGAGCAGAGATCTGTTGCGGATCAATCTTTTTCGGAACAGCTATTGGGGGAAAGATCTTCCACGTTAGACCGCACTCTCATGACTCTTAATTGCTTGAAGCTTATTCTTAAGGGAACTGAAGCGGCCTATCTGCAGTTTACGGAAGCACAGCCAGATGCAGTTAAACTCTCTAAAGAGAGTTTTCAAAATCTCCACATAGAAGGGCTCACCTTGGCCAATTCTTGTTATAAAGGCTTGTCTACCTCTGAAATGGTGCAAGCACTTGAGATAGCTTTGATTTTAGGCGATATAGGGAAGGTCGAAGCAGGGCGGAGGAGATTTAAATCGTATGGTGCAAAAGCCTCAGATAATGATGATTTTTATGGGGAGGTGATGCAAATTTTAAAAGAGTATCCACAACTCTCCTTTTCATTTGCTCAACTTCAATCTCCTGCACAAGAATTACTTATAGAAGCGGCCAATTTAGCTCACTATGGTCAAATCGCTCATTTGGAAGGAGGGCCTGCTATGTTCACAAAACTGAAATCCAGCCATATTGCCCACACTTCTCCAATGGTAGTGCTATTTGGTCTATTTGTTCACCAATGTGATGTGGCGGGAGCTTTGGGTCATGAGAATAATCGCTCTTCTTTAGCTTATACGGAATGGACTCATCAGGCAATTGAAGCTATGAAAGAGGCTTGCCTGACCCTAGCTGATCTTGAAATGACAGAATGGGATGCTTATGATGCCTATCTACAAAAAAGAGCCGAGTGGTTAGGGCTTGATCCAACTCATAATATGGAACGGGTGCTTGCACGCATTGGCGCCATGCTTAAATTATTTACCCCTGAGGAAGGAGCTCTTTTGAAAAATTCCATCGAAAAGTTAGACGAACACTCAATTATTTCACAGTTGGATTTTCAAAAAGAGAAATGGTCAACGCTTACGCCTTACTATATATCGGACCTATTGGCAAATCTTTCAGATAACCGACAATTAGGGGCAACAAGAGAGGAAAGACTGCAAGAGGCCATCGTTTTAGCTCTGCCGTTTATCGCTGATGTTCTTGAAATGCATCAGGAGCTGGTAGATCAAAAACAGATCGATCCCGATGTGCCGCTCAATTTCAATACGGTTGCACAGGCGGTGAAAACATCCCCGCAGCTTCTCTCGAAAGAGCTGTTTAATTTCTGTATTGATAAAAAAGGAAATGTGTTTTTTAAGCTTTGAAACATAAACTTTTGAGTCTATTCACCAACATGAAGTATAGAGCTGCTTTTTGCGAAATGTTGAGAAAGTCTGAGTTAAGAAAATTAAGGCTGCATTTGAGGGCATCATAGAGAGTCTGATTTTCAAAACAGGGCATGGTTAGATGCTCAACAAATAGAAAATCGGTTTCATCAGGGGTTGCTTGTTCAAAGTCTGCTGCATGGGTTTCCAATTCACAGAAAAGTTCCTTTTTTAAAAAAGGCTCCAAGTCGTCTAAGCTTTGCCAATTTGCTTGAAAAGCGATCAAAAAAAGAGAGAGGTGAGGATGGAATTGATTTTCAATAAACACCTCACGATCTTGTATTTGGAATGTCCACTCTCCGGAATAGCACAAATTGGAATGTTCTAGAGTAGCAAGGGTATGAGTCTCTTCGTAATCTGTGATATCCCATTTGGTGTGCCAACCGTTTAATTTAGCTTTAGCAATGCCAATTCCCTTTGAAGAGAACACCTCGTAGGTAGGGGTAGAAATAGGAATTTCTTGAATGGTTCCTAAAATATGACCATTCTCATCTTCAATTTCAAATGAATATTCAGATTCTTTATAGGCAGAGGCAACCTGCTGTTGATCTTCATCTTCTAAAAGATACTGAGTTGTCCATGAGATGGGTTTGCGAGTAATGACTCCAACTTTTTTTTCATAGGCATCGATATCGAATGTGGGAGTCGAAGCGATGTATCGTTTTTTGACATGCATCTCGGGAGAGAGAGGGATGCAATTTGCCCAAACAGTTGAAAAGAAAAAAAGGAGTAAATAAGATAAATAATATTTCATTCTATTTCATTCTTTATATATATTGAAAGCATTGAATAAGATTTTAGTTTTTATATCAATAGAAAAGTAAAATGAACGATCTTCAAATTCAGAAAATAGGTCCCGAAGACTCTCTTTGGAATATATTTCTTAAGCTGAGTGCCGATTATTTTTTGGAAATTTGGCCTGAGTCATTCACAGGCAAATCTCTTCCTTCTCTAATGCACGACTATGATCAACAACTGCGAAAAAGGATTGCTGAGGGAGGGCGTTATCTTTTTTTGCTCAAAAGAGAAGAAGATATTCTAGGTTTTGCCAATGTCTATCTTAATTCGAGTTTGATTCCAAATACCAAGCAGAGGGTACTCACTTTAAATATCGCTGAATTTGCGATCCTGCCGGCTTGGAGAAGAAAGGGGTTAGGCACTTATTTTTTGCAATCTCTGGTTGATTTTGGAAAAAAGAAGGGGGCTGAGAGGGTCTCGGCAGAAGTCGATTTGAAAAATGAAGCAGCTCTTAAATTTTGGGGGCTCTATTTCTCCGATTACGTGAGAGTAGACTCAAGAATCGTTTTTTGGAAAATTCTTATTCTATAGTTTCTTTTTGGCCCACTTTTTGCTCTTAATTCAAGGGGAAAAGGCATGGCTAAAAACAAACACTACCGCTATCTCTTGCCTGTTGCAGCATTAGCTGGGGTCTTGATTGGAGTTATCTCAGTCTTTCTGAGTCATATAAAACCTCCTACCCCTTCTATTCCTTTTCCTCCCCCGAATCCCCCTTTTGAGAGCTATGTGGCGGGAGAGGGGCTTGTTGAAGCCTCTTCGGAAGATGTGGCACTTGGATCTCCTTTCACTGAAATCGTAGAGGAGATTTTTGTCGATGTGGGCGTTACAATTGCTCAGGGGACTCCTCTTTTTAAGCTAAATACCCAAATTTTAGAAGCAGAGCTTGAAGAGGCCAAAGCAAATTATGAGGTTTCAAAAGCTGAATATCTG
>JBAPRV010000006.1:0-10276 GCA_049281295.1 Chlamydiales bacterium
CATCGGGATCATAATGCAGCTTTAAACTTAAGGGCCGCCGGGATGTCGGTCTAAAGCCTGTGGAGCTGCCCAGGTTGCTGGGAGCGAGGAATCAGGAATCCCTCGCCTTTAGGCGAGGGAGGTTCAAACAAGACGATGAGGATCAGACAGCTTCTACTGAGCTCTTTTTAGCAAAAGTTGCCTGATTTAAGTCAGAGGCTCAAGTAGCATTTCTAGAAATTTTTTTCATCGCCTGAGCAAAAATGGCAAGCGTATCAATAAGGCTAAACAGATTGGCAAAATAAGATGAAAAAGCTTCTGAAAATTCTTCCGAGTTTTCACAATTAAAATCTTTTATTTCCTTCATTTTCTTGCCAAGAACTTCTATGCTTATTGACAGGTTATTGAGATTAGAGTGGGATGCTTCGGAGTCATCTAGGTTGTGCTTCCAGTATGCCTCTAGGTTTTCTTTACTTTTATCTAGTAATTCTATAGCTTCCTTCACCTTCTGTTCTAATATAGGATTTTTCTGTAATATTGAGGGAATCTTTGTATCATTTATTAACAAAACTAGATCATTTCTAGATGTTTCAATAATGTTGTTTATTTGCCCAAGGCTGAAATTCAACAGAAACATCCCTGGAGCTGAGGAGCTTATCGATCTAGGCAGGGGTTGAAAGACGGCATCACAGGCAGTTTGTACTCGTGCAGATTTAATTCTGTGTATTGCCTTTTTTTCCTCGGATGGATCTACTTTACATATTTTTTTATGCTCTTTCCAATCGGATCTTTGACATTTTTTAGAACAGTACATAGCTACCCTGCACTTTCCACATACTTTGAACACTTCTTGAGTTTTTTTGTCATAGCTGCGCTCTTCTTTTTTACAGTAGTTGCAAGCATTTTTGGCATTTGGGAAGCCGTCGTTTAAGGAATAATTGAGATCTTCAGAGAAAATATTAGATGCGGGTGAGACCATGAGTCAGTCCTTTATTTATATAAACACAACAAAGGAACAAGAGTTAGCTTTGATTAAATAAATGTCAAGATGGTTAAGGACCTGATGGTCGGTAAAGCAAAAATAGCTTGGAACTTAAGGGAGTCTATAGATATTCTCATCTTATGAGGCACAAACACAAGAAATATCATTTTATTGGAATTGGGGGCATCGGCATGAGTGCTCTTGCCCATATTATGCTGGATAAAAAGTGCCTCGTTTCGGGCAGTGATCTGAGCTCAAATAGACAGATTCAAATTCTGCAAAAAAAAGGAGCTGCGGTTCAAAAAGGGCACTCGGCAAAAAACATATCTCCCTATGATACCATTGTTTATAGCTCTAGTATCCGGGAGGGCAATCCAGAATATCAAACGGCTCTAAGTTTTAACTGTCCTGTTCTTCATCGCTCCGAGCTTTTGGCAAAACTGATACAAGGATATCAGAGTTTTGCGGTGACAGGCGCTCATGGTAAAACCATTACAAGTGCGCTTCTCACCCACATCCTATCGGAAGGTGGATTAGATCCTTCTTTTGCCATTGGCGGTGTTGTGGAAGGGATTAACGGAAAAGAGGGGAAAGGCACCCATTTTGTGCTGGAAGCGGATGAGAGCGACGGGACTTTTCTAAGCTACCATCCTGAATCGGCGATTATCACGAATGTTGAAGCCGAACATATGGATTACTACAAAACAAATGCCTCTCTTTATGCCGCGTTTCAAACGTTTTTTTCCCAGGTCAAACGGCCCGAATGGCTTTTTTACTGCGGAGATGATTCGATCTTGGAAAAAATATCTCAAGGAAAAGGGGTGTCATATGGTTTTTCCGCTCATTGCCAGCTTCAACTTTCAAACTACCGGCAAATAGGGTGGCGTATTTTTTTTGATATCCATTTTGAAAATAAGTATTTCCGAGAAATCGAAGTGGCATTGACAGGTTCTTATAATGCTCTCAACGCAGCGGCGGTCTTTGGGCTAGCACTCCGTTTAGGAGTGGAGGAGGGAGCTATTCGAAAGGCTCTAGCCAATTTCCCCGGGGTAGCTCGCCATCTTCAGAAACGGGGTGAGGCCCAGAGTATCTTGTTTTTGGACGATTATGGTCATCACACAACTGAGATCAAGGTGACTCTCAGAGGCATCAAAGAGGCTATTGAAGAGAGGCGTCTTGTGGTGGTTTTTCAACCCCACCGCTATACACGGACAAGAGATCAGCTTCAAGAGTATGGAAAGGCTTTTGAGTGGGCTGACTTAGTCTATGTGACAGACATTTATGCTGCCTCAGAACAGCCAATCGAAGGGGTAACGGCAGAGAGTGTGGTTGAAGCAATACGAGCCGAATCGACGGTTGATGTTGGTTATCTCCCTCGTGAGAATTGGGTGAAAACCCTAAAAGAGACTCTTCGACCTCACGATGTGCTCTTGACGTTGGGGGCCGGAGACATTACCTATCTTCATGATGAGCTTGGTGATTTTATCTCCCCAAAATTCAAGGTGGGATTAATATTTGGAGGCTCTTCCTGTGAACATGAAATCTCTGTTAAATCTTCTCGTTTTGTAGCCGACTCGCTCAATCGAGACCTCTATGAAATCCGCTATTTTGGGATTGATAAAAGAGGGGCGTGGGTGGCAGGAAAAGAAGCTGATCACCTTTTGAGAAATGAAAACCATGTCAGCTCTTCCAATAGCCGTTCTCCCATTGATCCCGAAATTGCAAAGGAGATGGAAGAGTGCGACCTTTTTTTTCCGGTGGTTCATGGAACTCACGGAGAGGACGGTACGCTTCAAGGTTTTTTTGAGATTCTTGGCAAGCCCTATGTCGGACCCGATTGCCGCTCGGCTGCCATTGCTATGGATAAGGTCATCACAAAGCGACTCGTTTCAGCAAACGGCATTTTGACCCCCAAAGACCTTACATTCGGCCCTGTGGAATGGTTAAGGGATCAGGCCGCTCTTTTAGATGAAATAGAGAAAAACCTGACTTTCCCTCTTTTTGTTAAACCTGTGCATCTTGGTTCAAGTGTCGGGGTTTGTAAAGTAAAAGAAAAAAGCGGCTTGTCTCAAGCCATTGACAAGGTCTTTCACTACGACAATCAAGTGATGGTTGAAGAGGGGAAAGAAAATTGTCGAGAGCTTGAGTTTGCCGTGATAGGCAACACCCTTGGACATACGGTCCTTTCTCCTTCTCCGGGAGAAAAATTAAGCGGGGGGGAATTTGTAGATTATGAGAAAAAGTACGGCAAAGAAGCCATTTCCACAACTGTTCATCCCAACCTGGATCCTGAACTTTTGAGAGAGGGCCAGAAATTGGCCAGGAGAGCTTATCTAGCAATCGGATGCAGCGGGATGGCTCGGGTCGACTTTCTTTTGGATTCTAACGATCGTTTTTGGTTTTTTGAGATGAACACCATTCCGGGGATGCAGCCTCTCAGTCTATTTCCTAGAATTTGGCAGCGAGAGGGGATGAGTGGGGAGAAGCTGTTAGACCAATTGGTGGTTTTAGCTTTGCACAGAAAACGGCAACAAAAAAGACACTATCAACCTCTTTTCACTGCAGAAAAGAGGGATCGATCCCCTCAGAATTTAATACGAGATATCTAGAAGCTATCTTTTTGAAGAAATGCCGGTCATGGCTCACCAGCAAAAGGGTCCCTTCAAATGAAGAGAGTGCGGCGCTGAGCGCCTCTTTCGACTCTAAATCCAAATGGTTCGTCGGCTCATCAAAGACAAGAACATTGGGCCCTCTTAGCATGATAGAGGCTAGTAAAAGACGGCTCATCTCTCCTCCGCTTAAAAAGCCTATTTTTTTGTGCACTTGGTCTTTTCTGAAAAGAGTCTGCCCGAGAACTTTTCGAAGCTGTTCGGTTGAGTAGCCCGGAAAGCTTTCGTTAAGCCATTCTAAAACGGTTGCCTCTTCGGAGAGTTGTTCTCTTAGATTTTGTGAAAAATAGGCGACCTCAACATTTTGCCCCCACTGAATAGATCCTTGGTCGGGAGATAGATTTTCGAGAAGAATTTTCAAAAGTGTGGATTTACCCGACCCATTCTTCCCTAAAATCACGATTTTTTCTCCTCGCTCTATCATGAGGTTTAGATCTTCGAAAAGCAATTGTTCCCCGAAAGATTTGGATAGGCCGCTTCCTTTAAGCACTATTTTTCCACTGGCCTGCTCCTTTTTGAATGAAAAATGGGGATAGCCTCGTGAGGATTTCTCAATATCGGGCCATTTGAGCTTTTCAAGGAGTTTTTCTCTGGATGAAGCCTGCTTTGATCGACTTGCATTGGCTTTAAACCGTTCGATAAATTGGCGCATTCGGGCCGCTTTTTTGTCTAAATGCTTCTTTTCTTGCATTTTTTGTTCAATCACTTCTTCTTTTTTTTGGATAAAACGGTCGTAGTTGCCGGTGTAGCAGCGTATATCGCCGTAATCGATGTCCAAAATATGGGTGGCGACAGTATTGAGAAAACCTCTGTCGTGAGAGACCACAAGGAGCAAGCCCTTATACTCAGAGACCAGATATCTCTCCAGCCAGGGGATGGAAATCACATCGAGATAATTGGTAGGCTCGTCAAGAAGTAGAATATCGGGCCGGCTAAAGAGGGCTCGGGCAAGGAGTACTCTGAGCTTGAAGCCTCCTGATAGCGTACTTAGAGAATCGTAGTGTTTTACCTCATCAATACCTAATCCGGAGAGCAGCGTTTGAGCTTCTGCCTCCGCTTCATACCCTCCCTCCTTTTCTATTTTTTCTTCTAGTTCTGCAAGGTGAAAAGCGTCTTCTTCACTCCAATTCTCTTTTTTTAACAGCTTCTCTTTTGTTTGCATCACTTCCCAAAGCAGTTTTTTTCCTCGCAATACTACATCTAGAATCGGTTCGTTTTCAAAGAGATACTGATCTTGTTTCAACCAACCCAATAAGCTGTCTTTCGAAAGGGTAATCGTGCCGACAATGGGCTCTTCTTCTCCGGCAATCAGGCGGAGAAGAGTCGATTTCCCGCTTCCATTTGCTCCGACAATTCCATAGCGGCATCCTTGATTGAGATTTAAATTGACATCATCGAAGAGGAGCTGGGAGCCATAGTGCATGGCTAAATGGGCTAAAATAATCATGATAATATTTTCATTTTTAATTTATTGTATTATAACAGAGAGAGAGTTTTCTTAATACCTATGAACCTGTCCGATAACTATTTTTGTCCCTTTTTCCTTTCATGATGAAATTTTTTAACATTCCTCCCGGTCCTCGATATAGCTGGAGAAAGGTTTTGAGCATTTTGCTGTTTTCTACCTCCATGGCAGCCTCTTTTTTTTGCCTCTATAAATACAGGGCTAAAGAGGAGCAAACTATTCGGGCAATTGTTCAATCAACTCCTAATTTCAATGAATTAAATACAGTTTATTTAACTGAGCTGATGGGCCTTTCCATCGATCGTCCCTCCTTGATCAATCAGTTCGATCTGAAAGAGGCAGGAAGGCGTTTGCTTGCCAGCTCTATTATCAAAAAAGCGGCTCTAAAAAAAATAAAGCCCGATCTCCTCTATGTAGAGTATGCGATTCGCAAACCTTTTTTTTACTCGGCCGATTGGAGCCATACGGCTGTTGATGAGGAGGGCGTTTTTTTCCCCTTCACTCCTTTTTACCCTCCCGAATATAAAACCGAGATCTATTTAGGGGCGCTTGCCCCTCCCATCCCCTGGGGAAGCTCGATGAGAAAAGAGCTGCTTGCCATAGTTAAGGAGCTATTTGATCTTTTCCAGAGTCGACCGATTAAGCAGATAGATATCTCCCAGGTAGAAGAAGAAAGCAGTGGAAAAAGGCAGATTGTCATCGTGTTGGAGATAGAGGGTAAAATGAGAATATTGCGTTTAACTCCAAAAAATTATGCCCAAGAACTCGCTAATTATTTTATACTTGAGGCCACCTGCCCTCTAAAAAATGTTGTGGTGGATCTAAGAATACCAGAAGTGGCATATATTCAAGATATTAGAACATAGTACGATTTAAATATGAAAGAGACCTACATTCAGGTGTATTGGACCTGCCCCAGCCTAGATGAGGCCCGTAAAGTATCGCGTTACCTTGTTCAAAAGCGGCTTGTTGCCTGTGCGAATATCATTCCCTGGGTCGAATCGATCTTTAGGTGGAAAGATCAACTTGATACCGGCCAGGAAACTAAAGTGATTTTTAAGACAAAATCCGAATGTTTTGAAGATGTAAAAAAAGTTATTTTGAAAAAGAGTAAATATGAAGTGCCTGAGATATTAAAAGTGCCGATCACCGGCGGGAATGAGGCTTATCTCGATTGGATAGACAAGAGCACTTCTCTTGATTAAAAGATTACTCTATGAGATAGTTCGTGTTAACTTGAAATTCACCCAACTTTATAGGTACTTATATGGAAGAGTTCGTGGCATATATTGTTAAAAATCTTGTTTCTACACCTGATGAGGTTCATGTTTCCTCCGAAGGGGATCAGGAAATGATTTCTATTGAAATTAGAGTAGCTCCTGAGGATATCGGCAAAGTTATTGGACGGCACGGCAATACCATTAATTCTTTGCGTACCATTGTTCGAACCGTAGCGACTCGTTTAGGTAGAAAAGCTAAAGTAGAGTTGATACAATCTGAACAAAGTGAAGAGAAACAGCCTGAAGAGGCAGAAGACGTTTTAGAAGAAGTCTCGGAAGAGGAAAAGGTCGCTTTAAGTGAAGTCTAAAGGGAAAAAAGCCTTGTTAAGCTCGGCTAGATCGAATAGTGTCCGGTTTTCTTAAGTTTCAAATGGAGAATAAAAAGATATGGAAACTGAAGTTGAAGAAAGAGGAGATACGGTTTTAATACGATTAAAAGGGCGTCTGGATGCTGCATCCTCACCTCAGCTGGAAAAGCAGATCAATGCAATTATTGATTCAGGCTTTTTTAAACTAATATTGAACTTTTCAGAGGTTGACTATCTGAGCAGTTCAGGTATGCGTCTAATGCTCTCTGTGTCGAAAAAATTAAAACATTTAGAGGGAAAGGTCGTTGCATGTAACTTAAACGATGATGTCATGGAGATCATTAAAATGGCTGGATTTCATCAAGTGCTTGAGTTTTATCCCTCAGAAGAAGAGTGCCTCGCTCACTTCTAACTCACCTTACGCAAAAAATGCCTTGAAAGGGGTGAGCGAAGAGGGCAAAATACAAGTATCGAGAGGAAGCCCAACTACTTTGTTAGTTGGGTGACGAGCGATGCTTAAGTAGATTGCCCTCTGCAGCCAGCCTATTCTGGCATTTTTTGCGTAAGGTGAGTTCTAAATAGAGTTTTTAGGAATATTGGCTATTGTAAGCGCCCTTACCCCCGAATGCGAAGAAGCAGATGTTATAGCCCCTGTTGGGTCGATTCTTCCTCTCGAAAAAAAATTAAAAGAATTTAAACGAACAAAGCCTAAAAAAATAATCCTTATTGCCGGCCCGACAGGCTGCGGCAAAACAGAACTCTCTTTGATACTGGCAGAGATGATCAAAGGAGAGATTATCTCTGCAGATTCCATGCAGATCTACCGAGGGATGGATATCGGGACAGCTAAAGTGTCCGAAGTGGATCAAATACGCGTTCCCCATCATCTTATCGACATTCGCGACGTTCAAGAAAGCTTCAATGTGGTCGACTTTTATTATGAGGCACGGCAATGTTGCGATTCTATTTTAGCGCGAGATCGAGTCCCTATCATCACGGGAGGATCGGGTTTTTATTTTCGTGCCTTTCTCTATGGACCTCCTAGCGGCCCTCCCCCTATTTCCGACCTGCGGCAAACTCTGGAAGAGGGAATGAAAAAAGAAGGCGCATCTGTCATGTATAAGCAACTTAAAGAATTGGATCCGGAATATGCTGCTTCCATCACTGCCAATGATCGGCACAAAATAATACGCGCCCTTGAAATCATGACCTTAACGGGAGAAAAAGTGAGTAAACATCAGTGGAAGAGAACCCACCCTCTCCCCGACTACTCTTATCACTGCTGGTTTATCTACCGTCCTCGGGAAGTGCTTTATCCTGCGATAGATGCTCGATGCGAGCAAATGCTTGAAAGAGGTCTCATAGATGAGGTGAAAGAATTGGAAAATAAAGGTCTTAGGACGAATCCTTCCGCCTCTCAGGCTATCGGTTATCGGCAATGTCTTGAATTTTTACAAACATCACAAACCGAAAAGGATTACCGAGAATTTGTGAGAAAGTTTAAAACCGCTTCACGGCATTACGTGAAAAGGCAATTCACCTGGTTTAAAAAAGAGTCTCTTTTTCGCTGGCTAAATGTAGATGTGCATGATTTAGAGATCGCTGCCGAGATGATCGCCCAGAATTATCTAGCTTCCATGTAAGGAAGGTGGTCCACCTCATTCACTTGCCCTGCCTCAGGGACTTCAACAGACTCAATGCCCTCATAGGTTTTGAGGATATTATGGAAAGTATCCCGTTGCGCCGGCTCAAACCCGGCTTGTCGAATCATGCAGAGCATATCGTTGTGATCCGCCCGGTTGATCCAGTTAGTGGCGCGGTGCACATTTTCTTCCATAATGGTCCCCCCAAAGTCATCAGCTCCGTATTGGAGCGATTGTATCCCAATTTCTTTCCCTTCGCCGAACCAGCTCGCTCCAATATGATCAAAATTGTCGAGATAGATGCGGGCAAACGCCAAGATTCTGAAATAGGCATCTTTTCCTGCCCAATGCTTGACCCGCCGGCGCAGTGCGGTGCGATCCCGCTTGTAACTCCAGGGGATGAAGCAGGTGAAGCCTCCATGACTCTCTTGAAGAGTTCGCAAAGTATCTAAATGTTGGACGATGTCCTCGGGCTCTTCAATATGGCCATACATCATGGTGGCTGTGGTTTTGAAGCCTATTTCATGCGCCGTGCGGTGTACTTCAACCCATCCCTCTTTTTTTGGGGAGATTTGTTTACGTATGCGCTCGGAAAGTATTTCACTACCTCCTCCAGGGATAGTTCTTAACCCTGCATCCCAAAGGCGCTGCAATACTTCACGTAAAGAAAGATTAGAGGCCCGGGCGCAGTGGTAAATCTCGATGGCAGAGAAAAAGTGAGGATGGATATCGGGATAACGTTTGACCGCTTCTCTGACAAGATCCACATAATAGTCGATTTTTAGATCCTTATTGACCCCTCCTTGAAGCAAAACAGTGGTTAAGCCTGCCAGCCGGGCCTTTTGCATATGCTGCATCACCTCTTCGACAGATTTGGTATAGGCGTCTTTTGCTCCTTTGTGGCGGTAAAAAGCACAAAAACTACAATCAATATGGCAAATGTTGGTATAATTGGGATTGGAGTCGAGGACAAAAGTCACTTGGCGAGGCGGGTTTTTTTGGTTTCTATTGAGCTGAGCTCTTTTTTTTAATTCATCCAAAGGAGATGTTTTGAAGAGCTCTAAACCTTCTTGAAAGGAGATTCTGTGACCCATGTTCGCTCCCAAGTTGACTAAAAGTTGTAGAAAAATTAATATCTCTGCTTAAAGTTTTCCTGTCAATTTGTTCAATGGACAATCTTCTAAAACAATTAGAAACACTTTCAAATCCTGAAGAAAAACTTCAGGTCAGCATTCAATATATGCGCTCAGCCTTATCTCAGGAAAAAGCTCCTAATTTTAAAGGATTTTGGGAAGTTCGAAAAATTTGTATCACCCTGTTTAAAGAACCCCTTTCCCCACCTCTTCGCTCTCTATTATGGGGCGAATATGTCGAGCTTACACGAGAGGGACGGAGGCTAAAAAGCATGCTGGATGGGGAATCAGCCTTTGCGATGGAGCAAATCGACCTTGCGATCTCGGCGCTTGAAGGAGAAATAAAACAGTTTGAAGATGACCAAAACGGTGTTATAAAAACTTCTCCCTCACTTGAGCTTCCTGAACAATTACAAACTTTGAAAGAGCGTTTTCCCTATTACGAAAAGCTTCAAAGAGAATTGAATATTTTAAACAGGTTTTCCTCTCGAGTGAATGGTCTTCGTAAGGAACTGATCAAAACGGAGATGAGAATACGCCAAAAAAATAAGTTTTTTCGTCGATTATCTCTATTAGGAGATTTTGTCTTTCCTCCTAGAAAAAAGATGATTCGGGAAATCAGCGAATCTTTTATTCAAGATGTGGATGCTTTTGTAAAAAATCACTTCTCGCATCCTCATTTTTCTCCCGAGGCGATGCAACACTCTGTTTTCCATTACAGAGAAGAGATTAAAGGGCTGCAACAAGTTGCTAAGCTGCTAACTTTAAATACACATGCTTTTTCAATCACCCGCGATCAACTCAGCCGGTGCTGGGA
>JBAPRV010000007.1:0-4430 GCA_049281295.1 Chlamydiales bacterium
CTGCGCAAAAATTCTTCCGTCATTTCCACATATAGAGCACGGACTTTATCTATCTCAGAGCACCATCAAGCGCCTCGATAGTTACATACAGCGAGCGACCGATCTTCCAAGTGAAGCCAAAAATCCCCCAAAATAAAAAATCCCTTTTGGTTGGTTACCCAACCAAAAGGGAGAACTCCAAGGTAAAGAGGAGGGGGGATTCTTTTAACGCTTGGAGAACTGAAAACTTTTACGGGCTTTCTTCCGCCCATACTTTTTCCGCTCTTTTTTCCTAGGATCACGCGTTAAAAAGCCTTCTCCTTTGAAATTTTGTTTAAGCGCTTCGTCTTCTTTAACAAGCGCTCGAGCGATTCCCAGACGGGTAGCAATTACTTGTCCTTCAATGCCTCCTCCATTAATACGAATAATCAGGTCGTACTTTTCGCTCTTCTCAAGCATATCAAGTGGAGCCATTATGGTTTTTCGCTGAATCTCTAGAGGAAAATAGGTTGAAAAAGGACGCCCATTTACATCGATCTTTCCACTTCCAGGTCGAAGGCGAACACTAGACACGGCTCTCTTGCGCCGTCCTGTAGCTACTGTCTCTTGGATTGTCTTTGCCATGCGCATTTCCTTTAAATTTAAATTTCTATTTTAATGGGACGTTGAGCTATATGGCCATGCTCCTCGCCCTTGAAAATACGTAACTTTCGCATCTGCTTTTTGCCAAGACGCGATTTGGGCATCATTCCCCTCACGCCATGCCAAATAATATAGTCAGGTTTTTTTGCTATCATGTTCCGATAAGGGATCTTCCGCATCCCCCCAATATGGCCGGTATAATAATGATAGAGTATTTGAGCCTCTTTGGCTCCACTCACGTAAATCTTCTCCGCATTAATCACAATCACCCCATCCCCACTGTCTATGTGAGGAGTAAAAGTGGGCTTGTGCTTTCCTCGAAGAATTTTGGCAATCTCCGAGCAAAAACGACCCAGCGTTTTACCGGAGGCATCAAAAATATACCAGGCAGGCTCCTTGCCTTGCTTCAGCATCGTAGTCGTGGTCTCTTTTTTTCTCTCCATGGAATACCTATATTAAATAGGTAGGGATGATAGAAGGAGTGACTTTTTTTTCCAACTAAAATAAAATTTTAACTCCGGTAATGCTTAAGGTTTTAAAATATAGATGCTAAATAAAACCATAAATAAAAAAAGTGCTGTCATGCCATGCAGCACCTGGTACACCCATCTAGACTTTCGGCTCGACTTGGCAATCTCCCAGCCGCAGACCAGATCGCATACAATCAAAAAAAAGGCGAAGGTAAGCTTCATATGGATCCATCCTGCTTTAAAATTCACTCCATTGACGAAAAGCAGGATTAATCCTGTTGTTACCGCCAGAATCATGGAAGGAAGATCGATACGAAAGTAGATCCGTTTGCTGATGGCGCCAATCTCTGGAGCCTCTTTGGTTTGATACCCTAAAAAACGAGTTAGCATCAGAAGGCTTCCCATCCAGCTAAATATAAAAACAACGTGTAATAATTTGAGGAATGCTAACATGCCGTCTTTGAAAAAATGACTCTTATGAGATAAGATAACCGCTCAATTATTTCAAGAGATTATTGATGAAGGAACTAAAAAAATTTTATATCCGCACTTACGGATGCCAGATGAACGAAATGGACACAGAGGTCATGGCGGGTATTTTGACTCAACGCGGGCTGACGCAAACCGAACATGAAGAGAGTGCCGATCTGCTTATTTACAACACCTGTTCGATTCGTGATCTAGCGGAAAGGAAAGTGATGGGGAAATTAGGCAAACTTGGGCGGCAAAAAAGAGAGAACCGAGTCATTGGGGTCACCGGATGCATGGCCAATTCCAAAAAGGAGAGCTTGTTTCAAAAACTGCCGCATGTCGGTTTTGTTCTGGGAACAAACAATATTCACGATCTCAACGCTGTTTTGGATGAAGTACTCCACACCGGTGAGCAAACTTTGAAAACGGACGATGAATTTACGCAGGAGCTCGACTATAGCGTGGCTCAACGTAAGGATAAATATAAAGCCTATGTCCCGATTATCCGAGGCTGCGACAAGTATTGTACCTACTGTGTGGTTCCCTATACACGAGGACCCGAAGTTTCCAGACACCCTGACCACATTCTTGAAGAGTGCCGGAAGCTTGTGGATCAAGGATATAAAGAGATCACCTTACTGGGACAAAATGTCAATAGTTATGGGAAGGACTGCCCTGAGTGGAACACCGCTTTTCATGACCTGCTTTATCAAATAGACAAGATTCCGGGAGTTGGATGGGTCCGTTTTTTAACGAGCCATCCGGTAGATATCACCCCTCAGCTGATGGAAGCAATTCGCGATCTTCGCTCACTCTGCGAACATGTTCATTTTCCTTTGCAAGCAGGCAGCGACCGTATTTTGCGCAAAATGCACAGGATCTACAAAAAAGCAGAGTATATGGAAAAAGTGCAACTGCTTCGAGAGCTTGTTCCCAATGTCGCTCTAGGAACTGATATGATTGTTGGATTTCCTACTGAGACTGAAGAGGAGTTCATGGAAACCTATGAGGCAATGAAAGAGATCGAATACGCGAACGCTTTTCTCTATACCTTCAGTCCGCGAAAGGGAACCCCGGCCAGACGGTGGGCTGATGATATCCCCGAGGAAGTAAAAAAAGATCGTCATGCCCGCCTGCTCAATCTGCACTCTGAGATTGCATCTCGACTTATGCGAGAGATGTTAGGACAAGAAGTAGAAGTGCTAGTTGAAAGGCGCAGCAAAGATGCTCGATACTTAAAAGGCCTTACAAGATGTTGGCGCAGTGTCCTTTTTGAGGGTGAGGACTCACTGATAGGCACCATGCAGCAAGCTACTTTGCACAGTTGCAACCATCAGACCTTTATCGGCCAGCTTACTATAGCAGAATAAGTTCAAAATTTTACAAATCAAGCCCGATTTTTTGGCGGAAAGATTGCGCTCAATCTCGCTGACTTCAGTTTTTAATTTTCAAGCAATTTTTATCTTTCTGTAAATTTAAAATTTATTTAAATTTGTTCCTCGAGTTATTTTTTGAGGCTTTCGATGAACAAATCAGCATGCGTACTCATCCTGTTTCTCTCCAGTTTTTTATTTGCCGATGCAGAAGATTTTCAGGAATATGCATTTGATTTTAAGGCATCCAAATCGGAGCATATTCTTGACAAACGGCAAAACTACTTTCTCACTTCAACCGATAACCGCATCATGCCCAAGGTCAACCCCATTACGGGCGACTACTACGAGGAAGAGACCGATCTTATTGTGGCCGGTTCCCAGCCTTTATCGGCGCGTAGATTTTACAACTCCAACGCCCCTTACGATCCCCGTTATGCCACCTGGCGCTACAATCCCGAATGCTTCTTCACGGCCAATCTCGAATGGGATCAGCAGGAGATCTTTGCCAGTATCGGGGATAGAGACGGCAGTGTCTGCTCTTTCAAACGTTCATCCGACAGCTACCATCTCTTCGATTTTCAAGTTCCCAAAAGCTTTTTAGCCCTTCAATCTGACGGCACCACCCATCCGCTCAACACCAAAATCAACTATGACAGAGTCGGCGATCCCAAGGACAAACATCGCTTCGTATACCGAGGCACTATTACCGACGGAAGTGGACGCGTACGGCATTTTAAATCAGCCATGCACCGCTGGACACATTACGTCCATTGGAGAGAAAAACAAGGCAACTGGCTCGGATGGTCCGAGAAACTTTGGCGCGTCCTCCCCAACACCTGGACACCCTACCACATTCCGATTACCGAAGAGAAGCTTCCCAACGGCAACATCCTTGTCTATGATTATACCGACTGGAAAGAAGACACGCAGAATTTTCCTCTCCCTAAACTACTAAGCTCCATCACTGCCTATAACGCCGATAAAACCAAAGTGCTTGGCTCCATGACCTTCAAATACCATAGAACCAAACACAATGAAGTCGCCGGCATTGAAATCACCGGCAGCGACAACCGTACCGCCATTATCCAACACGTCGGTAAAAGCCCCATTAACCTCGCTTCCTGTCAAAAGGCAGGCCAGCCTCTTACCTCCTATGCCTACGACAATAATAATCTCCACACCCTCACTAAACCTGACGGCCGCATCCTCACCACTGAATATAATGCAGAGGGTAAAGTCACTTCCCAGCACGCTCCCGTCGGCCCGAATGGAGAGATGTGCCCTATCGGCCGCTATACCTATAACAGCCACATGACACAGGTCATCGACGCCGAAGACAACCGGGTCGATTACCATTTTGATGACCACAAGCGTCTTGAAATTATCGCCTACCTCAAAGATTACTGTGTCTATAGACAAGACCACTTCGATCGCAATCCTAAAACCGGAAATATCACACGCAAAGCCATAGCAGATGCCAACAACACCCCTT
>JBAPRV010000008.1:0-2662 GCA_049281295.1 Chlamydiales bacterium
CCGAGATGAGGTTGCCGCAGACGTCGTATGTGTAATGGGTTTGCCCGTCGTTGGTTATCTGGCAAAGTGCATTTACTTCGTGATCGTAGGTGTCTTTTTTTAGCCTGTTGTGGAGGGAATCAAAGAGATAGGTGTGCTCGTTCTCCGCAATCAGCTGATCGTGATCGTCATATGAATAGTCGGAATCTACCTCTCCAAGAAGATCGTGATACGTGTAATGGACTAGGTTGCCGTTAGGGTCGTAGCCGTTTTGGTAGTTTGCTCTGTAGTAAGGAGCTATGTAGTTGCTATAGCGGCTGAGGGGGTCTCTCTCTATCTCTATTTCTCCTACCGGAAGGTGAGCATGAATGATCTTTCCTTGTAGGTCGCGTTCTGTATAGGTGTGGGTGTAGCTGTCTCGTGTGACTGAATAGAGGTATGCGCCGTTGTAGGCGTAGTGGATTGTGGTGGTGTCGGGAAGGGTAAGGGTAGTTCGTCTCCCTCTGTTGTCATAGGTGTTGGCAAGGGTAAGTCCGCTTGCCAGGGTTTCTTGCTGTATTTGACCTAATGGATCGTATTGCCTTGTAGTTGTTCTATTCGTGATTTTGTCGTAAACCGAGGTCACTTGGTCGTTGAGGTCATAGGTGTAATAATAGTCAAAGTCGTGTGAAAAATATCGTGCCAGGCGTCCTAGCTCATCGTATTCGTGCTCTAAGACAGTGCCATCGGGTTTGATAAGGGTTTTGAGCCGCCCTTTTGGGTCGTAGTGGTAGCGTGTTTCTCTCTCTCCGGCTTCTATAAAGCGCTCTAGCCGATCTCCCGGGCCATATTCCCAAAGATGGATTATGGTTTTGATGATGCGGTTACCTAAAAAAATGGTGTGGATGAGCTGAATGCGATTCCCGTTTTTGTCGTAGCTGTTTTCATACCTTTGGATCACTTCTCCATTCTTGTTCTTTTTTACGCGCTTCACTTCTTGGTTGCGAAAATTGTAGATGGAAATGGTTTGTATCCCTTTTGGATCGAGGGTTGTTTGGACAAGCTGGTTGTGATAGGTGTAAGAAAAATGGGTGGTAAATCCTAGAGGGTCTTTGATGCTTAAGGGTTTGCCTTGGGTGTTAAAGAGGGTCTCTGTGCATCCTGATGCATGGATTCTGTGCGTTTGATTCCCTGCTTGGTCGTATCTATACTCTTCTTTGGTTTGGAGGATCCCTGAGGTTTCTGTTCTTGTCTGGAGGGGACGGTCGTTTGCGTCAAACTCTTCAATAATCGAAGTGTCTCCCTCTTGGATGAGGGTAAGCCTGCCAAGTTTGTCATAATGATAGCCGGTGCCTTGGTAGGCGGTCTGTTCGTCTGTTTTTCTGCCGGCATAATCGTAGGTATAGACGGTAGTTCGATTGCCCTCGGTCTCTGATAGCTTGTTAAAAGCTGACCAGGTGGAGGTGATGGTTTTAAGAAGTTGGCCTGAATCGGAATAAGTTTCGGCTTTGATGGGATGATCGAAAATGTCGTAGGTATAAAAGGTGGTGGCTCCGTTTTTGTCTGTGTGCGAGCGAAGGGTGCCTGTAGGGTGATAGGTAAAATGCTCTTCGGATCCGTCGGGATGGTAAATGGAGAGGGGCTGGGAAAATGGGTTGTAGGTTTTTCGTGTTTCATGCCCCTCCGGGTCTATCTCTTTGATGAGGTTCCCAACAATGTCGTACTCTTTGAGCTCTATGCCTCCGTCAGGATGATGGATAGAGATCACTCTTCCCAAGACGTCGTACCGATAACTAGTCCGATTTTTGCAGGGGTCAATCTCTTCTATGACTTGACCTAGTTTGTCGTATTTTTTTTCGGTGATTAGAATGGTTCCGTCGCTCTGCCACTCTGCAATGCGGATGGGCCGGTTGGCTTTGTCGTAGGTGATTTCCCGGTGTTGATCGGGCCTTGGACCTGAAATGGAGGTGAGGTTGTTGTTCTGGTCGTAGGTAAAGGTGGTTTTGAAACCGAGGGGATCGGTTGTAGAGGTGAGCCGCTCTTGTCCGTCATAGGTGTGGGTAATCGTATAGCAATGGGTGTTGTTGGCGTCGTAGTGGCGCTCTTTATGAATTTTTCCCGAAGGGTGGTAGACGTAGGATATTTTTTTTAATAATTTTTCGTTGCCAAAGCTGTCGATCGTTTTCTCTTCTACTGTTTCGGGGAGTCCGAAACAGGGGCTCTTTTGTCTGGGGGTAATTTTAGTGATTTTCCTAAGGGTCACTCCCTCCAGGTCATTCGGATCGGCTGTTTGCCCATCATCAATGATGGTTTTAATATGTACGGCGCAATCATCATAGAAGTGAAATGTGCGCTTTCGTATTGCACTCTCTTCATAGACTATCTCTGAAGCCAGTAGGTTGGTGTCAGGGATGTAAGTATAACATGTGAGCTTTCCGTCTCGGTCGGTTTCGGATAGTTTTAGGTTGAAGCCGTCATCCGAAAAGGTGCGTGTGAGGGTGCGCCACTCTTTTCCTTTGCCGACTTGTTCTTGGATAGGGTTTTGGTTTTTGTCATAGGTGTATTTGGTGATTTGGAAAGGGGTGTTGTTGGCATCTGCTATGGCTTTGCGTGTGATATTTCCGGTTTTAGGATTGCGATCGAAGTGGTCTTGTCTATAGACACAGTAATCTTTGAGGTAGGCGATAATTTCAAGACGCTTGTG
>JBAPRV010000009.1:0-4064 GCA_049281295.1 Chlamydiales bacterium
GCTTCTTGCAGCTCATGACGAAGTTGAAAAGATTTCCATTCGACGGGAAGTTGATCCATTTGGCAATGTAGTTCGGGAGATTTTCCCTAGCAATATTGAAGTTCAAAAGAGCTACGATGTGTTTGACCGACCAACAGCTCTTCATTTATCTAAAGTAGGTTCTGTTATTTATACCTACGATCCTCTTTTCTTAAGAAAAGTCGATCGATTCGGCACAGACGGAAAATTACATTATAGCCATGGCTATGAAATCTACGACCTCGACGGGAACGTACTTTCTGAAAAGATGATTTTTGATTCGGGAAACATCAATCATCACTTTGATCTCAAAGGTCGGCAAGCAGAAATTATCTCTCCTTATTTCTCTCAAAAATGCAAATATGATGAATGTGACAACTTAATTCTTAATATGCTAGATAATCAATTAACTTCTTATGCCTATGATGATCTTTCGCAGCTGGTTTCAGAAGATGATCAGACTTTTGGGTACGATTCAGTACATAATCGAATTCAAAAAGATAATGAATACTTCCAGACCAACCATTTAAATGAACTAGCAGATCAAACCTATGATTTGAATGGTAATCAAATCCAAAAAGGAGATGTCCATTATATATATGACTCCTTAAATCGTTTGCGAGAAGCAACCTTTGGTGATAAGAAGATTCAGTTTTTGTATGACCCTCTTGGACGTCGACTTACTAAGATCAAATTCAATAAAAAATTTGCTGCATGGCAAGAAGTTGATCGAGAAAACTATCTTTATGATGGTCAGCAAGAAATAGGGGCGCTGACCTCTGATGGTACGCTCAAAAATTTTAGAGTTCTAGGGGCAAAGACTCATTCGAAAGTACCGATTACAGTCTCAATAGAGTTAGGTACAATAACATTAGCTCCACTTATGGATGCTCAATGCAATATTTGTCGATTAATCGATCCATTTTCCAAAAAGGTAGTCAATCGATATGAGTTTACAGCTTTTGGAGAAGAGAAGTACAATCGGCTTGATGACAATCCGTGGCGTTATGCAGCAAAACGCTTTGATCCAGATCTCAATATCATCTATTTTGGTAAACGTGACTATGATCCCGATCTTGGGAGATGGTTGACAACAGATCCAGCCGGTTTCACTGATAGTCTTAATCTTTATCAGTATGCGCTTAACAATCCTTTTTCTTACTATGACCCTGATGGTGAATTCTTATTTATGGCATGTATTCCATTTGCTCTACTTTTCACTCCAGCAGCTATACAGATTTGTGTGGATGCGATTGCTGTTGGGATTGGTTGTTGGGGTTTATACAAATCTACTCAATATGCTGCAGATGCTTTTGGGAGCCCTTATACATTTTCAGAAGGTGGTTTACATACTTTAACATCAATTTGGAGAAATTCTGATATATACGTCCCGGATAGACCCCTTCCTAGAGATGATTATGGCGTTCCTATTCCAGATACAGATGCTCCTCACAGCCAACTTGGAACAAGAACAGGCAGTAAAGGAAAATATCCTCAAGCTCGTGAGTTTGATAAGGATGGTAAACCCGTTCGAGATATAGATTTTACTGATCATGGTAGACCAGAAGAACACACTAATCCACACCAGCATAAATACAAAGACAATGAAACAGGAGGAACGCCAGAAAGGGATAATCCAGAACCCGTGCCAGAATGGGAGTACGCATGAACGGAAGATGGATACGAGTTCGAGATTACGAAAATGGGGTTTCTCATATAAAACTTGCTGATATCTTGCAAGAAGTTTTTGGAGGAGATGCCCTAAATTGGTCTATTTTATTTTTGGATGGTATTCTTAATCCCCGAGCAAATATTTCTATTCAAGAGTTAGAAAAAAAGATCAATAAATCTGAAAGAGGTTTATCCGTTAGTTGGAAAGATCTCTTAGCATTGTCCAAAAATTTTTCTCAAATTTATGAAATTGTTTTATTGGGTTGTGTGAATGTAAATTTATTAAAGCGTTATGCAAGTGAAGAAGAAATGCATAAAAACTGCAACATTGTTATTGAATTAGTTGACTGTGCTTTTTGGGAAATTTATTCAAAGGACAATAGAGTGATTAAAGCGCTTAAAAATAAGTTCCGTAATATTGAGGAATTAAATAATAAAAATCAAATGTACGAGTGAGAGTAGACAAAGGTCGTGGAGTATTTGAAAAAGATCATGTTCATTTTAAGGATGGCTCGGCACTGAATTCTGATAGTACGTGGAAGCATGGTGGAAAAGACTTAACAAGGCAGGAATCCGATTGGTTAAAAAAAATTAAAAACATAAAGAAAAATGAAACTTTTTTTACGGTGCTTTCAGAATGATATATGATCATTGCAATATATTTGATTTAGAAATTGGAGAGAACAAAATAAAAATGCTAATTACCTGGGAACAGTATTGGTATAATCCCAATACAGACGAAAGTTTACATCCGGATTTCAACAATCCTAGCCATAAACCTCATTGGGATTACAAAGGCCCAGAGGGAGAAGCCAGGTTGAATACCGATGGAACTTGGGAGTGGAAATGAGGCGAGAAATAGAAAAGCATTACCTTGATTTTGAAAAAACAATTGCTTATTTTATTGACCATATTGAATGTAAAAAGACTTTGTCTCAGAAAATAGTTAAAAAAACTAATTTTCATGCAGGGATTTTTTATACTTATTTACCATCTAATGCTGTAATAAGTCGACTTTATGCCTTTTCATACGGAGGCATTATTCCTCCAATTCCTTACGGTACGCACACCTATAGAATTGAGGGAGTGTCTGAACATTTTCATCCGCAACAGATTAGAACTATGGACAGAGAATGCAGCGAAATTATTTCTGCCTATACAAATAAAGACGAACAAAACTATGCAGTTATAGAGCATTATATGCTTGAACCAGGGAATCCTCATGCACATATTAAAAACGTTAAAATGGAACCTTATGAGAAGGAAGTCTATTATTTTTTGGATAAAAACAATTCGATAGAAGAAATCTATAGAACTATAAGAAAGTCGAGAGAGGTTTGGCACTCGTTATTTGTTTTGACCGAATAGATTTCCCGCTTGCACTCGATAATGAGATAATGGATAGAATTTGCGATAATGCAAAATTTATTATCACTGGAGCTTACGATGGTGAAGGGTATATCTTTTGGGAAAAATTGTCTGAATAATTTTAAAAAGCAATTATTATCGTGGGATATGAGAGTCATTGATGGCTCCAACTAAGATATCAGGGAATCACTTGTCAATGCTAAAAAATTGTTGAGTGGAGATTTTCATGTATTAGGAATTTCCGCACACCCTGTTTTGGAGCAGGATATTTGCAAAGACAGGTAAGAACAAGGAAATACTCCAAAGACTATTGAAAGACAAGTCAAGTAGTAGAGAGTTTGAAAATAAAAATAAAGGAGAGAAAATCCGATACGATAAAGGAAAGCCGGGTGCGCCAGGACATGAAGCTCATGATCATTACCATCGATATAATCTTAATAGTAGAAGCAAGCGGGACAAATATTTGGATAAAGATGGAAATCCCGTTCATAAAAATGATGATGCTTCGCATTTATATCCACAACAGGAGCCAGCTTGCAATGGCTCTCATCGAGCGGCAAAGTCAACAGACGGAACTTGGGAGCCAAAATAATGAGACAGTTGCATAAGCATGTTCTAGATTTTGATGCTGATTGGAAATTTACTTATGATTCATTAGACGATGTAAATAAATTATCTTCAAAATTGTTAGATTTATTGGATTTTAAATCTGGTAATTTTTTTACACTTTTACCTGAAGAAGCAAATATTAAAAAATTGTATGAATTTAAAACTGGTTTGATTCTTCCACAATCTGAAGAAAGTTATTATGTGAATGGGAAAAAAAGCACTTTTACTAGAATTCCAACCATTGATGAAGAAATACCAGATTCAATTTTGAATGAGATTAAGTTAAAAGATTTGTGTTGTATAGTGTTTTGAATTTAATTTTTTAGTCATCTGCAAAACTCCAAAAAAGTGTGATCGATTGCTTCTGCAAGGTTTGAATACATTTTGATAGTTTCTTT
>JBAPRV010000010.1:0-15337 GCA_049281295.1 Chlamydiales bacterium
TTTTCAATACGAATATCGAACTGAAATTTATCCAGAAATTCATTCAGCGTAACGTGGTCTTTAAGATCGATATTTTCCTTGAGAACACCATAGGTAACGGCACGATACATCGCTCCTGTATCGAAATAGTGATAATTTAGCTTTTCAGCAATCCGTCTAGCAACAGTTGTTTTTCCGGTTCCGGCAGGACCATCGATAGTAATAATCATAAGCGTTAAGTATAGAGTATTCTTAAAAATATGTACACAACAGGAGCCGTAAAAAGCAGTGAATCGACCATATCCAAAATCCCCCCCACCCCGGGAATGGTATTGCTATCTTTCACATTGGCATCCCGCTTTAAAAAAGATTCGGCTAAATCGCCAACCTGTCCCAAAACTCCTATCAAAATCCCTAACCATAGAGATTGAATATATGTGAATTTTTCAAACACGGTTCTCGCTAAAACACACAAAAGCAAGCTGACAACCGTTGAAGCCAAAAGAGCTCCCAAGCTCCCTTCCAAGGTTTTATTAGGGCTGAGATTGACCGCCAACTTCCGTTTACCTAAATACCGGCCAAAAAAATATCCTCCCACATCCCCGCTCTTGGTTACCAAAAATAAATATATAATCCACCACGTCCCCATATATGGATTCACCTCCATCCCCAAGAAGGTAAAAAGATAGAGAATTCTAATAATCGTTCCTAAGGGGATTCCAATATAAATAATCCCAAAGAAAGTGGTAGAAATATTAGTTATGGGCGATTTCCCCACTATGAAAAAGTAGATAAAACAACTTAAAAAGGTTAGTCCTAAAATAATTTCCGGCAGCTGATGCCAGAAAGGCTCCCAAAGAGAGAAGAAATCCTGCGTTTTAACAAAAATGGCAAAGATATATAAAATCATTGCCACAATGCCCAGAGCTATTGCTGGATGGAGCTCCTTTTTTTTTACAAGTTGACCATATTCCCAAAGAGCTACAGCGGCAATGGCAGAAGCTGCCGCAGCAAAAATCCATCGAAATGGGTAATAAATGCCGAAAAAGATAAAAATTGCCACTAAAAAAGCAGTTAACCCATTGATTAAGAAACGATAGGCAAGATCAAGCTGTTGTGGACGATTTGAAAAGGCTTTCATCTAAAATAAGTAATTTTTAATAAGCCACCATATCAATAATCTCAAAGAAGATCAAAGGCGTTTTTACTTGTGTAGGGAGCCTATATAGCAAAATATCTCTTTGGGCTGTCAGTGTCCTCTACGCCGCTCTCTTTTTTGAAAATCTACGATGGCTGTTATCAAATCATGAGGAGTAAAATCAGGCCATAGTACTTCTGTCACATAAACTTCTGTGTAGGCAAGCTGCCACAAAAGAAAATTACTAATCCGCATGGCCCCCCCTGTGCGGATCAATAAATCAGGGTCTTCAAAGGAAGCTGTATCGAGATAACTGCCGATCAGCTCTTCGGAAATCTCTTCTTTCCTCAGCTTCCCGGCTTCTGCCTCTTCCACCATCGCGGTAATAGCTCGACGCATTTCATCTCTTGCCCCATAGTTCATAGCCACAACAAAGCGAATGTTAGTGCCCTTAGCAGTCGCTTCCATGGACAAAAAAATTTCTTCTTTAAGCCAATTGGGTATAGGGCCAAGATCTCCGATTATCTCGAAATGCACCCCTTCGTCGACCATTTTTTGCCGATTCTCCTTCAAAAATGCCTCAAATATGCGAAAAAGAGTATTAATCTCTCGAGGAGAGCGGGACCAATTCTCTGTTGAGAAAGCATATACAGTTAATATTTTAATCCCGAGATAGGAGGAAGCTTCTAGAACAGAAGAAAGAGCCTGAGCACCTACCCAGTGGCCATTTAAAGGATTTGTAATCTTAGATCGAATTCGCTTCCTAGCCCATCGACGATTGCCGTCCATGATAAGCGCCACGTGCCGTGGAACTCTATTTTCTTGAACTAAAGCTAGATCTTCCTCTGAAAAAAATGGGATTTTTTGAGAGGTAGGACATCCAGAAAACACGTTATCTTATTTTTTTTGCTACTCAAAACTTGAATCTACCCGAGACAGGATAGACAAAATTTAAGATAAACTCTACTGAAAAATATGTTTTTAGCACACCGCTCCTATTTGACAGATTCCAATCAGAGTGATATTGTATAGCCCAAATTAAAGATAGAGATTGAAACAATGGAAAAACGAAAGTGGTGGCAGCTTTGTCTGATCTTAGGAGTCATAGTTCTTGCTGTTTATAATATTCTTCCAACCATTTTTTACTATTCTAACCCCCTAAAAAAGCCCATTAATGAAAAAGAAGCGGGCAAAGTTGCACAAGCTATTATCCACAGAGTCAATAGCCTTGAAGGCTTTACCTTATCCTGGCTCAAAGCTCAAAGCAAAAATCTGGGTCTAAAGCCCCTTGAAATTTCAATTGATCCTGAAGATCCCCGGCTGGCCAAAGTAGTTTTTCAAAAGCCCAAAGAGGCGGCTTTGTTCTCCAAAACTCTTATTCGAGCAGGGGCACTCATCCCTTTCGTCCCCGCTCAACTCTCTCCTGCTTCCAGCGCATTTGACCAAGCCTCAACCACGGTTACGGTACAAAGGCGCATCGGGGTTCATTTTAATCCCGATAAAGCCGCGACTTATTTTCACTTTGTTCCGAAAGTAATAGAAGGGGGAGAAGTTTCCTTAGAATATAGAGAATTAATCAATGATCGGCTGATCCAACTTGCTGAAAGCTTCGGAGGCACAAGCGAACCAGCAACTGTGCTATCCCAGATAGCAAAAGGGCAGAGCCCGGACGAAGCGGTCATCCGTCTAGCCCGCAATATTGTCGAATATGAAAACGCATTTGGCGACCATAGCCCAATTACTCAACGATATTTTGCCTCTTTCACTCAAATCTCTACACCCGAGGAGAATCATAGCGACTTGGTACACGCCTTTATCGGCAAGCTCGAACAGATAAGCGGAAAGCTCAACAATCAAATCACTGCGATTAAGGAAGAACAGAGCCGGCTGCAGAAAGAGGGAGAGCTTCTCGATGTCGGCCAACAACAGCAATTGGGGGTGTATGAAAGTCAAAAAAATAGTGTGGATGCTGCAGCTACCATAATACGGCGCAATACCGCTCTTTTTGAGAAGGGGCACTCCCCTTTAAAAAAAGAGGATCTGCTAAAAACATTGACCGAAGCCCCGATTCCCGAATCAAAAGTGCAAACCCTCGAATTGGGGAATCGAAATCCCTTTGTAGATAAATTGGAAGTTGATTGGAACAAAGATACTTTTCGAATTATTCTCTACCCTGATATCAATGCGTTAAGAGAGCAAAAGGCTGAGACTGAGCTAGAAGCTATTCAGATTGAAAAATTGAATCAACTTATTTTCGCTGAAATAGCCGCAGCTTCCCGCAATGCAGACGAGACTATAACCCCCTCTCTTTCAAATTTTGAGGTAGCCTTAAATAATCTGACCAATAGCTCAAGCTTGCTGCTGTTAGATATCGGGGCCGTAGCAGACATGCAAACCGAAACTCTATCTCATCTTTTAACGACAGAATGGCAGCCCTCCGAAGGAGAGTTTTCACAAGAAAACTACCCGATTTATGACTACTCGACTTTTAAAAATCTTCCCCTTGAAGAACAAAAGCTAGGGATTTTCATCTTTGCTCCTGCCACTGAAAGCGAAGAGCACGAGGACTTTCGCAAAGGCTCCATCTATATTGTGGCTCGTGGACTCAATACCATTCGTGAAAAATATGAAAATTTACCTCAAAGCCCTGAAAAAGAAACTTTTGAAAAACAGTTCCGATCTTTGCAAGAGCTGCTTCGTCAAAACGACTTCATAGGCTATCCTGCTGCTATTTCAGATCTTCCAGCTGCATATAAAGACGATTACATTTTTGAATTAGATAATTATTATAGCTATCTAATAGCTGCGACACGAGAAAACTTTTCGGTCAAAGGGAGCAAACAATATGCTGTCTTAGAATTTACCGATGTAGAGCAAAGGCTACTCACTTTAAACAAAATTGAGACTCAAACTCACGAAGATCTGCTCAAATGGCATGACGAATATCGTCAAGCTAAGGTGAGCGTCGATCCTAACATGCGTTTAACGATCCCCAAGCCCACACAAAATGCATTATGGAACAACCTCAAACTCAGCTTTGCAAAATACTTCCGAGGTGATGAGCGAAAAATTTTAAAATGGGGGCTTGATCTTTCGGGAGGAAAAACAGTACGGATAGGATTGAGAGATCAGAGCAACCAAGCCATTACCAATGAAGACGATTTGAAGCAAGCCGTGAATGAGCTCTATCAGCGGGTTAATAGATTAGGGGTTTCAGAAGTTGGAATTCGAATCGAAGGGCCCACTATAGTTCTTGACTTTCCCGGACAGCAAGGAATGACCGCTTCCGACTTGATCCAAGCTTCCGCTATGTATTTTCACGTCGTAAATGAAAAATTCACTCCCAATAATCCAACTCTTGCTGAAGCTATAAATATATTTCTTGAAGAGGTGTGGAATGAAGCTGTCATAACCAGCCGCACCGACATCACAAGCATCAACGAAATCGCCTGGCAACACTTGGGAGGCGATCCAGAAAACCCTGAAGAGTTTAATCCCTTAAGCGCTCACGCCCGCCTGCTATACGAGCATGGCCTTCGCTTTGCTCCTCCCAAAGGAGCTCCTCCTGCCTCAAGCGCTTTTGACGACTCTCTTTCTGCTGTGGCGCACTACAGAGGTTCTGATATTAGCGAATGGCAGGGACAGACCTATCCACTGCTCATTGTTTTCCGCAACTGGGCTCTTGAAGGAGTTAACTTAACAGATGTCCAAACAGGATACGACCCCTCGGAAGGGAATATCCTAAACTTTGGAGTAAAAAGCTCTTTTGTGAGTCGAGAAGGACAAAGAATCAACCCACGAGACGATTTTTATAGTTGGACCTCACAGTTTTCCGAAGAAAAAATCGCCGGAACCCCCAACGAAGCCTTTTCCAAAGGGCAAGGTTGGAGAATGGCAGTTATCCTGAACGACTCGATTATAAACGCCCCCACATTAACCCAACCGTTGCGTGACAGAGCCCGTATTACCGGTCATTTTTCTCAAAGAGAAATCAATCAACTGGCAGCAGACCTAAAAGCAGGATCCCTGAGTTTCACACCTCGTATCCTCTCCGAGCAAAACATCAGCCCCGATCTTGGTAAAGCACAGCGAACACAAGCCATTATCGCAGTCGTCTTAGGAGTCTCTCTGGTTTTCGTTTTAATGTGCAGTTACTACCGTTTCAGCGGTCTGATTGCATGTATTGCCGTGCTTTTCAATTTGTTGATCATTTGGGCAGCACTACAAAACCTCGATGCAGCCCTGACATTGCCGGGGATAGCCGGTATCATCCTGGCTATCGGCATGTCTGTCGATGCGAATGTGCTCGTTTTTGAACGGATACGGGAAGAGTTTGCCATTTCAAAACGACTGCCCTCTGCCGTGCAGTCCGGTTACCGAAAAGCTTTTAGCGCTATTATGGACTCTAATCTCACCACTATTATAGCTGCTTTAATTCTCTTAAATTTTGATTCAGGTCCGATTAAAGGATTTGCCCTTACGTTGATTATTGGAATCGTCTCTTCCATGTTTACGGCTCTGTTTATGACCCGATTCTTTTTTGCAGGATGGGTCCAAAACCCCAAGCATAATACCTTAAATATGGCTCGTCTTTTCGGCCAAACTAAATTCAATTTCTTAAGCAGAGCAAAAATTGCCTTTATTGTTGCAGCAGTCGCCATTTTAGTCGGTGGTTTCTTCTTGGTAAAGGAGAGACAAAATATCTTCGGTATGGATTTTACAGGGGGATACGCCTTAACCCTGGATCTTCAAGAAAGAGCTAATACCGATTATCGTACCGAGGCTCTCAATGCACTTGTCAATGCAGGAGCCTCGCCAAGTGATCTTCAAATTCAAGAACTCAATAAACCAAATCAGTTGCGTATTCAACTGGGCATTGGAATGGAGCAAAGTGGAGAGCCCTTCTACCAAATCGATCAAAAGCCTGCCGTCGACAACCCTCTTTTCTCTTATGAAAGCTATCCGCGCATCGTATGGATTCTCGAAGCTCTCGAAAAGCAAGGATTGGAAATTAACCCTGCCTCACTGCCAGAACTTGATCTTCATTGGACAGAGATGAGCGGCCAGCTTTCAGACACTATGAGAAATCAAGCTATGCTTGGACTCGGGCTCGCTTTATTAGCTATTTTAATCTACATCACATTCCGCTTTGAATTTAAATACGCCATCAGCGCTACAATCGCCCTGGCCAGTGACCTACTGGTCACTTTGGGAGTCTTGGCTATCGTACATATTTTTTATGAAGGCGTGCAAATCGACCTTCAAGTGATTGCCGCTTTGATGACTATTGTGGGTTATTCCTTGAATGACACCATCATTATCTTTGACAGGATTCGAGAAGATATTCGGGTTTTGCGCAAGACATCCTTCCCTGAAGTCATCAACCACGCTCTTAATACCACCTTGAGCCGGACAGTCATGACCTCAACCACAACGCTTCTGGTTCTTTTAGCCCTTCTTTTCTTTGGAGGAGCCTCTATCATTAACTTTTCCCTCATCATGACATTGGGTATCATTATAGGTACGTTTTCTTCTTTATATATCGCTGCCCCTCTGCTTCTTTATTTCCATAAACGGGAAGAGAGCAAAGCGCTCACCTCTACAAAACAAGTATAACCTTTTTGTTTATAGTATTTACTAAATTTGGTATAACAAGGCGACTTATTGTAGCGATATTCGCATATTTTTTTGCTATCAAAACCTGAGTTTTATTTTGCTAGCTATTGCTCTTCTTATGATTAGCTTAAAGTAAATGTGAAATACGAAAAGAGACCTCTGCATAACTTGGGAAATGTCGAAAAATGAGCTCTTTTCAGCTAGATTTGAAAATTTACATTTCTCATATTATCAATGAGATAAGGGGGAAATGGAAACTTTCAAAGATAGATGGAAAGAACTATTTAGCGGCGTTTCCTAAGTTATGCAGAGGTCTCAAAAGGGCTTATACTGGATTAAATTTTAAATGATAAAACCCATATGCATCTTTTTACATGGAACTTTGTGTTTGAGCTCACCGACTTTTTGAGGTCGTTTCGTTCTTCACACTTTGCTCCAAGCAAAAATTTTGCGGCCGATTTTATCGTTTAAAAATTAAACCACTATAAACTTTTTGTTTAAACAAAATGCACTAGTCCACAGCAAATGGATTTTCCAAATAGGCATAAGGTGAGTTGAAATATTTATGGCGATATCTGCACCAAATGCACCTGTTTGGATCTACCCGCAACAAGACCCTACTTTGCTTCAAAGCATTATAAAAGAGTTTAAGATTCACCCCATTACAGCCCAGATTCTGGTTTCTAGAAACTTTAAAACATTAGACTCTGTTCATCGATATTTGTACGCAAAACTCCCAGATCTATATGACCCCAATAAGTTTTTGGATATGCCAAAAGCGGTTCGTCGCATTGTCGATGCCCTCAAAAAATCAGAAGGAATTTTAATTTATGGGGACAACGATGTAGACGGGATGACCGGGACAGCTCTACTTGCCGAATTTTTAAAAAAATTAGGAGGAAAAGTAAAATATTATGTCCCTAACCAGTCCTTGCAACGAGAATATTATTTCCTAGATGCTATCGACTATGCTAAAGAGAATCAGTGTTCTTTGATGATCACTGTCGACTGTGGAATTACCTCATCAAAAGAAATACAAAAAATATCGAGCCACAATATTGATGTCATTATTACGGATCATCACGAACCTACAGAAAAAATTCCTACCTGCCTGGCAACACTCAATCCAAAACTCTATCAGCAAACTTATCCAAATCGCGACCTCACCGGAGTAGGGGTTGCTTTTAAGCTCGTTCATGGAATCACCAATTATTTAGTTTCCAAAAACGAAGTTTCTCCCAAAAAAATAGATTTAAAAACATTTCTAGATATCGTTGCCCTCGGAACCATTGCAGATATGGGGGTCCTTTTAGACGAAAACCGTATCTTGGTCCGTTATGGGTTAAAACAACTTCAAAAAACCAAAAGGGTAGGATTGCTTGAGCTTTTTTCAACATGTGGAGTAACGGCCAATAATCTTAATGTGGGAGATATTGCCTCGAAAATTGCTCCTCGAATGAATAGCTTAGGCCGTCTTGCCGACCCCACTAAAGGAGTTGAGCTTTTACTGGTGCGCAATGAACAGAAAGCGGAATCATTAGCCAAAGAGCTGGACTTATACAACATTGAACGGCAAAAAATTGAACAAGTTGTCTCCTTTGACGTAGAAAAAATACTCGGTCAATATCTAGAAATTACTAGAAATAATAAAGCCATCGTTTTGAGTTCGACCGAATGGCATCCGGGCGTCATACCTATTATATCGGCGAGAATCGCCAAGCAATACAATAGACCTACCGTTTTAATTGCCATTGAGAATGGGGTTGGAAAAGGCTCCATCCGAACCATACCCGAATTTCCCCTCCTATCAGTGCTCAAAAAATGTGCGGATCTTTTTATAAACTATGGAGGGCATGATTTTGCCGCTGGTTTAACGATAAAAGAAGAAAATATCGAACGTTTTAAGAAAAGATTTATCCATACTGCAAATTCAACCCTTCGTGATCAAGATGTATTTCCAAAGATCTACATAGATGCTCATGGAGAATTTGTAGACTTAACCTATGACCTTCTTGCCTCTTTAGAACTTTTTGAGCCCTATGGCAATGAAAACTCTCCTCCCGTCCTTTTCTCCGAGGTAAAACAATCGTGGCCGCCAAAAGTTATTAGTGGGTCTCATCTAAAGTTATATCTTGAACAAGAAGATCGAATGTTGGAAGGAATAGCTTTTGGGATGGCCGACCGCAAATACCAATTGCGCAAACGCAATCAAGCTTTACGTATTGCTTATACCCCTCATATCAACCGCTTTTATAGCAAAAGTAGCATCCAATTACTGATTCGCGATTTTCAAATCATTGACTGATACTAACTGCTCCCCTGCCGAAACAAAATCCGTAAAAGAGATCGTATTTCTATAAGTGAAAATTCTTCTCAGCCATTCCAGAAGGGTTCCAAACTTCAGCGACGATTGAATTTCTGCTCTATTCTTGAGAGATTGATATGAGAAGTCTAAAAGAGTATTCTGCCTGAAATGCGCATCAAAAAATGATAGAACAAAACGCACTAGCTTTCGAATAAAACCTATGTTGTGGTTAGGTGCAAAGATGCGCTCTGAAAGCGGGTGGATATAATAAAGCCTTAAATTGAGATCTTTTGGATCAACGGTAGCTCCTAAATGATCCCCTCCGACAAAAGGAACATAATCGGCTCCCTTATCAACCGCTTCCCCCCCATTGCGAATGACAGTGAGATTTAAGCTGCGGTAACACTCATCTCGTTCGACAAGATCTTTGAATAAAACTTCAGCTTCAGATCCAACACCCACAGAACAGACGGTTGTCAACCCTTTTAAAAAACAAGAAGAGTATTTCATAATAAGAATTGCAAGCCTCTGAGCATGTGCCCCTCCTAGACTCTTGCCATACAACTCAACTTCACGAACATTTTGTTGGTGAAGATAGTGTGATACATAGGGCCAAGCTGCTTGAATTCCCCCATTTCCAATTTCATACTGCAAGTTATTCAGCACGCTATTGAATGCATCGGTCGAATTTAATCGCATTGCGGTCCCTCGACAAATAATCTTAGCCTGAGCCGGGTTTGATATGTTTTTCAAAATGGAGATATAAGCGCCTTGGCAAACAATCGTTTTATCCACTTGGAAAATTTCGCCCTTTGCTAAATAGACATAGGTTCCTTCCTGAAACTCTCGATCGGCCATTCGTGATGTTAGAAACTCGGCTTGACGGATCTCAATCTTCTCAGGATCGCATTCAGACTTAATAGTGAAATAATGATGCCATTGCAGATAGACTTTCTCACAAAGCCCTTTAAAACCCCTTCCGCTTGTCCAGGCTCTATCCTTTAAAAAACTCGATTCTTTAGGAGCCTTGTCCAAAAATGTATGTTCAAAATCTTCCAGACTCGAAAAATTTAAAGAGGGGCCTTTGTCATTAAAAGCCGCTATTTTAACAAAGATCTCTCTTAGAACAGATTTTGTCAGTCTAGAATGAGAATACTGCTCTATGACTTCTTGAAATGGAGACTTATCAAATATTTTCTTAAATATATTTTGTGTCTGAATGCATTCAGCTTCATCACAGTTTGACGAGGCTGTAAAAGCATACCTATTTTCCCCTAGATCGTTAATTATAAGAGTATAGGAATCCGGTAAATTATGAAAAACAGAGAAAATCTGATTAATGTAGACCGCCATGCCTATTTCCTTTTGTGCACCGAATCGGTTTTTGATTGATTATGGCAATGAAGAGCAAGCTTTATGAGTACAATAAGATCTTTAACTCGTTGTTTAGGCGTTGTCCAAAATCAGAAGAAGCCTTTAAAAGAGAAGTGCGGGGCACTAAGTCCCCGACACACCAATTCGTTCAGCTAAGAAGCAAAGTGCAGCGTGAGGACTCAATTCAAATCGCATTGTAGAAAACGAAATCACCAGATAACTTCTAAGGCAAGCATTTGCCTTACAGTTGCTACAGCTTAGCTAGCTTGTTGCTTCACTGCTCTCTTATCTAGGTATTCACCCTTGTAGCGGTTCACTTCACTCTCGTGAATAACCCAAGCCGCTCCTTTGCGTGATCCTTTTAACATGCCTGTACGTGTTGCATAATAAATCTTCTGAGCCGGCACATTAAGCATTTTAGCTACCTGATTGACCGAAAAGTAACCCCTTTGATTGTCAAAAAGAAGCTCTCCATCATACATAGACTTAGTACGAGAGTACTTGTTCTTTCGGTATTCTTCGAGATCTTTTAAATCGATCTCCCAACGATTCTTTTTCGTCGCTTTCAGCTTCTTTTGCTTAATTGCAACATAAATGGCTTGACGAGTCACCTTATTAATCTTTGCAGCTTCGGTGATCGAAACAACCTTCTTATTTTCAGCATTATGGGAAGAATTTTCTGAATTATGCCCACAGCTGTTTTTGTTTTCTTCCATTTTTTAAACCCTCAAAAATTTAAAGTTAAAGATAGTATTCCTTTTGGGTAACCTCATGAATTGAAAGCGATATTTTATCAAATCCCCAATTTATTTTTAATATAAATTAATAAATAATATTAATTTACGTATTCTTTAAAGTTTAATTATGCAGTATTTATAAAATACAATCAAGATTTTTTTTCTTTTTTGTAAATTTTTGTATTCTTGTTTAAAGCCTTTTTTCCCTTAATTTTCAGACTATAAGTGAAAACTCGTGTAATATTTTGATTAAGAGAAAGATTCTAATCAATAGATTTTTTCTTTTTATATTTATCTTAATATATTCTTAATAAGAAGAAAGATTCCGCCTTCTGTTCCAACTAAAAATTTTCTTGCTAAAAAAAATTTATCTTAATATTTACTTAATATTTTTCAAAAAATAGGATATTCTGGATAAAAATCTTACTTACCAGCAATGATAGCAACACAGGGCGTATACGCTCTGAGATTCGAGGCGGTTATGATTCGACATATTTTTACCCTTTTTTTCCTTTTTACCTATGCTCTTTTTGCAAGCAAACAACCTGAAATTTCATCTGAGGATGTGGTCTCCACTTTAAATCAGATTATGGAAGCGCACACATCGCATAAAGAGTTGTCTGAGCTTCTCATCAAAAGAGCCTTAGAGTGGTATCTCGAGGAGCTTGATCCGACCAGAACCTATCTACTCAAGCATGAAATTGAAAAATGGATAGATCCTTCCGAAGAGCTCACAAAGGAGATTTTGTCCTCGATAAAGCAAGGCGATTTCACTGTTTTTACCGAAATCCACAAGCAGATGATACCTGCGATCGAAAGAAGAAACAGGCTTGAAAAGTCCCTTCAGGGAAAACCTCTTCCGGACGACGTTTCCATCAGCGAATTTACAGATATCTCCTGGGAAACCGATGAAAACGGCCTTTTAAGCCGTTTATTGCGCATTAAGGCACTTCAAGCTCAAGCGGCTGCCAAATTAGACCCTGAGTCCCAAGAAAAAGCCCTACTTAGGATAGAGAAAAGGCGAGTTGCTCGGGAGGAGGAGATCACCTGTTCAGATTCTACCAATCAGAAAAGATTAGTCCTCTCCCATGCCCTCAAGGCGCTGGCAGCCTCATTTGATACCCATACTTCCTATTTTACCCCCGCCGAAGCCAATCAATTTATGATTCAAGTGCAGCAGCGTCTGTTTGGCATTGGGGCTCAGCTACGAGACGATCTTAACGGCTTTACTGTCACCAAAATCATTGAAGGAGGGCCTGCTTGCCCCTCCGATTTAAAGGTTAACGACATCATTATCGCCATTGATAAAGAGCCTGTGGTAGGGCTTGAGATCATTGATGCTGTAGAATTGATTCGAGGAGAAGAAGGAACAAAAGTTTTATTGACCGTCTTAAGGCCTACCAGTGAAGGGGAAGAGAAGCGTGAAATTGAAATCACAAGGGGCGAGGTAGTCATTAAAAGAGCACGCATAGAGTCTGACATTCTCCCCTATGGGGATGGTGTGATTGCCCATATTGCCCTGCATGCATTTTATCAAGACCCCCTCCACTCTTCTTCCGCAGATCTCTACGAAGAGATTCATAACATCAAGAGAGAGCATAAAATAAAAGGGATAATCCTCGATCTTCGACAAAACTCGGGAGGTCTTCTTCCTGAAGCGGTAGCCGTAAGCGGACTTTTCGTCACCAAAGGGATCATTGTTTCCATCAAAGACAACCATGGGAATATTGAACATTTACGTGAAATTGACGTGCGTACTGCTTATGAGGGACCCTTAATTATTTTGACGAGTAAAGCAAGCGCCTCAGCCGCTGAAATTGTGGCCCAAACTTTACAAGATTATGGACGCGCCCTAGTGGTAGGGGATGAGCACACCTATGGGAAAGGGACCTTTCAAACCTTTACTCTCGATGCCGCAAGCAACGGGAGAGTCAACCCTAAAGGTGAATTTAAAGTCACACGTGGACGCTACTACACCGTCTCCGGAAAAAGTCCACAGCTTGTAGGCGTCAAACCCGATATTATCGTTCCCGGGTTCTACTCAGCCCTTGAAATCGGAGAGCGGTATGCAAAATACCCTCTTGAGAATGATTCCATCAAAGAAAATTTCCAAGACGATCTTTCAGATATCCCTCAAAAGCAAAGAGACCAAATCAGCTGGCTCTATCGATTCAACCTTCAACCTCGCTTAAACACCTTTAACCGTTTTCTTCCCCAGCTTCAAAAAAATTCTGAAAAAAGGATATCTAACGAAATTCTATATCAAAACTTTTTAGCTGAAATCGAGAAAGAAGATATTCTTCCGGCAAGATTAGAATGGTTCACGCAAGAAGACCTGCAGCTCAAGGAAACTATCAACATCATCAAAGATCTTATTTTGCTGTTACAATAACCATTCTTTTCGTTATAATTGCCCCTTTTCAGCGAATTTTATGAATGAGAAATCTGTTGTCCGGGTTCGTATTGCACCCTCCCCTACCGGCGATCCCCATGTAGGGACTGCCTACATGGCCCTTTTCAATATGATTTTCGCCCGCCACTTTGGGGGTCAATTTATTCTCCGGATAGAAGATACCGACCGGACAAGAAGTCGCCCCGAATATGAAAAGAACATCTTTTCAGCTCTAAAATGGTGCGGGATCAGTTGGGATGAGGGACCTGACATCGGAGGTCCTTTTGGGCCATACCGTCAATCCATGCGCTCCGATATTTATCGGAAATACGCCCATCAGCTTGTTGAAAAGGGAGGAGCTTATAAATGCTTTGCAACCCCTCAAGAGCTTGCGGAAATGCGTTTGATATTAAAAGGTCGAGGCGGATATGACAGACGCTATCGTAATTTGAGTCCTGAAGAGATTAAAGCCCGAGAAGAAGCGAAAGAGCCCTATACTATTCGCCTGAAAGTTCCTCTAACAGGAGAATGCGTCTTCGAAGATGAGATTAAAGGGCGTATTACCTTCCCCTGGGCTGACATTGACGACCAGGTTTTGCTCAAATCGGATGGATTTCCTACCTATCACCTCGCCAATGTAGTGGACGATCATCTGATGGGCATTACCCATGTTATCCGAGGCGACGAGTGGCTGAGCTCTACACCCAAGCACCTGCTTCTCTATCAGCTATTAGAACTTAAGCCACCCAAATTTCTCCACATCCCCCTGCTTCTGGGCACAGATGGGAAAAAACTCTCCAAACGGCGCAATCCCACCTCTATTTTCTATTACCGAGATTCGGGCTATCTACCGGAAGCTTTCACCAACTTCCTAACATTGATGGGCTACAGTATGCCGGGGGATCTAGAGGTCTATCCTATAGAGAAAGTCATCGAACAATTTGACACGAAGCGAGTTGGCCTTTCAGGCGCCGTATTCGACATCAAAAAACTCGACTGGCTCAACCAGCAATATCTCATCCACCACATCCCCCAAGAAAAACTTTGGTCGCACATCAAGTCCTGGGGCTTTTCCGATCCCTTTATGGAACAACTTATGCCCTTATGTTACAGCCGTATAAAAACATTTGGAGAGTTTATGGAGCTCTGCCAATTTTTCTTTATCAACCACATTCCCTATACCGAAGAGCTTCTAACTCCTAAAGGTATTTTGCCTGAGCAGGCTGCGTCTATTCTACAAGCGCTTATCTGGTCGATGGAAGAGAGAGAGGATTGGGGAAAGGAGGGGATAGAAAAAGCCTCTCATGAAGTTGCCGAAGTATTTGGGGCTCATCACAAAAAAATCGTCATCCCGCTTCTGTTTGCCACCCTCACAGGAAAAAAGCAGGGCCCTCCCCTTTTCGACTCCGTACAAATCTTAGGAAAGGACCGTACCCGAGCCAGGTTGCTGAATGCCATGGCCTTTTTAGGAGGGCTATCAAAGAATAAACTAGCTCATCTCAAAAAGCTATGGGATGAGAAGAAATGCACTTCAATCATGGACGCCTCTTAAAGGGATCTGGCTTGCTTTTAAGCCAACTACTTGTGAGTGGGGTAGATTGTCCTCTACAGCCAGTCATTGACCGCAGCCCAATGACTCATCGTTTGAGCACCCCCTGCATAACTTAGGAAGTACCGTTAAATAACTCTTTCCGGCTATTTTTGAAAAAAAATATTTTTTTATATCGTACCATGAAAAATAGTATCCGTTCAGTGGGGGTAACGAGCACTTAAAATCTTGATTGTTAGGCGTAGAT
>JBAPRV010000011.1:0-8731 GCA_049281295.1 Chlamydiales bacterium
AGAGATTTTAGCGAGAAAGGAAGCGCGGAAATCGATGCTGACTTATGTAAGTCAGCGAGATCGAGCGCAATCTTTCCCGCTAAAAAATCCGGATTGATTTGTAAACTTTTGAACTTATTCTGCTATAGCTTTCCCATAGGGTAAAATGTAAGCTATTCAACTCCATGAGTTTTTATGAATATTAACATGAGTCAGCTCTCAAAAGATTAAGCCGCGTCGACTATTTTGAAGCATAAAATGACGAAAAACCCAATGAAAAATGAAGCGGTTATCCAAGTAGCCTCTTCTTTTTTATGCCCTTCTGCAAGCAATTCTTCGACACCAAGATATAGAAGAGCAGCCACTCCGAAAGTAATCGTTTCGATTAAAAAGGATGAAGGCAAGTGCGATAAAACAGTAGCAGCTAAAAAAGCCCCTATCGGCAACATAGCGGCAACAAAAAAGATCGCAACCCATTGCACTTTCTTATTTTGAGCTAAGGTAGATGAGATGGTGAGATTGAGAAAAAAGGCACAGAAGCACAAAGAAAAAATGATAAGAATCCCACTTTTTGTCCCTGCTAAAAATGAAATGCCAATTAAGAGCCCGTCAATAAATAAGTCCAATCCTCCTCCCACAATGAGGCCGGTTGGAGTTTTTTTTTGGGCCAATGATTGAGTCAAAACTTTCAGTACAAGCATAAACGCCATTCCCACAAGAAATGCCAGCAAAAGGCCCCATGACCTGTGTTCTAAAATTTTCGGAAGTAACTCGACAGAAACAGCTCCGACGACTATTCCGGAGATAAAATGTTGTAGCGCATTTAAAATGTTTGGCTTAGGGATATAGAAAGAGGCAATCAGTCCTCCTGCAATAGCAACTGCCATTGGAATAAGTGCATAGAGAAAGATCATGCCCGCGAGATTCATATTCCCCTATTTATACATAGGGGAAAAATGATTCCCAGCATTACTTAAAAAACGAAGAATCGTTTATTCGACGGAAAGTACAAAATACGCAGGAAAAGCAAAATTATTATTGGGGCGTTGATAGGCCCTAATAGTCACATTTTTCCCTTCAAAATTCTGAAGATTCACTTTTGTACTATAGAGAAAAGCCACAGGGAGCTTGTCTGTTCTTAAGATAAAGTCCCCAGGCTTGTTTTTAACAGGACGATTATAAGACTCGACAATGCCTGTCAAAACAATCGCTTTAGATTGTTGTTGATCGTAAAAACTCTCTAGAGATCCCCCCTCATCAGAAGCTGCCCACAGATGAAAAAGCGATTCTTCAACAGGTTCCCATGCCCGCATTTTGTCAGTGATCATATCATCACGCACAATAGAGGCAACACCCACAGTTTCTGAAACTGCCTCTCCAACTGTAGCGACCTCTTTATCTTTTGCATATTCAATCCCTAGCTTAGCCAGTCGCTCCAGGTAAGCCGGGTCAATCCGAACGGGTTTTGTGGTCTTTTCTGCTTTGCTTTGTAAGAAAGCTACTTTTTTCTGAACATAAATTTCCTGAATGACTTCTTTAGCTTCCTGAGCATGCTCTGAGATGTCGGAAAGATCTTTGTAATTTTCAATCAAAGTATTCAGTTTTTCGCTTACTGTATCAAAATCAATCTGCTCAAAAGGCTTTTGTATTTCAGCTTGGGCAAGTGCAAGAGCTGAGTTTAAAAGATGGCTCCCTTCGTGATTTCTCTTTTCAATCTGTCCCAAAAGCTCTAAAGGCCCTTTTTTCTCCACAAACCCTTTAGCGATATATAAGCGGCAACTTTTAGGAAAATCGATCTCTAGCCATTTATCGTTAATGTCGCTGACAACAGCATCGACTTTATCCCCTGTATTGAGCTGCCCTAAGACAGGGGCGTCCATATCAGGATAAAGCCGCACATTGACATGTTCCCCTTCAACCGCTTCATCGAGCACATAAGTGCGAAAAAGATACCCCTTCATTCCTTTCGGAGGGATTATCGCATAAAAATCATTCTCTTCCCCTACCACCTCAAACAGCTCACCGTTTGTTGTTTCTCGAACAACATAGCCTTCTAGGTTAGGCTGGGTCCGAAGACGCACCTTTTCTCCAATTATATTACCCGTAAAAGATTCGAACGATGCACCTTCTTGACTAGAAATCGCTTGTGCCGACAAAGCTACAAATAAGCATACCAGTAAAATACCTTTCGACATGAACCACTCCTCTGATCTCAGTAATATTAAGCATCATTATTAAACCTTCCTGAGGAATAGTTCAAGAAAAAAACAGCAATAGATATAAAGTTAGCTATAAAGAACTGCTTCGATGTGCTCACAATGATCTTGCCCGCAAGTACATCCAACAGGAGAACCAAGATAGACGCTGTAATGTTCTTTCGGATCAAGCGGATTTGTCACAGTGAAGAGCTTATCCCCGCTTTGAGTAATGTTCCACTCGGGAAAATAAAGATCTTCTTTGGTAACCGTTTCCTCTTGATGGCCATCCGATACCTCCTCTTTCTCGGCGCCATGAATGGCTCGAGCTATTTGGCAATGCATGCAATTACAATGAGGTTCCGGTTTAGGGAAAGCTGCAGGGTCGCCCCCTCCAAACATCTTTGCGATACTGGATATTTTTTCAAGAAACTCTTTGGGCATATCAGGAGAGTCTCCTTGGCTTGGATTATGCTGAAATGCCATTTCTATCCCCTCTAAGCCCCCTGCTAAAGGGTTGATTCCAAACCGAATAGGCATTCCCATGAGTTGTTTGGGAGACATGTCGCCCAGCTGTTGGATAAAATCCCCTAATGTCTTAGGCGGCTCGTTCCCCTTTTGACCGCTGCTTTCAAGATACTTGATGTGTGCCGAAAAGATGATGTCTACCAGAGAAACGTCTAAATCGGGTATTTGTATTACCTTACCGTCAATTAGATGAATAATTAATGTTAAATTTTTCTTTTCAGAATCTTCACTTGTTTGAAGAAAGGCAATTTGATCCCACCTTGCCGAGATGTGAGGGGGAATACAAATTAATTTTTCATTAATTTTTATCTTCATAAACAACTCTTAATAAAGAAAATAAGTTCATTAGTTTAATCTCATACCCAAGAATAGTGGATAAGCTGTTTTTAATCAAGCTTTTTTAGCGTTCATCCCCCTTGAGTGCTAAATTTTAAATCCTCTTGCGGACAATCCTTCGTTTTGAGAGAACTAGAATTAATAGATGAAGGTAATCTGTGTCAAGAAAAACATTTGTAATTGATACGAACGTCTTATTGCACGACCCCGATGCTCTTTCGACATTTAAAGATAGTGATGTGGTGATCCCTCTAGCAGTTTTAGAGGAGCTCGACACCATGAAACGGTTTCGCGATGAACTTTCGAAAAATGCTCGAGCGGTGCTTCGTTATATAGATTCTTTAAAGGAAATTGGAGAGGGAGACCTCAAGACAGCTGTCATGCTCCCTTCAAAAACCCGAATCCGCATTCAGCTTGAGATAAAAACCGACTACAGCCCCAGTTTTGCTCTTTCTCTATCAAGTAATAATTATAAAATTCTGATGGCCGCTTATCTTCTTTATGAAAAAGGAGAGCAAGTGGTTCTCGTGACCAAAGATCTGGCAATGCGGGTAAAGGCCGAGGCTATGGGGCTAGAGGCTGAAGACTATGAAAATCAAAAATTTTCTTACGACAGCATTTATAAAGGGTATCGGCAGATTGAGGTAGATAAACGAATGATCGACCTTTTCTACAAAGATGGAAAAGTGGATTTGCAAAAGGAGGCATTTTTACCCAATGAATACTGTGTCATGAGCTCTCCTGAAAAATCATCTGCCGTGGGTAGGTATGATTTTCAGTCCCAACAACTGCTCTCTCTAGTAAAACTGCCTAAACATATCTGGGGCATTAATCCACTCAATGTGGAGCAGCGATGTGCGGTTGATCTTCTATTAAGAGATGAGGTTAAGCTAGTGACACTGATTGGTCCGGCTGGAACAGGCAAGACATTGCTAGCCCTTGCCGTAGGATTGAGAAAAGTGTTCGACGAAGGGGTATACACCCGAATGCTTACCAGCAGGCCCATTGTGCCTTTGGGCAGAGATATCGGCTATTTACCCGGCTTGAAAGAAGAGAAGTTACTCCATTGGATGCAGCCTATCTATGATAATCTCGAATTTCTTTGTGATTCTACCAGCCATGAACCTAATGAGACGCTGCGCTGGATTACAGAGAGCAGCAAACTGGAGATGGAAGCGGTCACCTATATTAGAGGGCGTTCGCTGCCCAAAGCCTATATGATTATCGACGAAGCTCAAAACTTGACCCCGCATGAGGTGAAAACGATCATATCTCGGGCAGGAAAAGAGACAAAGGTAGTATTCACGGGGGATCCTACCCAAATAGATAATCCTTATCTCGATCAAAACTCGAATGGCCTGACGTTCATTGTCGGAAAATTCAAAGAACAAAAGATATTTGGCCACATTTTTATGGAAAAAACAGAGCGTTCAGAACTTGCTGCTATAGCTGCTGATCTTATGTAACTCATTCCTTTTTTTGAGTTTGCCATAACTCAGGAGAAATGATAATTTTTACTTTACTCGATTATAAATCACCTAGTATAAGATTAAGCAATCATTCAAAATTTGAGGTGATAAGATGCTAAATCTTCAAACTATACCGCAGAGACATTCACCTGGATACGTTGCCACTTCCCCTGACACATGTCCCCAAAAGGTGATTGCTGTTGCCGCAACTATTTCGATTTTAGGATCAGCAATCTTAGCTGTCTCTAAAATTTTGGGAGCAACTTATCTTAACTCTAACATAACCTTTATTATTGTCCCCGCTTTCTTTTCAACTCCTTCATTGATCACACTAATAGCGGTATCTTATATTTGGAACTCCGAAAATGAAGAGGGAAGGGTAGAGCAGGAGAGAAGAGTAGAAATGCAGGAGACGTTCCAGACCCTCCAAACGGAAACAAGCCAGAGAGCCGAGGAACATCAAACGTCTCACACACAATCTCAATCGGAGACTCAGGAAACAGAGCCCGAAGAACCACAGCCGGAAGCTCAGAGAACAGTAGAGCCTATCCCTCAAACGACTCCTCAAGCAAGAAGATCATTATTTAGCTTCTTTAATAGAAGGCAAAACACTCAAGCCTAAACCAGCTTTTCAAATCAGCTAGGCACGATAGCATCCGGATCGATTTAACCAGGAGAAACATTCAAGAGACCTCTGCATAACTTAGGAAATGTCGAAAAATGAGCTTTTTCCGGTTAGATTTGAAAATTTCCATTTTTCTCATTATCAATGAGATAAGAGGAAAATGGAAACTTTTAAAGGTAGCTGGAAAGAGCTATTTAGCGGCGTTTCCTAAGTTATGCAGAGGTCTCTTAAACTTATGGATGCTCTTGCTAGCATTAGGGATCCCCTTTACTTTAGCAGCATGGAAAGGGAAAGACAATTTAGCTATCCAAGCTGAGGCTCTCTATTTTTCCCCTTCATACGATGAGACATATTTTGTCATCAATGGCAGTGGAACTGATGGCATGGGAAATCCTACCCCAAATGGGAAAAGGATTAATAACCCCGTTGACTTTGATTGGGGTTTCAGGCTTGAAGGAATATATTTTTCATGCGTTGATCTAAGATTGAGATGGACCCATGTCTTTGCAAAAACTAAAAAAAAGGTTTCGGATTTCAACTCTCCGCCTCAACTATGGCCGACTGAAATCATTCCAAGCCAACCCAATGTATCAGAGCCATTTATTGGGCTTGCATCTTCTCACATAAACGTTATGTACCAAAAAGGAGAGTGCCTTTTCGATGAAAAGGCATGGAGCTTTTGTTGTTGTCAATTTTCTTTTCGCGAAGGCATAGAGTGGAGCTACCTCAGATACCATGAAGTCATCGAATACATGCAAGCATCAGGGGCACAGCAACAAAATCAATTTCATGCGCATACCAAAGGCATTGGGCCTCAACTAGGATTAATTGCCCTCTGTAAACCCCATGATTTTTTTCAATGGTGTCCAAAACCCCTATCTTGCAAAATTATGACAACCGCCACTTTGATTGCTGCCAATTCTAAAAGCAAGATTAAAACAGACGATACTCTTTTAGCGAATAACAAGATCACCCAATCAAGCCTTTGGCGTTTGGTCCCTGAGTGGGTGCTCAACTTCGGTATAAGATACAGCACTTGCAGAGCATTGCTTGAAGCGGGCTATGAATTTACAATATACATCTCCGGTATTTCGAAATTAATTTTCACAGATAACTCAAATCCATCTCTCTCCTTTAACCAATATAGTAACTTTTATGTTCAAGGCCCCTTTCTTGCTTTGAGATTTACTTTTTAGCCTCTTAGACTTGATTACTAGCATCAGAAATTTATGTTGAAAGCTATTAAAAATTTTAGCAATCTTCAGGCATATCAGAATATGTTCAAAACTCTACAAACCTGACGAGAGATTTATGCTTATCTTAGATAAAATACCCCTGATGCTTGTTTCATATTTAACATTCATGATCACCCCAATATCCATTGATGCAGCCGTGAAACCTTTGGTTGTGCATAACTTCATTGAGGAGGCTCAAAGTAATGCCTTTTGGAAAATAGCCTTTGCAACCGGCGAGCATGAGCAAATTGTATTTATGAATATTTCACCACAAACCAATCCAAACAACGAAATCGGAGAAGAAATACATCCTTTTGATCAAGTCATATTAATTGTCCAAGGAAGGGGGAAAGCTCTCCTAAATGGAAAAAGCTCTAAAGTTGAGGAGGGTGATATGATTTTTATCCCAAAAGGAACCGTCCACAATGTGATTAATATGAATTCAAAAAAAGAGCTAAAAATAATCAGCTTTTATTCTGATACTGACATCCCCAAAGGCTCTGTCTACAAAAAAAGGGCTGACGAGCAGAAAAGCTGAGAGCTTATTCTGCTATAGTCGATTCAGTTGAAAATTTTACAAATTGGGCGTAAAATTTTTGCGAGAGGCAAAGTGCGGAGAACGAACTGACTTGAATAAGTCAGTGAGTTCGAGCGCAAAGCCACTCGCAAAAAGATGCGGATCAATTTGTGAAATTTTCAACTGAATCGACTATATATTGAATCTACTAAAAAACCTTTAAACAGGAGTTGGAAATGGCAGAAGTCGCTTTTAAAGGAAAGCCCGTTCATGTTGGAGGAATGTTTCCTAAAGTAGGAAGCGTCGCGCCTCCTTTTGAATTAGTATGTCAAGACTTGAGTGTGAAAAATTTGAGCTCTTTTGGCAATCAAAAAAAAGTGCTGAATATTTTTGTGAGTTTAGATACGTCAGTATGCTCTCAATCTGTCCACACCTTTCACAAGCGTCTTTCTCAAGAACCAAACCTTATTGTGCTCAACATCAGTATGGACTTGCCCTTTGCAGCCGCCCGATTCTGCAAAGCCGAGCAACTAGAAAATGTGTTGACGCTCTCTGCTTTTCGCAACAATTTTGCTGAAGACTATGGAGTTAAAATCCTTGATGGACCCTTGGAAGGGTTATGTGCAAGAGCTCTGATTGTACTTGGATCTGACAACAAAGTGTTATACAGTCAGCTTGTTTCAGAAATCACAGATCAGCCTGACTATCAAGCAGCAGTTGATGCAGTTCATGAACTTCAAAGATAAATGATTGTCAGATTTTTGAGACACGGAGATGCAACACCAGCTTTATGAGAGGAAAAAAAGAAAAGACAAAAAAAAATATTTATTTATGATGGGTATAAGGCTCATTTAATATTGGGTTATGCGCTATAGGAGTGTCAATATGAAGAAGATGTTTATTGCGTTTGTGCTTGCTGGGGTCTTTTCAGGGATGGTGCAAGCAAAAGCGGGGAATTATAATGCTTGTTGTGATACAGGGCAATTTGGAGGTTTGTACGTAGGAGGCAACATAGGTGTGGATAGCTATCTTTCTCATCGAAATGATTGGGATGGCTTTTTAACAGATAATTCAGGATGGTCTACAAACGATACCGACGTTACCTTAGGGTTTCAGGTAGGTTACGATTGGCAATGTGGATACAAACTCTTTGGACTTGTGCTTGACTGGAATTGGGTTAACAATGAAAGAAGACACAGAGAAAATCCAAATATTGATGATAATAGTTTTATTCACGACGACTTTGATTGGTTTTCAACTATTCGGGGTCGAGCCGGGCTAACAGTTTGTGATGCGCTTGTGTATATCACAATTGGAGCTGCTGTAACCAGGCACGAAACTACTTGGCAAAGCTTAGACAATGCCGGCGCGCGTTTTAAAGCTCATAATACCCAGTGGGGTTGGACTGGAGGTGCAGGTGCTGAGTTTCTAGCATGGTGTAACTGGAGTTTAGGCGCAGAAGTTCTTTTCTTACATTTTGGCGAGAGAAGAAATTCTTTTACTGATAATGATGATATTCGATATACCTTTGGCCACAGTAACTCAGCTTGGGTTGGCCGTATTTTGTTGAACTACCGATTCGGAGATCTATTGTCTTGGTGCTGTAGATAGTCAGAACCACTTAAAATGTTGCTAATCCTATAGAGCAACATACATTGATTTTGCACTTCTCGATTTGGAATATATTGAGAAGTGCATTCGTGTTATAAGAAGCCTAAGAGTTAAGCAGAATCTTCACAAAAATTGCTCTAAAGATCAGTAATAAACACACTTTTCAGGAGAAGATAGGGTGGGGTGCTTTTTAATCGGCGCTACTGGGAAAATCTATACGCTTAACAGTGAAGCGC
>JBAPRV010000012.1:0-2787 GCA_049281295.1 Chlamydiales bacterium
AGACCTTGATTGCTACCTAAACTTGCCGTTATATTGCTTAATTGCATTCAGATGCGTAGGATCGTTTTGAAGACAAGGGTCTTCCCTTGTCGAAAATCGATCCTGCGCAGATGGAGGTAATGAAGCAATATAACGACAAAAAGTTTTATTGTGTTCTCCGATTTATCTTGAGGAGGACACTATGGAATCATTTGCAGCAACAGTTTATGTCATTACCGATGAAATCCTGAAAATTCTTAACATCCAGGAAGATGAACAAGCCCTTATGTCTAATGCTGAAGTGATGACCTTTGCCATTCTTGCAGCAAAGTATTTCCATGGCAACTTCAAGATGGCTAGGTATATATGCAAGAAAATTCAATTATTTCCTTTCATTTTGAGTAACAGCCGCCTCAATCGTCGTATCCATGCCATTCAATGGAACTGCTGGCAAGCAACTTTTCGTTTTCTTTCTTTTATCTTTATGCAATCAAATGAAAACCACTACTTTGCAGTAGATAGCTTTCCGGTTATTTGTTGCCAAAAAAATCGTATCGATAAGAGAAAGCTCTTTCCTGCAAGAGGATATTTAGGGTTTGCAGCCTCTAAAAAACGTTACTTTTGTGGGATTAAAGTGCATATGCTCGTCACATGCGATGGTAAACCCATTGAAATTCATTTCAAACCAGGATCAATAGCCGATGTGAACGTTCTTTGGGAAATGGAATTGAATATCCCAGGAGATTCGATCATTTATGCAGATGGAGCTTACAATAGCTTTGATTTAGAAGACGTTCTCAAAGAGGAAGGAATTCAGCTTCTTGCGAAAAGAGGCATTCGCGCAAAGCAAAGAACACGTTCAGCATCCAAAGAAAAAGAGATCAGCAGCCGTCGACAAATCATTGAAACAGCTTTCAGCTGTATTACAAATCTTTTCCCCAGATACTTGAAAGTGAGAACAGAAGCAGGATTCATGATTAAAGTCATGTATGCAGTGCTTGCATACTGCACTTCATTCTTATGTAGAAGCTCGCTCGCTTAGAAGAAGTTTGAGCACGCCAGCTACTGCCTGAATTGCCTTGGCAAGGGGTTTACCCTTGCCATCGGCAATTCAGTTGTATCTGTCGCACTCAAACTTCTTCTAAGCGAGGTTTAGGTAGCAATCAAGGTCTGAGAGCGGACCGTGAGCTAAGCTATTGAAAAGGGATGATCACAGATGAGCTTGAAGTGAAAATCATGTATTTTTAAGGTTTAGCGGATTGTTTGCAGCAAAAGAATATAGACCCTCAAATCCCGGTTTGAGCCCTCTTTGCTTTATGGTATAATAAGTGCTAAATTTCTAAATCTTAATTCCATCTTAACTTTATTATTTATTAGTTTTAAAATTTATATAATATTAATATTGATAGTTTATTATTAGTTATAAATATTAATAAGTATATGACTAAGCCAGTTTCCTCTGAAAAATCCATACAGCAGCATGATTTCAAGCGGGAGATTCCCGCTGCATGGGTTAGCTCTGCCACAGTAAAAAAAGTGGCTTTGTTTGGGCCGCCGTTGATTCTTGCGATCGGGGCCGCTGTCTGCTTTCCCATAGGTTTTACGATTTTAGGCGGGGCTCTTGTTGCCGGCGCTGGAGTTTGGCTCATTGGGTCTTTAATCGCTAAAGCGATTAAAGAGTGCCGAAGGGTTAAACCTGTAAGCACTGAAGAGACTTTTCAAAAGCATTTAAACAGATTGGATGGAGTAAACCAAGTGCAAAACTCATCTATAGATGAGCTATATGAAGCGCGATTGAATCAAAATCGGGGCTCTCCTGAGGAGATAGAAAACAAAGTTAAAAACCTCGTTGGAGATAATGAGTTTGCTGTTGAACTGATAGAAATTTTAAGCAATCCCGATAGCCGAGCTTCGGACTTGTTTAATTCCGCTGTAAGGAATAAAAAATTAAGCAAAGAAAAAGAGATCGAATTATTAGATGAGTTCGAGACTCTTATGAATACTTTCTTTCCTGTTTATAGGTTTGAAAGGAAACATGAAACAGATCTGCATCGGCGTGTAGTGCTTCATTTCCAACATCGGAATATTTTTGAAGATAGGATTAACATTAAAGAGCTTAAAGAAAAGATAGCCTCTGTTGTAAATGAAGAACTCGCAACAGACATAGTTGAGAAGTTAAAAAATCCTAAGGGGGGTGGAGTAGCTCAGGTAGAACAACTATTTGAGGAAGAATTCGAGCAAATACAGAGTTCTGATAAAGAGCTGCTACTAAAAAAGGAAGCAGAAAGGCTCGAGGTTATGGAGATGTGTTTTGCAGCTATAAGAGAAGGTCTTACTCTTCCTGAAGGGGCTACTCAGCTTGTAGATGGAAAAGCGAGCGTTATGATCGACCAAGAGTGTCTCAATTTACTATTGATAGAGTGTTCTAAAATCTACAATTTTGCAAAGGTTAAGCCTGCTAAAACAGCTCAAGAAGATCCTCTTTTTAAATGGGATGTATATAGTGTGAACGAAGAAGGACAAGAAATATGGTATTTGAAGGCAACTGTTATTTTTGAAGTTGTACCCCATGAGGATGAGGGTAAACCATATGGTTATATCGAAGCGAACTCTCTGATAAATGCTACCACAGGGAAAGTTACAAACACTTATTCCCCTCTTCAACAAAAGCGTCCCGCTATTATAGCAGAATAAGCTCAAAAGTTTACAAATCAATCCGGATTTTTTAGCGGGAAAGATTGCGCTCGATCTCGCTGACTTACATAAGTCAGCATCGATTTCCGCGCTTCCTTTCTCGCTAAAATCTCT
>JBAPRV010000013.1:0-21577 GCA_049281295.1 Chlamydiales bacterium
CCCCATCCCGGAGAGGCTTCTATGTGTAACAATCTCATGTTATAGGGGTTTAATTTTTATTCGAACACAAAGTTCCATGCAAAAAGATGGGGATTGATTTTATCGTTTAAAATTTAATCTACTATAATTTCAACTCTGCCAAAATTTTCCGATGCCCAGCTGAAAAAGGAAGCTTATCAAGTCCATTTCTCTCTTTCCAAAAATGCCCTTCTCCCGGTTTTAGAGCAACCAACAGATGAGGCCGTAAAAAAGCTCGATATCGGGTAAAGGTGTGCTTTTGCTCCGGAAGGAGCTGTTTATAGCGTAAAGAGAGATTTAAAGCTTCCCCAAAGACAGCTTCGATGGCTCTGGCATCACTGCCCTGCTCTGTTTCGAAATAAGGGAATTCATAAAGATCGGCCATCACTTTCCCACTCCGACCTTTTTGCACCAAGAATTTATCCTTATAGTGAATCACTGCCACCCACCGATAAAGAATTGTCATCTGTTTCCGATATTGACGATAGGGAAGTTCTTTTTGCAGCGAGCGAGCAAACGCTAAACAGCTTTCTTTCAAAGGGCATTGATTACATTTCGGCATCTGTTTAGTACAAAGGGTAGCTCCAAGTTCTATAAGCGCTTCACTTACAAGCCAAGGCTCTTTGTCAGGAAGAAGGCTATAGGCATATTCCCACAATTTTCTGCGAGTTTGACTCTGATCTATGTTCTCAGTGATTGCAAAATAGCGGCTAAGCACTCTGGCTACATTTCCATCCACTGCGGCTGCTTTTTGATGGAAGGCGAAACTACGAATAGCCCCCAGCGTGTAGGGGCCAATCCCTTTTATACGAGATAATTCAGCTGGGTCTTTAGGAAGTTCTCCTCTAAAATTTTTTACTATATAACGCGCTGCTGCATGCAGATGGCGGGCTCTTGAGTAATAGCCTAACCCCTCCCATAGTTTTAAGACCTGCTCCAATGGGGCCTCTGCAAGAGCAGAGATGGAGGGAAACACTTCCATCCATCTTTCAAAATAACGAAGCACCGTGACAACCTGCGTCTGTTGCAACATCACTTCAGATATCCAAACTCGATAAGGTGTGGGATCAACACGCCAGGGAAGTAAACGACGATTTTGTAAAAACCAAGATTTTAAAAAATTTATTTGAAATTTCATTAATTTAAATTATTTGCAATATATTTACTTTAAATTAACTTTAAATTAAAATGATTCTATATCTTATTTTTAACACATTAATTAATTATGTTTTTTAGAGAAATTAATTCCAATCCAATTGAAATAAACAATTTTGAAGCCCGGCGTTGGCAGGAGGCAACGGACGGATATAAAAATATTTTTACTATTAAAAAAATTGCTTTGGAAATCATTAAGATTCTCAATATTGCAGCTATCTTAGCACTGCTAATATTAATTGTGCAGTCTGTTCCGGTTCCAATTATTCCCCTATCCGATATGTTGATTGCTTCTCCTTTCATATTAGGGATCTTGACAGCATTGGTTGATAGAAAGATATCGCTCGGCTCTCTTACAGGTCAGGCTTGGAAGAGCTGGAAAGATGAGGTTAATCCAGCCGTTCAAATTTCCAAACACACAACGAAGATTTTCATGGTTCCCTATTTATATTTCCGGGATCGCTTTGACCTGACTCCTTACCACGATCGAGATGAAGCGACTCATATCTCAATGAGGTTAACACAGAGGTCGCTTGCGGAATTAGTTAAGCATCATGGGAAACGCCTGGATAACTTAGAAAGATACGGCTTCATAGATCAAATTCAGCTTGCCAGGGTTCGAGAAATTTACAACAACTATGTCCCGAATCAAAAAGCGCTGAATGATTTGGAGAAAAAGCACAAAGCGGTGCTTTCAGAGGAAAGCGAAGAGGTTCAAAAGCTTGTCTATCCGTGGGAATTTGAAAGACGCGGGCTGCAATTGAACCGCGATATGTATGAGGACGAATGGAAGAACCTACAACGTAGTTTCAATCCACTGATTCTCGCTTAAACAAGCCCCTGTTGGACAGCTTCTCAATCTTGAACACCTTTTTTCAAAGCGAATGCCATAAGGACAGAGACCTTGAAAAGCTCGATGCTGCTTGCCCATAGGAAGGTATTTTGAAGCAGACGAGGGACCAAAAAAACTCAACGAAGCCGTTTGCGTAGTTCCACAAAGATGAAGAGGAAGAGAGTCCATAGCGATAACGAGTTGACATTTAGCCATTACGTGTTGTAACAGAGGGAGGCTAAGGGGCTCTAAAACATAGCTGTTTGGAAATTCGGCAGAGAGCTGCATCGCGATTTCCCTCTCTTCATTGGAACCCCAAGAAAACATATAGGGGCCTCTATTTATCTTTTTCAGCACAAAAGACAATGTTTTTTGCGGCAGACGTTTATTGGGCCACGCTGCCCCGGGGCAGACAAGGGTTGGATTTAGTTTAAGCTGTACTAATTTGCATCTCTCCTCTTCAGTGAGTGTTAAAGCTATTGGGGAGGAGACAAAGGATTGAGGGTCTCGAAAGTAGCTTTGAACAACCGAGAGATAATCCTCTCTGATATTTTGATTGGGATGGGGATTAAATCTATGAGAAGTAAACAGAGCATTGGGCCATTCAGGAACGGTTTTCCATCCAAATCCGATTTTTTTTTTCGCAACAACCTGACTCAACACCCAACTCGATTTGAGATTGCCCTGCAAATCAAAAACAAGATCGTAGTGCACCTTTTTAAGCTCTGTTCGAAAGCCTGAACGCTCTTTTCTATTTGATGAGCTAAAAGGTTTCTCCCTCCATCTTTTTGAATCAAGACTAAGCACACGGTCAATGTGCGGATGAGCCTTTACAAGCGAAGCGGCCCGAGTCTCAACCACCCAGTCGATTTGCCCAACAGGAAATCTTTTTTTTAAATAGTCTACAACCGGAAAAGTATGGATCACATCTCCTAGCGCAGATGTCTTAAGAATTAAAATCTTCATACCTATTCTTCTTTAAGATAAACTATTTGCATGTATACGTGGGTTGCGCACTCAGAAGAGCGTCTCTTAAGCTTTGTTAAAAAAAAATTGAACAAGCTCACCACCAAAGAGCTTCGTTGGGCCATCGAGCACAACCGATGCCGAGTCAACGGGCTTGTTGAACGTTTTGCTTCCTATCATCTCAAACAGGGGGATCAAGTCGTTCTCTCTGCTGAAAAAAGAAAGCCCTTTAAATACGATCCTCTCTTTGAAGACGAGTCTCTTCTTGTTTACAACAAACCGGCTAATATAGACTCTCTTTCCCTTTCTGAACAACTAAATGGCTATTTAGTCCATCGCCTAGATAGAGATACCACCGGCGCTCTATTATTGGCAAAAAATCGGGAGATGAAAAAAAAACTTGAGTCCCTTTTTCGAAAAAGAACCATCCATAAACACTACCTCGCTATCATCGAGGGGCATCCTAAAAAAAGCGAGGGTACTATTGAAGCCTTCCTAGCATCAATAAAAAAAAGAGAAGGGACAGCGATTTGGGGAGTCGTTCCGAAATCAAAGGGGGTGTGGTCTAAAACAACCTGGCAATTGGAAGAGCGTGGTGAAAAATCTTCTCTCATTAGCTGTTTTCCGTATACAGGGCGAACGCACCAAATCCGAGTCCATCTAAAAACAACAGGCCACCCTGTTTTAGGCGATGTCGAGTATGGAGGGTTTCGTCAACCCAACGAGCTATTTCGCCCTCTTTTGCATGCCTATCAACTCTCTTTTACCCATCCCGACTCGATGAAAGAAATGAGTTTCACAGCCCCCCTGCCCATTGATTTTGAAAGCTGGTGTAAAAAATGCCGATTTAAGGTATGTTTATAGCTCCTCTTAAGGTGAGTTTACGATCCAAAACAGGTGGAAAGATGTTAAAAATTGATCTAAAAGGAAAACGAGCTTTTATCGCAGGGGTTGGAGACGATCAAGGGTATGGATGGGCCATAGCCAAGTCGTTGGCTGAGGCCGGAGCTGAGCTTCTGATCGGGACATGGACTCCCCTTATGAAGCTATTCACCTCTTCTTTAGAGTCAGGAAAGTTTGACGCCTCTCGTACCCTTAGTGACGGCTCTTTAATGAATTTTGCCAAAATCTATCCCCTCGATGCTACGTTTGATACCCAAGCAGATGTTCCTGAGGAGATTCGGGAGCATAAACGGTACAAAAACGCAGAAGGCTACACAATTGCCGAGGTGGCGGAAGCTATTCAAAAAGACTTTGGTGAAATAGACTACCTGATCCACTCGTTAGCTAACGCCCCTGAAGTTAAGAAGCCTCTTCTGGAGACCAGCCGTCAGGGCTATTTAGCAGCCATGAGCTCGTCCGCCTTTTCCTTCATCAGCCTCCTCTCTCACTTTGGCCCTTTTATGCGCCGCGGAGGAGCTACTCTATCTCTTACCTACCTCGCTTCCCAAAGGGCTGTACCCGGCTACGGAGGAGGGATGAGTTCTGCCAAAGCAGCTCTCGAAAGCGACACCCGTATGCTCGCCTGGGAAGCTGGACGCAAATGGGGAATCCGGGTCAATACCGTCTCCGCCGGAGCCCTCAGAAGCCGCGCTGCCAAAGCAATTGGATTTATCGACCAAATGATCGCCTATTCCGAAGCGGCCGCCCCCATCCAGGAATCGCTTGAAGCACGGGAAGTGGGTGATACAGCCGCTTTTTTGCTTTCCGACCTTGCATCGGGCATTACGGGCACTACTCTATACGTTGATAAAGGAGTCCATGCCATGGGGCTGGCACCCGCTTCCCTTTAGTATAGGATAATCAAAACCTTACATCCTCTTATTTGATCTCGCGGGGATCTATCCCATAAATCTGTTTCTTTAACTCATCTTAATATTATTCCCTTAGTTATTTAAAAATGTATTAATTAATAAATAATTTTTATTATTAAATTGCCAAATTAAATATTTACTTAACATATATTTGCTATAATAAACTATATTTAATAACCAAACATATAGTGTATTACCATGTCTGTTTCTAAAACCCATAACTTTTTTGAAGGAGCTCAGTCTCAACCTGCCCAAGCAGAAAGGAGTCTTCCAAGGGCAGATGTAAAAGCGGCTAAGGTAGCTCGGAGAACATTTGTTGAGTTGATTGCCCTATTTATTTCCAAATTACTTAACTATTTTAAAGGAGCTAGGTCTCAACCTGCCCAAGCAGAAAGAAGTCTTCCAGGGGCAGATGAAAAAGCGGCTAAGATAGCTCGAAGAAATCAACCTCAACCTGCCCAGGCAAAAAGAAGGCTCCCTAAGTCAGATGTAAAAGCGGCTAAGATAGCTCGGAAAAATCAAATTCAACCTGTCCAAGCAAAAAGAAAGCTCCCTAAGTCAGATGTAAAAGCGGCTAAGATAGCTCGGAGCAAATTTGTTGAAAGAAGTCAACCTCAACCTGTCCAAGCAGAAAGAAGCCTTCCAAGGGCAGATGTACAAGCGGCCGGGACAGCTCAGAGAGAACTTACTGAGAAAGAGCAAGAGACGGTAGAAAGATGGCAAACAAAGTTTCATAAAAAAAATGAAACTCAAGAGGAGCAAGAAAATACAAATTTAGTAAAAACATACGTATTCCAAAACCTTAAAGGATTCGATACGAAAAACGAGCCGAAAACAGAAGAGTTTGCTAAATACATAATTCGAGCTAAAGACAAGCCTGTTAAGGCTGATAAATTGAATGAATTAGCAACTAAATATGGAATTAAACATCAAGAGAATCCTGGGATTAAAAGCATAACAGTTAGGCCTACTTCTGTTTTTGAAGGTGTTTGCCATGGTGCTGTTACAGAATGGCTAACTACACAAGACCATCAAGCATTTCAAGGAGGAGCACCAATAAAAGCCGTCTATCTTCATCACATTTATAGTAACTACTCCGTTAACCTTCATGACGCTTTTCTGTTGATATCTGGAATGATTATAGATCCTAACAATAAAAGTAAGTACATGGAATTTCTGAAAAATGATTTTGGACAGCTTTATGTAGATGTTTATGAAATTTTCAAAGCGATTTATAAAAATAGTTCAGTTGATTTTAATAAAGTTGAAACATTTTATGATAATATTCACTTATTTACTGACGGAAATAGTAAAATGCTCTTTAGAGCATTATATGAAGAATTTTCAGGGGGGAATTGGGTACGTTCTGTTTCCGAAAAAGGACAAACTGAATTCTCTTTTGCTTTAAACAACTTAGAAATCAAAGAAGCTATTTGTAGCGCTTCTAAAGCAGAGGAATTTCTAGATCGTTTACATAATCTAAAATCAGGTCTTTATTATCTTTCTATTCCTATCTTTGATTGGAATACTGGGGAAAAAATAGGTAACCACGCTCTTGGATTGAGAGTAACAGACAATGGTAAAGCTATTTTCTACGATCCAAACTATCGCATAGTTTGGTCTGATAAACACGGAATTAGGGATATGATAAAACGTCTTCTATTAGCAGCGTATAGTGAACTTGGCGGTGCGCCACAGGCAGAAAGAAGTACAGAGAAAGAAAAAATGGAAGCTTTGGAAAGAATGGGGAACAAATTTGATCTTTATAGATTAGAGCGAAACGAAAATATGCATGACTTGAGATGGTTTGAGTAAACCGGATTAGCATCAGTTTTCCTGGTCATAGCATGCCGGCCAAATCATTTGAGGGGGATCGAGTTGTTAGAATCGCGCTCTACCCCCCTCTTATTCCAATTGCGTTAACCTTGAGGAGAAAGAGCTTTTGCTCTCTTTTTTTGAGCTGCATCTATAAGAGCTAGAGGACAAGATATGGCCAGCTTCTGTTCTGCTATTCGACGTCTTAAGGACCTGTCTCATAAATCTATTTCTTTAACCTACCTTAATATAATTATCTTAGTTGTTTAAAAATGTATTAATTAATAAATAATTTTTATTATTAAATTACCAAATTAAATATTTACTTAACATATATCTGCTATAATAAACTATATTTAATAACCAAACATATAGTGTATTACCATGTCTGTTTCTAAATTAATTAATCGTTTTGAAGGACTCCAGTCTCAACCCTCCAGACCAAATCGAAGAGAACCTTCTAGAGAAGAGGCCAGAGTAAATGAAGCTGCTCAACAAGCACTTGCTCCTAGAGAGGAGAGCCCTTTAACAGCTAGAGAACGCAACCTTTTAAGATGGCAAGAATCATACCAGAGGTGTAGTCCAACTGCGGAAGGGCTGAGAAAAAGGAGCTTAATCACTCAGTTTGTATTCAGAAACCTTGCAGGAGTTAACACTCAAAATAGAGCGAAATTAGAGGAAGCTAATGAATATCTCCTTCGAGGATTTGATAGACCTTTTCGCGCCGAGCTGCTCAATGAATTAGCAGGTAAATATGATGTAACTACCGATAAAGAACTGATAAAAGTTGCGCATTCATTCCCCGATAAAAATAGTGGAACCTGCAATGGTGCCGTTGTAGAATGGTTAAGTACACAAAATCACCGAGAATTTGAAGGAGGAGTCCCAATAAAAGGTGTCTATCTTCAGTATATTTACCAAAAATACTCCCCTATTGACGTTAGGAGAGCTACTGGAATGATGATGCAAATGATTGATGGATCTTCTCAAACGGAAGGAAATTTATTGCCCGTTTTGGAAAGGGATTTTGGAAGCTCTTACAGTCAACTTTATACAATTTTCAAAAATTTGCGTAACGATAGCGATAATTTCCCTGACGATGAGTTTTTTTATGCAGTGCGTGATACATTTGGTAACGGAACTCAAAAAGCTATCTTTACTCATTTGTATAATCACTATTCAGCACGGAAGTTATCTATACCCGAGGCGGGAGTTCTTGAATTCACTTTTGCCTTAAATCATTTAGAAATTAAAGAAGAGATCAAGCAAAACTCTGACGCGTTAGAGTTGATAAAGAGTATACCTGATCTAAAACCAGGTCTTTATTACCTTAGCACACCCGTTTTTGATTCATCAGGGGAAAAGGTAGGATTGCACGCTCTCGGAATAAAAGTAAACGAAAATGGATCTGTTCTTTTCTATGACCCGAATTATCGCATCGTTAGGTCTGATAAAAATACAATAAAACAAACGATTGCACGTCTTCTATTGGTTTACAGTAGCCTTTCTACATCAAGGCTAGAAAATAGTACACAAGAAGAGAGAATGGAAGCTCTTGGAAAAATGGGTAGAGAGTTTGATCTTTACAGATTAGAGCGAAACGAAAACATGCATGACCTGAGATGGTTTGAGTAAACCGGATTAGTATCAGATTTCCTGGTCATAGCATGCCGGTCAAATCATTTGAGGGGGATCGAGCTCTACCCCCTCTTATTCTATTGTCATTATTATTCTCCAAATATTAGGAGGAAACTTCTAAACTCCGCCTGCTACTTCTATATTCTGTCCGGTGATCGAAGAGCTCTTAGCTTCAAATAGAAAAGCCACCACGCGGGCAATTTCTTGAAACGTGATCAGACGTCTCATTGGAAGGTTATTTGGGTTTGGCTTCTCAGCTGTTTCTTCGAGATATCCCGGAGATACCATGTTGACATTCACCATGTGAGGTGCAAGTTGTTTGGCCATTGAGAGGGTATAAAACCATAAGGCTGATTTGGCAGTAGCATAGGCTCCTGCTTTCAAAAAGGGACGGGCAGGATTCAAACCGCTCACTCCCAAATTGACAATCCCTCCCTTCTCTTTTTGAATAAAGGGAAGCAGCGCTTGTACAAGAAAAATAGGAGCAAACAAATTAGTTTGGAAAAGGTCGTGCCATTGATGCTTTTCGGTATCAGCCAGAGGGGCAATTAGATAATTCCCTACGTTGTTAACTAATCCTTTAGTAAGCGGAATTTGTTCTAAATACACTTGTATAAAAGCCTCAAGAGAGTCAGTGGTTGAAAAGTCCCCATACAAGATTTCAGCCTGGACTCCAAGTCCCTGACAAACCTCTTTCAGCTCTTTTGCCTCTTTCTCACTTTGACGGTAATGAATCACAAGATCATGACCCTTCGCCGCTAGCTGACAACAAATCTCTTTGCCTAACCCTTTTGCAGCTCCTGTGACTAAAATCATCGCTTCCGTTCTAATTCAAAAGCTACCTCTCTTGCGAGAGGGAAGGGCTGCGTTTTTTTGACGGTAACCTTAACCCAGCTCACTTCAAATTCGTCAAAAATAGCGCTCAAGGTTTCATAGGCAAAGGTTTCTAATAAATGAAATTCGCTTGATTTCGCAAGATCTCGACATACTTTTGCGACTTTTTCATAATCGATCGTATCGACTATCGAATCGGTCTGAACGACCTCTTGGATATTCCACTTTAATTCAATATCAACCGAAAGTTCCTGCTCTTTAGACCGCTCTTCGGGGTAAACCCCTACAATGCAGCGAACCCGATAATCTCTAATTTTAACGATTCCTTCCATACCGTTCTATTGCCTCTTTAAGTGCGGCTATAATCCCTTGCTTCTCTGCCGTCGGAGCTATAATGTCAGCTATTTCACAGAGCGGCTTTGGGGCATCTTCCATCACGATTTTAACCGCGCTCTTTTCTAACATTTCAGCATCATTATAGTCATCTCCGGCTCCTATAACGAGCATTTTTTCTTCTTGCATCGCTATGAAACAGTCTAAAATGCGCCCTTTTGAAGCGCCCTCTTCATTCACGTGGGTAATAAAGAAACCCGGATGAAAATGATCGCGTATGACTGTAATATTAAAGGTAGAATGCGGAATTTGGGAAATATGTTTCGCAATAGTATACGCCCTCTCTTCATTCGAAAAATATTTTCCAACGGCGAATGACTCTAAGTCTATTTCGTTAAAGGAGTTGACCTCTACCCACTTTTCCGGTGAGATGGCTTTTCTAAAATCGATATAGTTGAGCTCTTCCTTGGTATAATCAGAGGGTTTGTAGAAGCAGATATCCCCATTTTCCTGCCCCGATTCTACCAACAACCCTCCCCCCTGAGCTGCAAATATAGCATCTATTTTCTCGATTACATCGGCTGATAGGTAGTGTTTTTTCACGATCCGTTTTTGGGGCATCTCAATGAAGGCAGCTCCATTTTGCACCGCAATAAAATAATTTCCTTGCAACGAGGCTAAAAGAGGATTGGCAAAAGAAAAAGTACGCCCCGTTAAAAAGATCAGCCGCCAACGATCTTCTATCAGTTCGTTTAAAAATTGACTTACTCTTTGTTCAAGCCTATCCGCCTGAGTTGTAAGGGTGCCGTCTATATCAAGCGCTATAATTCCTTTAAATTTAGACATGGTCTATTATGATGGCAACTATTCAGCTAAGGATACATCATGTTGCGGTTCATTCCATTATTGTTTTTTTCTTTTTCCCTTTTTGGAGAAGAGAGCTCTCTCGTAGAATTAACAAGTCAAGCCGTGGAAGAAAAAAGTTATAATTACTGGGCTGAGTTTGTCAACATGTTGATCACTCTTTTCTTTATCATAGGAGCGGTCATGGCCAGTGTGTGGGTGCTTAAGCGGATTATGCGCTCCCGTGTTCAACAGCTTAACAGATCGACCGGCATTAAAATTTTAGAGCGCCGCTCTTTGAATACTAAATCTTCTCTTTATCTGGTTGATATTTTAGGAAAAGGGGTCGTGATCTCTGAGTCCCAAGCGGGTATTCAGTTAATCACGGAATTTTCGGAAAAAGTTAATGTGGAAACGCTTCTCGATCAAGTGGTAGAGGAACAAAGCCCTCGTGCCTCTTTTTTGGAAACTGTGACTAAAAAAATACGGCGATGGCATAGAGGGAATTCTAGTTTGAATTCTCTATCGAGACCGTCGGCTTTTGAAGATCCCGATATCGCTTATAGCCAAGGAGCTTTAAGCAAAGAGGGAGCTGAAGAAGGCGGGTGAGCAGCTAGCGCTGCCTCTATCTTATCGCCACAAATACGTGGACTAGCAACAAAAAATGCCTCAAGAGCTCACGGTCGTAGGTGTCGTCGTTCTTACAGCTTTTGTCTTTGTCTTGATGACCTCGTTTACGCGTATATCGATCATCTTAACTTTTTTAAGACAGGCTCTTAGCACTACAGTCCCGTCATCGCAAATCATCATTGGGCTCTCTTTAATCTTAACAGGCTATATCATGCATCCTGTCCTTTCCCAAATTTACGAAGAGGCTCTTGTCCCCTACCTTGAAAGTGAGGAAAAACAGACGAAAACCTTTCTCGAAAGGGCATGGCCCCCTCTATCTGCTTTTATGCTCCAAAACACTAGAGAAAAAGATTTGCAGCTATTTCTCGATATGGGCCAGTCCACCGAAGAGCCTGCGGATCTCTCTGAGATCGCCTGGTTTTATGTCGTTCCCGCCTTTGTTATCTCCGAGCTTAGGACCGCTTTTATGCTTGGCTTTCTTCTGTTTCTTCCTTTTTTAGTCATTGATATGGTGGTGACCTCTCTTTTGATGTCAATGGGAATGGTCCTACTCCCCCCTGTCATGATCTCCTTTCCTTTCAAGATTCTTCTGTTTGTGGTCGTTGACGGATGGCAGCTCATCGTTCAACAGGTAATAAGCGGGTATCAATAAAAAAATATTCAGGTATAAAATAAACTATGACTCCTGAGCAAATTACTCATGTAATCCGCCAAACTCTTTATGTGGCGATAGAAATTGCCGCTCCTTTTCTTTTACTTGCCATGGTGATTGGGCTATTAATTTCCATTTTCCAATCGATGACTCAAATGCAGGAGATGACCCTCTCTTTTGTCCCTAAAATGTTGGCTATCGCTTTCGCGCTCGCTATTTTCTTTCCCTGGATGCTGAAAATGTTAACAAAATTTACTAACAACCTTTTTGTATATCAATGGGATAAAGTAACAACTGTGTTATGACTCCTTTTCTTTTACTGTTTGCACGTAGCTTGGGTCTCTTTTTGGTCTCTCCTCTATTTTCTCGTTTGGCAATTCCTAAATGGATTCGGTTCAGTTTAGCTCTAATCTCCAGCTTGTTAATTGCCCCTCCCCTTTTGCAAAATGAGGAGATCAATTTTGACTTTTCTCCTCTTAGCTTGATCCAACTGCTCAAAGAGGGGGCGATAGGTTATCTTATCGGATTTATCTTTTCTCTTATAATCGAAGCAACAGCTTTTGCCGGTCAAGTGGTGGGCACTTTGGCAGGTTTTTCTGCGACTGAACTTCTAAATCCTCTGGCCACAAACCCCTTTCCGTTGATGAGCCGTTTTTTTTCCGTGATCGGGTTTACGCTCCTATTCTCTTTAGATCTTCATCACCTTATATTACGCCTTCTTTATGAAAGCTTCGAGGCCATCCCAATGAATTTTTATCCTTTCCAATATAGGGTAGTTTTCGCAGTCATTGAAGCGACTGGGCATCTTTTTAATCAGGCTCTCGCTTTTTCCATATTTCCTCTTCTTATGCTCCTTTTGGTGATTGTTCTATTTGCCTTTGCTTCCCGGTTTCTTTCCATTTTTTGGGTCGGTTTTCCCATTCAGCTGCTAGTCGGTTTTGGTGCCATTGCACTCACTATTGGATTTTTTGCCCCTCTTCTAGAAAAAGCCTTCTATGAGCTGGCGGCAATGACGAGAAAAATACTTTTCCCATTGTGATTTTTTATAATCTTCACTATCATTTTCTCATGAGATTTTTTTTATTTATCACCTTTGTATTACTACCTGTTGTATCTAGCTGTATCTACAAAATGCCTACTGATGACTGCTTATCAACGCTCCCTAATACTAACAATCCCATCTTAACCCGAGAAAAACCTCATAATCTTCCAGGGAAAGGATAATGAGCTTTAAGATCAATCAAGAGAATCTTTATAGATATCTTGATGAACAAAAACTAAATCCCAATATTCAAAAGGAGACGGGAACGCTCTATGTTGTATTGAATATCTCGGGTATCGAAATTCCCGTTTTTTTTGGCATTCCCAGCAATGGCGCTCTTATCCAAACTATTGCCTATCTCCCCTATCAGCTCCAAAAAAACTCCCTTAGCGAAATCGCCCGCCTATTTCATAAGCTCAACAAAGAAATCGATATGCCCGGTTTCGGCATGGATGAGGTCGATCAATTGATGTTTTACCGCTTGGTTATTCCTTGCTTAGACCATACAGTTGAGGGGAAATTAGTAAAGACATGTGTCGAAACAACCCGCGTTGTTTGTGATATGTTCTTAAATGCCATTGCGATGATCCTTTCGGGAGAGGCGAGCATCGACAATGTTTTAAAAGAAAAAAAGTAATGGCTAAACATCCTATTTACTATGATACCGAAACCACAGGAACAAGGCCCGACAAAGATCGAATTATCGAAATTGCCGCCTATAATCCCATTACAAAAAAACATTTTGTATCCTATGTAAACCCCCAAATTCCTATTCCCCAAGAAGCTACATCAATTCATGGAATCACTGATGAACAGGTCGCCGAAGCGCCTACTTTTGCTGAAGCAGGAAAAGCCTTTATCGAATTTTGCGAGGAAGAGGCGGTCTTAATTGCCCACAACAACGATAATTTCGACAAGCTTTTTTTAGAACAGGAAGGGGAGCGCCACCAGCTCAATATTCCCGATTGGACGATGCTCGACTCTTTGAAATGGGCCCGCAAATACCGCCCTGATCTACCTCGACATTCGCTGCAGTTTTTGAGGCAAATCTACGGGATTGCCGAAAATAAAGCACACAGAGCTCTCGATGATGTCATGGTTCTCTATCAGGTATTTTCCCTTATGATCGATGATTTGACCATTGAAACGGTTATAGAGTTGTTAGATCCTACAAACGGCTCTTCAAACCCGGAGCTCATGCCTTTTGGAAAACATCAAGGAAAACCGCTCAGTGAAGTGCCCCCAGACTACCTCCGGTGGCTCAAAAAACAAGGAGCCTTTGATAAAGTTGAAAATACTCCATTAAAAAACGCTTTTGAAAAACTGGGAATTTTATGATTCTGCCTTTTGCCATCTCTCCTTGCCCCAATGATACATTTCTGTTCCATGCCTGGATTGAAAAAAAGGTGGGGCAAAAGGTGCAACCTAAAGTTTCATACGCCGATATCCAGCAACTCAATCAATGGGCTTATGAGGGGAATTTTCCCTTAATTAAGCTCTCATTCAATTGTTTTGGGAAGGTAGTGAACCACTACCAACTTTTGCCGATTGGAAATGCTTTGGGATTCAATTGCGGACCAAAAATCATTTCCAAATCCCCTTTTCCTATTGAAGAGATCCATGAAAAAAGGGTAGCCATTCCCGGCAAGGATACAACAGCGCATCTGCTCTTTGAACGGCTCATTGGTCAAGTTAAAGAAAAGCGCTTTTGTCTCTATCATGAAATAGAGTCGTTAATCAATAACCAAACCGTAGATGCAGGAGTCATTATTCATGAAACCCGATTCACCTTTAAGCAAGCCGGTTTTGTTGAAATAGCAGATCTTGGCACGTTATGGCATAAGCAGTTCCAACTCCCGCTCCCTTTAGGGGGGCTTGCCATCAGACGTGATCTATCCCACTCTTTGAAAGATCTGATTATTCGAACGCTACAAGATTCGCTGCGCTTTGCCCTTTTCCACCCCGAAAAGAGCCTCTCTTTTATCCTCTCCCATAGCCAGGAGAAAGACCCTCACGTCGTTTCTCAACATATTCAAACCTATGTGAATGCGGAAACTAAGGCGCTCTCTTCCAAAGGGAAACGGGCAATTGAACTTCTGCTTAACCTGGAGACGAACAATGGATGGCTCTACGAAGGTCTTAATCGTTTTAGCTCATGAAAATGAATATTCTCATTTGCTCTCTTCTATAAAGGCAACTGCTCTCATCGAAAAGAAATACTACGCCTTTGATCAAGGGTGGATTGTGATCAGCGGTGTCGGAACCTACTCAGCACAAATGGCTGTCTCTCAATATGGGGGGAAGTGTGATGAAATTTGGAATATCGGATTTGCCGGCTATTTACATGGTGAAAGAGCAATCGGTGAAATTTTATCGATCGAACAGGTGGGAAAATATGTCCCCCTTGATGAAGACGAATTAGACAAAGAGTCTAAAATATGGATGGAAAAAGCGCTCCCTTCTCTTGAGATCGAAGGAAAAGGAGGGCGGCTTATCTCATCTGATTTTCCCATTCATACTGAACGGCATCGCTCACGCCTGGCCGATAAATGGGATGGAGTTGATATGGAAGGGTATGGAGTGGCCTTTTCAGCTAAATGGCTTGGCAAAAAATGTCGAATATGGAAAATCATTTCTGACTTCGCCTCACCCGGCGGAAGGGAATTAATCAAAAAAAACAGAGTATTGTTGTCTCAAAAAATCGCCGATTTGGTGATTCACACAGTTTATGAAAAAAACCATGAAAGCCGCTCTCATTCAATCCTTTGAGGGGATTGAAAAAATTGAGATTGGAGAGGTGCCCATACCCTATCCTGAAGCCAATGAAGTGCAAATCCAAGTGAAATATGCAGGGATAAATCCTGTCGATTGGAAGATCACAGAAGGGATGTTAAAAACCCGGATGGACTATGAATTTCCTGTTATCTTGGGTTGGGACGCGGCAGGCGTCATCACTCAAGTGGGCGAGGAGGTTAAACGCCTAAAAGAGGGCGACTCCGTTTTTGCTTATTGCCGTAAGGAGATCATTCATGATGGATCTTTTGCCGAATATCTCTGCCTGGATGGACAAAATGTGATTTTAAAACCTGAAACCCTCTCTTTTGCCCAAGCCTGTTGTATCCCTCTAAGTGCTTTAACAGCATGGCAATCGCTTTTTGACACAGCCCATTTAAAAACAAAAGAGAGGGTTTTAATCCATGCCGGAGCAGGGGGCGTAGGTGGCTTTGCAATACAACTTGCCAAAACCATTGGAGCTCACGTCATCACGACAACCAGTCAAAAAAACTTCGACTATGTGCAACAATTTGGCGCCGACGAAGTGATTGACTACACTCAAAACCATTTTGTTGATTGGATGCAGCAACACTATCAAAATGGAGTTGATGTTGTTTTCGACACGGTAGGAGGAGATACGTTAAAGATGAGCTACCAAACGGTTAAAAAGGGAGGGAGGTTAGTGACCATCGCAGGGATCATCGATCATGCGCTTGCCAATGAACAGCAAATAGAGGCTGAGTTTGTTTTTGTGCGCCCCGATGGAAAGGAGCTGCAAAAAATAGCAGAACTTTTTAATGCAACCCGGCTTCATCCTCCCACTATCCAGGAAATTCCATTTGAAGATGTAGAGTTAGCGCTTCGAAAGAGCCGAGAGGGGCATACCCAGGGAAAATTGGTTCTAAAGATTTCTTAAGTGAGTTCGCTTTCTTGTAGAAATCGATCAAAAACTCTTCGGTACTCCTCATTGCAAAAAGTAAGAAAACCCTGGCTGTGATTTCCTGGGATCGTGAGGAGACGTCTTGCTTGCACCTCTTGCTCTGAATACCTGGACTGGATAAGTTCATCCCCAAATTCCAGCTTCATAAGCTCATCCTCTTCTCCGCGAATAACTAAAAGTTCTCCCTCCATATTCCTCACTTTTCTCACATTATCAAATAGATCTGTTTCAAACTCCCCGTCTCTCAAATGAGGAAAAGCTTTTTGGCAAATATAAATGGTTGATCGTAATCCGATTTTGGAAGCATGGCTCGCCACCGCTGGAAAGCTAGAGAAGGTGTGGTCCAAAACGACACTCTTCACTTTTTGAGCTAAAAAGGCTGCATAGGCGCCCCCCAAGGAAACCCCATGAGCCAGCATTCTACGCGGGTCAATATTTTTCTGGTCACGAAGAAAACGAAAAGCTGCCTCGGCATCGTAGTAAGCTTGAATTTCTTGTTTTCTTGTTGAAGCCACCCCTTCACATATCCCATACCCTCGATATTCAACAGCTAAAATGTTAAAACCCTTTTCTCGATAATAATTAAAAACGGGATTATCAATTTGCAGATCAGCACGAGAGCTATTCCCATGAAAGAGGATGACTGTAGGAGAAGGCTCTTCTGAATTTGCAGGGAACCAAATGCTTTGTTGTAAGCTGCCGTCATGTGACTCATATTCTACAATTTCAGAGCCTGAATAGCTAACAAGCACTTCTCTGGTAAGCTCTCTGATTTGCTCCATCGAGTCGCTTCTCTTCCGAGCCCCTAAATGAAGGTTATTTCGAATGAATTGCTGCACTTTTTCCGAGGAGGCGACCATCCGTACGGCTTTCCGACTCACAGTCCCTCCTGCTCGACTTTGCAAAATATACGCTAGAATAGTGCCTGAAAGAGTTGCTATAGTACTGGAGATAAATAAGGGAAACGATGTAACACTATACAGGCTGAAATAGAGTGAACTAATAAATACAATCGACAAAACAACTGAAGAGATTGTATTAAATAAATCTTTTTTCTTCTCTTCATCAAAAGAGTAGGAATATAATCTTGGGACAGTGGTTATACTCATATTAAGAAATTATAAATTAAAACAGATATGCAAACAACTATTAAAATAAATTCTTTAAGCTCTTCGGGAGAAGGGGTCGGGTCAAATGAAGGGCTTAAGGTATTTGTAGAAGGGGCTCTTCCTACTGAAAAGGTTTCGATCAGCCTAACAGAGCGAAAGAAAACCTATGCAAAAGGGAAGCTTCTATCCATTATCGACCCTTCAAAAGACCGAATAGACCCTATTTGCCCTCATTTTGATAGATGCGGAGGGTGTCAATTAATGCATTTGAACTACGACGCCCAGCTTTTATGGAAACGGCAAAAGGTGGTCGATGCTTTAACGCGCGTGGGTCATTTTAAAAACCCACTGGTATTGCCATGCCTTCCCTCTCCTCAAAAGCTCGGTTATAGAAATAAAATCCAACTTCCTATTCTTTGGGAAAAAAACTCAAAACGAATAGGTCTTTTCCAGAAAAAATCCCATGAGATAATCCCCTTTGAAAACTGCTTGATCCAGTGTCGGGAAGGAGGAGAGATCCTTAGTTTGATCACCGACCGCCTGACCCATCGATCTGTTCGTTATGTATTGATCCGCAATGCCTTGTTTAATAAAGAGGCGATGGTTATTTTTGTCACCGATGGCAGAGAATTTAATGAACTGAAAAAATTAGCCCATCAGCTTATCGACTTGCACCCCCAGATCAAAGGGGTGGTTGAAAATATCAACCGAAGAGAAGACAATACCATCCTCACGAACCATTTTCGCCTGCTGGCAGGCCATTCTTACATTTATGAACGCCTGTTGGGTAAGAGATTTAAAATCTCGGCCGGCTCTTTTTTTCAAATCAATTCGGCTCAAACAGAGCATCTCTACCAGCATGCATTAACCCTAGCTAAGATCCAGCCGCATGAAAGAGTACTAGATGCCTTTTGTGGAGTGGGAACCCTAGCTCTTTTTGCGGCCGATTACGCAAAAGAAGTGGTCGGCGTTGAGTGCTCAGCTTCAGCGATAGCCAATGCTCGAGAGAACGCTCGGCTCAATGGAGTTGACAATAGTCACTTTTATCGGGGGCAAGCTGAAGTGGTTATCAGCCGGCTTGACCCTTTTGATACCGTATTTTTAAATCCCCCGCGCAAAGGATGCTCCCCCAAGCTTTTGGCCACACTTTGCCAAACAAAGCCCAAAAAAATTATATATCTTTCCTGCCAACCTGCCACCTTAGCCCGCGATTTGGCCATTTTGGCCCCCTTTTACAGGATCAACACCATTCAACCGTTTGATATGTTCCCGCAAACCATGCACCTAGAAACGGTGGTTGAACTTATTGACTCATCTTACGCAAATAATGCCGTGAAAGGGGTGAGCGAAGAGGGCAAAATACAAGTATCGAGAGGAAGCCCAACTACTTGTTAGTTGGGTGACGAGCGATGCGCAGTAGAGACCTCTGCAGCCAGCCAATTCTGGCATTTTTTGCGTAAGGTGAGTTCTTGAGCTATAGCCAAAAAAGTTGACGCTTCAAGGAGATAAGGTTAAAATTTCCGCGTGAGAAATAGAATTATTCTTTTTTTTAGCTGTTTTGCCTTTCTTGTTGGGATATGGGAGTGCGGCGCTCGCCTCCTTTCCCATATGAAATTTATTTTACCGGCTCCATCCGGCATTTTTTTCTCTCTTGTGGAAATGCCAAACGAGTATTGGGTGCATACCCTGTGCACTTTGAAAGAGATGTGCGGAGGATTTCTCCTCGCTCTAACAGCTGCCTTCCCCCTCGCCTGGACCATGATGCGCTATGAGCCGTCGCGCACCCTGCTTCAACCGCTTTTTATCATTATTCAATGTCTTCCCATGTTTACACTGGCTCCCATCATGGTGATCTGGTTTGGGTGGAGCTACACAGCCATTGTCATCCCAACAGCTTTGATGATCTTTTTCCCCCTCACTTTAAATATCTATCAAGGGTTGAGATCGACTCCTCAAGATCTGCTCGAATTTTTTCAAGCCAACCAAGCCACTCCGTGGCAAACTTTTTTCAAACTGCATCTCCCTTGGGCAACCCCCCACATTTTTGCCGGCTTTCGCATCTCCTCTGCTATCGCCGGAGTAGGAGCCGTAGCCGGAGAGTGGGCAGGAGCGCAAAAGGGGCTTGGAATTTTAATGCTTGAGAGCCGCCGAAACATTGATCTTGAAATTACTTTTGGCGCTCTTTTTTGCCTCACCGTCATCAGCTCTCTTTTATATGGAATGATCCTTGTTTGTGAAAAATTAGCCCTTCCTCCCCGCCATTGGAAAGTGATTTTCAAGCAAAGCTCCTTACAGCTCACTCCGATAAAAAAACACAAAAAACAGCTCGTACTTCCCCTTTTTTGCATGACCTTTTTCCTTTTCGGGCTATTTGGGTTTTTAAAACAAAACGGAGCAAAACCCACCCGCCTTTTACTTGATTGGCTCCCAAATCCGAATCATGTTCCCCTCTATGTAGCGTTAGAGAAAGGTTTTTTCGAAGCAGAAGGGATCGATCTCACCATCCAAAAAATGCATGACAACGGAGGAGGTATTGCCTATCTTACCTCCTATCAAGCCGATCTTTTGGTCACTCACCTTCCTGCCGCATTCAAAGCGGCTTCCAGAGGGGCTCATCTCAAAATAGCAGGCCTGTTGATAAAAGAGCCCTTAAGAGGCCTAATTTACCATGACGATCCCTCAGTAAAAACAACAGCCGACTTGAGTGCCAAAAGACTGGGTTATTGTATCGGAGGACCCGATACCTCATTTCTTGAATTTTTAATGAAACAAGGAAATATTGAACCGAGCGAACGTAAAAATGTGAGTGTCGATCTTATCTCGGCAATGGGCACTCACAGCGTCGATTTTATATATGGCGCCTTTTGGAACATAGAACCTGTTCAATTGCATTCTCTTGGAGTCAGCACCCACTATTTCAAAATCCAAGATCTAGGGGTACCCACCTATTACGAAATGATCATTGTAGGAAATGCAGATACTCCCCAAACCTCTCCTGAAGCATTGGCCTCTTTCCAACGGGCTTTGCAAAAGGGGATCGACTTTTGCAAACAGCATCCGGAAGTTGCTTTTAGCAGTTATTTAGCCCACAATCCGGGCAAAAGAGCAAAAACCATTGCATGGGAGAGGAAGGCGTGGGAGAACACCTACCCTCTTTTCGCTGAAAGCCAATCTCTCGAGGCCGAAACCCTTTCCACTTTTTATCAATGGCAGCTCAATCAGGGATTTCTGCATCAACCGTTCGACTTTCAAAATATGATTTGCAATAATGGAGTTTCGGAGCGGTGATATTTTGTTTGAGATTTTATTGATCGAAGAGAACTTCGAGAAAGCATTTGTATTTCAAAAATTCATAGACCAACTTCCTACAAAGTTTTTAATTACTCATGTCCAATCACTTAAACAGGCGCTTGATCAACTCAATGAAAAAAAATTTTATCTCATCTTCACTCATCTCTTTCTTCCCGACAGCCAAGGGCTCGAAACTCTATTACACCTTCAAAAACGAGCAAACTCCATTCCGATTATAGTGATTGGCAACTCATCTGAAGAGAAACTTGCAAAAGAAGCTGTGCACAGAGGGGCGCAAGACTATCTCCCTCAAGAGGAAATGAATACAAGCCTACTTCAGAGAGTTATTGACTATGCCATTGAACGCCAGCAACTCCAGCAAAACTTAAAAATCCTGTCCTTCACAGATGAGTTGACCTCTCTTTATAATCGAAGAGGGTTTATTACCCTTCTCGAACAACAAATTGCTCTTGCACAACGTTTGAAGAAAGGTTTTTTTCTCTTTTTGATCGATCTCGATCATTTAAAAATGATCAACGATTCATTTGGTCACAACGCGGGTGATAAAGCCTTGATCAGCACCGCGAATTGCCTTCGAGCCTCTTTTCGTCACCATGATATTTTAGGACGCCTCGGGGGAGATGAGTTTGGGGCCGTTGCGATTCATGCAATAGCGGAAAGCGGGGATTATCTGAGGGAGCGGCTTAATAAAAAGATAGAAGCCTACAACAGAGAGACTCAAGATTCTTTCAAACTTTCGTTAAGCATTGGCAAAGTGTATTATGACGGGGTAGGTGAAACGACAACAGAGGAGCTTTTACATCAGGCCGATCTGCAGCTATACAAAGAGAAAAAACTTACTCATTGACTCACTTTGGACAAGGTATAGT
>JBAPRV010000014.1:0-2345 GCA_049281295.1 Chlamydiales bacterium
GTGTAAAACAATGCGCAAAGAAATTCTTGATTCTCCCGAATTTATCAACTCTGCCGGTAGTGATTTTGTTTTTGTAGATATCGATTTTCCTATGAATACACAACTTCCCCAAGACCTATCTCAACAAAATGCCATGTTAAAGAAAAAATTTGGAATCACAGGCTACCCTACAGTCATTATTTTAGATTCAAATCAGAACTATCTTGGCGAAGGAGGGTATCGTCCCGGAGGCGGCAAGGCCTATGCTAGCTTTATTAAGCAGATGAAAAAGTCTTCCTCTTAGCGACCAAATAGGTTATCTTTTTAAAGAGAGGGACTCATTATGTCAGTTTTTAGAAAGTTAAAAGTAAATTTTCTTGCAATACTTGTGATGGTAGCATCTCCGATATTTGGATGGACCACCCAATACCAAGAAGCGTTAGAGCAAGGATCTCGAGAAAATAAGCCTCTTTTACTCTATTTTACAGGCTCGGACTGGTCAGGATGGGGAATGAAGATGAAAAACGAGATTCTCGATTCTAAAGCATTTAAGGAAAAAACTGCCTCTAGCTTTATTTGTGTAGAAATCGATTTTCCCCAGCATAAATCCCTCTCTGCCGAGGAGGCCTCTCAGAACACGCTGCTTAAAGAGCGTTTCCGCGTCAAGGAGTATCCGGCATTAATTTTAATCGACCCTGAGGAAAGGGAGATCGTTCGCCTTGGCTATCTGCCTGAAAGCGGTGAGCAGCTGGCTAATGACCTCTTGAGAATTGTCAAGCAAGATGGACGGCTCTGCCAAGGACTGACAAAGCTTGACGCTTTAAGCGACTCAGAGCTTTTTGAGATCTACTATCTAGCTCAGGAACTTGGACGAACCGATGCGATAGACACCATCCTTGAAGCGGGCTTAAAGTTGAACGACACTTTTTTTCAACTTGAGAAATACCGCCTACTTGTAGAAACGGGAAAGATGGACTCCGCAGAGGGCCGCTCCCTCAAAGAGCAATTGCTGGCAAACGAAGCAGCGTCTATCCATTTTAGGGTCGCTACCATCGAGTTTCAAGAGCTGGCCAAAAAACCCGCTGAGAACCGTCAAAAAGCGATACAACCTCTAGAGGACTATCTTGCCCGCTTTAAAGATAAAGACCCGGAAAACGTTTGGCGTATTGAAATGATGATTGCCCAATTCTACCTTGAATCCGATGAGTGGAGAACAGCCCTTAAACACGCCGAGATCGCCCATCAAACAGCCCCGCCAACCATGCGCCCAACGATTGAGCACTCACTCAACTACATTCGCGACCAAGTTGGCCAAATCGCGCAAAAATAAGAAAAGCTCTTCTTGAATTAGAGCTGTTGTCGCCTCCTGAGCTAATTTCATGGGGCGTACATTGATCTGAACGTTAGAAGGGAGCTCGTGTTGCGAAAGCCGAAAAGCCTCCCTAACTATTCGCTTAAAGCGATTTCGAGCCGTCGCTTTTCCAAATCTTCGAGAGACGGTAATTCCAAGTTTTTGCCTGCAATTCTGTGTTTTCCGAACATGGAGCCTGATAAAGCACCCTACATACTCTTTTCCTTGCCTGTCCACCAAACGATATTGTTTGGGAGTAAGAAGGCGAGCCTGTCTTGGAAAACAAAATTTTAACATCCGGAGATTGAGATTAAACGGGTGTAAGCTGATAACGGCCTGCCCTTCGACGGCGGCTCAAAATTTTTCTACCGTTCTTGGTCTTCATCCGTTTCCTAAACCCCGTCTCACCTTTCCGACGTTTTTTACTAGGTTGGTAGGTACGTTTCACAATGCTAACCTAAAATTAGTTAATTTGATGGAAGAAAATATACACAAATGAAGAAGCGTTTGCAAGAAATAAGCAGCTCGGCTAGAATAGCTCCAAACTATATCACAAATTTTCGTAAAATCATGAAAGTAAGAGCATCGATTAAGGCAGACCCTTTGAAAGGGGACAAATTAGTGAGACGGCGTGGGCGTCTTTATGTCATTAATAAAAAAAACCCTAATCGTAAGCAGAGGCAAAAAGGACCCGCTAGAAAGAAATAATTATGGCAAAGAAATCAGCAATAGCTAGGCAAAAAAAACGCGAAAATCTTGTTCGCCTGAATTGGGAGCGACGCGCGGAACTGAGAAGAAAATCGAAAAACATCCGCTTGAATGAAGAAGAGCGTGAAGCCGCTCGAGTGGCTTTGAACAAAATGCGGCGCGACACCTCTTACATTCGTCTTAAAAACCGCTGTCAGCTAACGGGAAGACCTCACGGTTATCTCAGAAAATTTAAGATGTCCCGTATCTGTTTTCGAGAGCTGGCAGGAGAGGGCATGATCCCTGGAGTCACAAAAGCAAGCTGGTA
>JBAPRV010000015.1:0-2002 GCA_049281295.1 Chlamydiales bacterium
GACCTGGGCAGAGAACAATCTGAAGCAAAAAGACTTGATTTTAAAATGAGAAATAAGAGAAAATAGCAAGATTTTATCCAAAATTTAACCTAATCTAAGCTTGAAAAAAGAAAGTTTTGGTTTTCTCCGATCTATCTTTTGGCCAATCAACCGATTCGAATTCAAACAAGTTATAATTAAAACTTTTATTTTATTTTTCCTGTGCAGTTGCTATAGCGTTCTAAGGAATTTAAAAGATGCGGTGATTTTATCGCCCGAAGACGCCACCCCTGCGGTGATTCCATTCATCAAAGTATGGGGGATGGTACCCGGGGCTATCATAGGCACATGGGTATATACCCGACTATCGAACCGGCTTCCCCGAAACCGGGTATTTTATATTTTAGTCTCCGCTTTTCTGCTCTTTTATCTCAGTTTTGCGTTTCTGATCTATCCTCATCACCATTCCCTGCATCTGCATGCTTTGGGTGACTCTCTCTCCCCCTATTTACCCTCCGGCTTCAAGGGGCTTATTACGATGGTTTGTAACTGGAGCTTTACCCTTTACTACATTGTCACAGAGCTCTGGGCTTCTATCATTATGTCAGTGCTATTTTGGGGCTTTATTAACGATATAACTCCCATCTCACAGGCAAAGCGTTTCTATGGTATCCTCAACCTTGGCTCAAATATGGCCCCTCTTCTCGGGATTTATTTATCTACCCTTTTCGTCAACTACTTTCCCTTTGAACTTAAACTCATTGAAACCGACCTTCTCGGGCATATGCTAGCCAAAGCAACCCTCTTCATTGTGATTTCAGCCCTTTTAGCGATGTATTTGTTCTCCAAGCTGACCCCTTCCAATACCGATAAAAAAATAGATCGACCTAAAGTCCGTCTTTCCATTCGAGACAGCCTCAAATTTGTTTCAAAAAACAAATACTTATTATCTCTGGCCCTAATCGTTTTATCTTTCAATATAGCTATTAACTTCACAGATATCTTATGGAAGCATCAGCTAAAATCTTTTTTTAAAGAGCCGGGAGAAATGCTGGCCCACATGAATAAAGTTTCAATGGGCATTGGAGCGATCTCAACACTAGGCGCCCTCTCTTTTTCATTCCTCATCTCACGTATGGGTTGGACTTTTACAGCCCTTTTAACTCCTCTTACGATGATAGGATTTGCCGTTTTCTTTTTCATATTTTTATTTTTTGGAAACTATCTCCCGAGCACCCTCTGGGGTTTGACTCCCCTTGCATGCACCGTTTATTTAGGCTCCATGCAAAACTGTCTTAGCAAAGCGGGTAAATACTCCATATTTGACGCCTCGAAAGAGCTTGCTTTTCTCAATGTGAATAACGAGATTCGTTTGAAGGGAAAAGCAGCGATAGACGGATTAGCCACAGGCATTGGAAAGTCGGGCTCCTCTCTTTGCTATCAGCTTCTACTCATTACATTAGGGAGCATTTCCTCTTGCACTCCATACATTGCCGCCCTGTTAACTTTCGTTTTTGTAAGTTGGTTTTACTCCATAGGTAATATTGGAAAAGCCTTTAAAGAGGAGCAAGCGGCAGCACAGCCCCAGCTTATAGTTGATTAAGCTCATTTTATCCTTTGCGATGCAAAGGATAAACTTTTTTAGAAAAGACCGGATTGATGCAAAAGAAAAATAAAAAAACCCACAGCGGAAAGCATAATTGCAAGCCCCAGGCTTAATCCAGTGGGGGTATCCCAGCTATACCATTTTCCCAGACCTTCAGTTCCATGATATTGACGACATTTTTTCTCTTCATGTTCCATACTTCATATTCCCTTAAAAATGATTGCACTTTAATTGCAGATTAAAAAAAACCCGGGTGCATAACACCACATTTTTATAAGATTGTTTTTTATCCACTTTGTTTTTTTCTTAATCTGTAATTAAAATATTATAGCTATGCAAGTATTTAATTTCCATACCTGCGCAGTTTTCCTTCTGTGCTCACCCCCTACAGAGAGCATACCCAATCAACATGGATAC
>JBAPRV010000016.1:0-16363 GCA_049281295.1 Chlamydiales bacterium
TGTTCGTTTAATTTTCTAAAATCAAATTCTCTTTCTCCTTTTTCTTTAAAGGGGGAAGTCAATGCAGCGTAAAAGTAATCAGAACTTTCTACTAGGAGATGGCTAGGTACTTTTAACTCTCCTTCTAAAAATTTAAGGACTACTTTTTCCACTTTGTTTCTGCTCTGCAAAAGACGAGTCGAATCCTCTCGTCTGCCCAAACCACTATTTGGTCTAGATAAATGCTGCGTTTGGGAACAGCTTGAAGAGGAAGAACAACGTTCGATGGACATAGGATCTCCTTCTTGAATTTTGTATTAGGATATTGTAAAGATTGATATGTTATCTTGTGTTTCTAAAAAACACAATGATGTCGAATTCTTTAGGAGAAAAGAAAAATGTAGCACACTAAAGAAAGGGTTGGTTTTTAAACAATCGATAGAAAAAAACTCAAGAGAGGCCTCTGCATAACTTAGGAAGTGTCGAAAAATGAGCTCTTTCCGATCTTTTAATATGCGTTTAAATCTTTTATTGTTTCTTCAAAATCAATTTTAAGTCTCTCCCACCAACTGATTTTTGTGCGATAGGAAGAATAGGCGTTCAGAGCTTCATCAGCTTGTTCTTTTAATCCCGCTCCCAAATAAAGTTTATTTAAAATTCTATAAATTTGAATTTTTTCTATTATATTATTATTGAATACTTGCATTTCACGAATAGAGTCTGCCAGAAATATAAGTATGTTATTTTTAGGATCATCACACCCGCCCTTTCGCTTAAAATAGTCGCATATCTCATAAAGATAGAACTCTAAATCAGAAAATCCTTTATCACCCTTAACTAGATGTCCAAATAACTTTGGAATCTCATGGGTTTTAATGAGAAAATCCTCGATTTGAGAACTTTTTTCCAAAACATGATCTTTTAAGGCATCCAAAAACTTCTTTTCGGCTTGCTTGCATTGAAAATAATCGGCCACCTTTCGGATCTCCCAAAATATTTTCCCTGTTATAAAATCAAATTCCTTATTCCCTAAAAACAAAACCTCAATGGCCTTTTGTAGATGAGGAAATTGTTTATTTAATTCACCCAAATCAAACTCTCCCTCTATTCCTTCTTTAAAGACCTTCAGGGATGTATTTGAAAAAAACGGACTATCCTCTAATTTTTGAAGAGGCAGGGTTATCTTATTGTTTAAAAGGTTGAGAGTCACTTGTGTGCATTCTTCATCTAGAGACCCACCCTCGCGTATGGCTATATTTCTACCCCGCAAAGGAGGAGCTGCACCGTTTTGTCTATCCAATCCTATATTTGATATGTCTATAGACTGCGGCTGTGAATTTGTCTGTTCAGCAGGCTGCAAGCTTGAATAGGGAGAGTAAGAACACGTTTCGATAGACATGGGATATCCATTTGATTTTCATTAGGAGTTTGTAAAAAGAGACATCTGCATAACTTAGGAAGTGCCGGTAAAAGCTCATTTTTCGGCACTTCCTAAGTTATTCAGGGGTCTCAAAAAGGGATATCTTATATTGCATTCCTAAAAAGCACAACGGTAGAGATTCCTTTGGGTGAAAAGAGAAAAAAATAGAGGATGTTCTCGTAGTCCGCCAAGGAGACGATTATTAGCCTCTCTTAAAAAATAATTCTTATTTTTGGTATACTTATAATGTGAGTTTACGTATAATGGAACTATACACAAAATAGGAGTCATATGAACCATCCAAAACAGAATAAAGTGAGGCTTAGTGTTGATTGCACTGAAGAAGAAAGAATGTACATCAAGATGTTGGCTACAAGAAAGCAGATGACAATCAGCGAGTATCTGCTCTCTTTTGCAAGGGCTGAAATGCCCAAGAAAAAGGCCAAACGTAGTCGTATACCTAACAAAACAACCGAGAAAGCATTAAAAGAATCGGAAAAAGGGATTAGTGAGTCTTATGAATCGATCGATGAATTTTGGAAGTCAATGGGAATCAACCCATAAGATTAAAATTACAAGCCAATTTAAGAAAGATCTCAAAAAGTTCAAGCATAAGCCATCTGTAATTAAAGAATTGGACGCAATTCTGAGAAAACTTGAAAAAAATGAAGGATTGCCCGAAAAGTATTGCGATCATCGCTTGTCAGGAAAATGGAATCCTGCTCGAGAATGTCATGTTAAACCCAATGTATTGCTGATTTATCGAAAAAAAACTCAAGAGATAGAGCTTGTGAGGCTAGGATCTCATTCTGATCTTTTTAATAATTAGGAGACCCCGGCATAACTTAGGAGTAGCATAACGACAAGTTTAGGTAGCAATCAAGGTCTCAGGTTTGATAGAAAAGAAGCGCGCATATTGTTTTGGCATCGCAGATAGTCCCTTCATGAATCATCTCAATCGCACGAGTAAGTTTAAGGGTATGCACTTCGATCTTTTCCGTGTCGTCAAGATTTTGGCCCACATAGGTTAAATCTTGAGCTAGGAAAGTATATAATATCTCATTGCAAAAGCCGGGGGTGGAATAAAATTCTAAAAGAGGAGAAATAGAGCCCGCTTGATAACCGGTCTCCTCCTCCAATTCACGTCTAGCACAGCTTAAAGGGCTTTCATCCTTTTCCAGAGTTCCTGCCGGTAGTTCCCAAAGTGTTTTCTGAACGACATATCTTTCATTACGAATTAAGACAACTGTCTCAGCATCAAGCAGTGGGAGAATAACAACCGCTCCCGGATGAGAAACGACCTCTCGCTTTTGGTGATCCACTTCTATAGAAAGAAGATCGACCCGTTTTCCATGAAACAGGGTTTGGGGATTTTTATATTGATAAATCATTAACAGTGTGTGAGTTAATAACGAACAAGTTTTCGGATGCTTGCTTCTATATCGCTTGACTGGGGCAATACCTCATCCTCTAATGATTTGCTGTAAGGAATTGCGCTATCGAAACCACATACTCGATGAACAGGCGCATCCAGCGATTCAAAAGCCTCTTCAGCTATTCGGGCTGCAATCTCAGCTCCAAATCCTCCGTTTCTCGGCGCTTCATGGGCAACGAGCAGCTTGCCTGTTTTTTGAACCGATTGTAAAATAGTGGTACTGTCAAGCGGTACGAGGGTGCGCAGATCGATCACTTCAACAGAGATATTTTCGTAAGCCAGCTTTTGAGCTATCTCATAAGCCATCACCGTCATCATTCCCCAAGTGACTACTGTGATATCATTTCCCTCGTGAACTATCGCAGCTTGGCCAAAGGGTAAAAGCTCATCTTTCGAGGGCTCTAAACGGGGACAAAATTTCTGCTCCCGGTAGAGTCCTTTGTGTTCGAGAAATAAGACCGGGTTCGGATCTCGTATGGCTGTTTTTAAAAGCCGTTTTGCGTCTGCCGCATGGCTTGGGATCACTACTTTTAAGCCTGGGCAGTGTGCAAGAAATCCTTCAATACTTTGAGAGTGATAGGGCCCTCCCTGAATATACCCTCCGTAGGGCATGCGCACTACAATAGGAACTTCCCACTGGCCATTAGATCGGTAGTGAATACTGGACGCTTCGCTGAAGAGTTGGTCGATAGCCGGCCATAGATAGTCTGCAAATTGCACTTCAGCAACCGGTTTGTGCATCCCATCGATACTCATCCCAATCGCTATTCCTACAATGGTCGATTCCGCCAGAGGGGTGTTGAAACAGCGCATTTCACCATATTTCTCAGTCAAATTGCGCGTGATTCCAAAGACACCTCCTTTCCCATGGGCGACATCCTCTCCGAAAACCACTACATGGGGATCAAGAGCCATCTCTTCGTCAAGGGCATGGTTAATCGCATCCATCATGGTGAGCTTTTCACCCTTTTTGGATTTACCCGCCAATGGAGTTGGAGGGTCATAAGGAGCAAATACATGGAATCGGCTGCTCCCTTTTTCAGGCAAGGGAGTCTTTTCACCCTCTTGCGCTGCGATTTCAACCTCTTGCTCTACCTGCTCGCGAATTTGTTCGAGCTCTTCTTCCGTGACCCACGCTTCTTGGATGAGCCATTTTTCAAAGCGGGGAATAGGATCACGGGCCCAATCTTGCTCCCCTTGTTCATCTCTCTTATATTTCTTGGGATTATCGCTGTTACTATGCGCCTCAATACGAGGTACATGAGCGATAACTAAGCTGGGACCCTCTCCGTTTCTTGCCCGCTCAACCGCCTCTTCCATCGCGGTCGAAAAAGCAGTATAATCTGTCCCATCGACATCGTGGACAGATAAACCTTCATATCCCCTTCCTATATTTGCTACTGTTTTGCCCGCTGTCTGCTCTTCAATCGGAACGGAAATAGCCCACCCATTGTCCTGGATCACAAAGATAACCGGGAGTTTGTGCAGAGACGAAAAATTTAGCGCTTCGTGAAAATCTCCCTGAGAGGTCGCCCCATCTCCCGCCGAGACATAGGCCACTTCATCTTTCCCAAGATTTTTGATCGCCCATCCTTTTCCTACAGCATGCAAAAACTGTGAACCGACGACACTCGACTGGCAAAAAAGGCGGAGCTCTTTATGGGAATAGTGATAGGGCATCATACGGCCCCCTGAGTGATTCTTCGTCGCTCGACCCAAAAAGGCGCCGAATAGCTCCGACAGCTCACACCCGATTCCAAGGGCAAATCCCTGGTCCCTATAATAAGGGAATCCCCAATCTTTCTTCGCAGATAAAAGTTGGGCTGAAACAACCCCTACAAGCTCATGCCCTGCAGCCGAAAGTTGAAATGTTCCCCCTTTGTTTTGCTTCACCAATTTAGCCATTTTGTTATCGGCAAAACGGGAGAGATACATCAATTTTAAAATCTTGAGCGCTTTTTTTTGCGCTTCCTTAACCGAAAGAACCTTTTCTGTCATTTTTCCCCTTCAGAAAAAAAGGATTTAATCTTCTCTACAAAACTCTTTTTGCGAGGAAGGTTTTCAATTCCCTCTGTCTTTCCAAAGTCTTCCAAAATCTTTTTTTGCCTATCGGTTAAATGAGTGGGTGTTTCTACCAGGGTGCGTACTAATAAGTCCCCTTTGCCTCGTCCATGCACATTGGGGAATCCTTTGCCCCGAATGCGGAAAATTTTTCCACTTTGAGTCCCTTCCGGAATCACAAGTCGACAACCTCCATTGAGAGTGGGAATCTCTTTTTTGACTCCAAGAGCCGCTTCAGCAAAGCCGATAGGAAGGTCCAGTAAAATGTTATCCCCTTCCCGTTCAAAAACAGGGTGCGCATCTACATTAATAAAGACATAAAGATCCCCGGCAGGGCCACCTTTGCCAGCATCTCCGTAACCGGACATTTTCAAACGCATTCCCGAATCTACTCCCGCCGGAATATGAACTTTGATGTGCTGCTTCTCTCTGAGGCGCCCCTCTCCTCGACACTCCTTGCAGTTATCTGTGATAATTTCCCCCTCCCCCCCGCATTGAGGGCAGGCGGATGACATGCTGAAAAATCCTCGTGTCTGAAAAACCTGTCCAGCCCCTTTACACGTGGGGCATTGCTTGATGGCTTGAGGTGAAGCCGCTCCGCTCCCGCCGCAGGAGGTGCAATTCATATAGCGGGTAATCGCAAGCTCTTTTTCAGCTCCCTTTACAGCTTCCTTGAAGGAGATACGAATGGTCGCCCGTTTACTCGCCCCTTGACGCACTCTTCTTCCCGCCGCCGTCTCAGTGCCCATGCCCCCAAAGAAGGATTCGAAAATAGACTCTCCGCCTCCCCCCATGCCTCCGCCAAAAGCGTCCATAAAGGTACGAAGAGCATCTTCCATGCTTCCAAAACCGGCACCGCCGGCGCTAGGGCCTGCTCCTGCAAAGACTCCCTCTTTCCCATAGCGGTCATAAAGCTCCCGCTTTTTAGAGTCGCTTAAAACCTCATACGCTTCAGAAATTTCCTTAAATCGAGACTCTGCTTCCGGATCGCCGGGGTTTTTATCCGGATGATATTTAAGGGCCTGTTTTCTATACCCTTTTTTGATCTCCTCAGGCGAAGCTCCCTTTGAAACCCCTAAGATCTCGTAATAATCCATAGTTTTTTTCATCGCCTCTTAGAGGTTATCGGTTTCGGTATTTGGCCGCAGCTTTTGACTTAGCACGCTTTTTTACTGAGGGTTTGTCATAAAAGCGGTGAGCTTTAGCAGATTTCATAATCCCCTCTTTGTCTAATTTTTTTTTCAAAGCTCTGAGAGCTTTATCAATAGCTTCTCCAATACGGACTTTTACACTTGGCATATATTCTTCTTCCTTAGATAACAAAAGTTTGATTTACAAACATGAAAGTTTAACAATTTTCTAATTAGGATTCAAGAGGCTTAAGAGATTGTTCTCCGCAAATAGACTAGCTCAAGATCTTTAACCCCTCCTTCCCTGGCCCATTTATCAGAGGCCATTTTGGCTAAATGGTGGGGATCTGGGTAGCTTTCGATCGAATTAGGCAGAGAAAGAGGTGTTAAACAAGGGCCTACCACCCATTGAACTTGAGAAAGCGTTCGATTTAAATCTTTTTTTGTCAAAAGCATCGGATTCGTCAAGGGAGTAATAATCTTTTTTTTCCGTTCTTGAATGAGGACATAAGCTCCTCCAATGCGAGCATCTATCACGGAAGCAAACTTTCCTTCATCTGGAGAAATGAACCCCGAGAGGGAGCATAGCCCAAGTAAAGGGATCGAACGAGCAAAACAGATTCCCTTAGCGACAGCGGCTCCTACCCTAATTCCCGTAAAAGAGCCGGGACCTACTCCAAGAGCTACGGCTTGAAGATGTGAGGGGGTCATATCTAATTCTTTAAACCCCTCTTCAATCAATGAAGAGAGATATCGAGAGCTTTGCCATCCAACAGGCAGCCGCTTGCAGAGGCGCACCCTATTTCCTTGAGCAAAAACCACGATAGATTTGGCTGAACTTGTATCTATGATAAGTAATGTCATTTTTATCGTTACAATAATAACAGAAAAAAAGAGATATCAATATCAAAAATTGCGGCCCCTTGCATGTTTGTAGTTCATTTGATAGACTTGCCCGATTATTAAAGTCAGCTTAACAAGGGTTCATTTTGGGCAAAAACCAACCTCAAAAAGCACTGGAAGCCAATCTCGAAGAAACTTTAGAAGAAATACTGGAAGGAAGAGAAAAGCCTAAAGAGGATCTTCCTGAAGAACTTTTCGTGCTTCCCCTGAACCGCCGTCCTTTTTTCCCCGGAATGGCGGCTCCTATTCTAATCGAGCCGGGCCCTTATTATGAAGTTTTAAAATTAGTCGCAAAGGAAGAACAAAAATATATTGCATTAGTTCTGACTAAAAAAGAAAATGCCAATATTTACAAAATTAATTTTTCCAAACTCTATAGTGTAGGGGTATTAGCACGGGTTTTACGCATCATCCCAATAGAAGGAGGAGGTGCGCAGGTCGTTTTAAACATGGAAGAGAGGCTTGAAATTGTAGAGCCCGTTAAACATAAATTTTTACGCGCCAAAGTAGCTTATCACCTGGAAGCCCCCTCCATTACCGATGAGGTGAAAGCCTATTCCATCAATATTATCTCTGTGATCAAAGAGCTATTAAAGCTCAATCCTCTTTTTAAAGAAGAGTTGCAAATCTTTTTGGGCCACTCTGACTTTACAGAGCCGGGTAAATTGGCCGATTTTTCTGTTGCTTTAACCACAGCAACCCGAGAAGAACTTCAGGAAGTGCTCGAATCATTTGACATGCAAAGCCGCACCGATAAAGCGCTTGCTCTATTAAAAAAAGAGCTTGATTTAAGCCTTTTGCAAAGCAGCATCAATCAAAAAATCGAAGCGACTATCACTAAAAGTCAAAAGGAATATTTTCTAAGAGAACAGCTGAAAACCATTAAAAAAGAGCTGGGGCTCGAAAAAGAAGAGAGATCGATTGATGTTGAAAAATTTGAAAGCCGCCTTAAAAAGCGCCATGTCCCTGAGCCCATCATGGAGACGATTCAGGAAGAGATGGATAAACTGCAAACCCTGGAGTCCACTTCAGCTGAGTATACGGTCTGCCGTAACTATCTCGATTGGTTGACCATCATACCTTGGGGGGTCGTCAGCAAAGAAAAGCATGATTTAAAAAAAGCAGAAGCGATCCTCAAAAAAGATCACTATGGATTGGAGGAGATTAAACAGCGAGTTTTAGAGCTTATCAGCGTTGGAAAACTCATGGGAGGGTTAAAGGGCAGCATTATCTGCCTGGTAGGTCCCCCTGGGGTTGGAAAAACAAGTGTAGGAAAAAGCATTGCCCGCGCATTGAATCGTAAATTTTACCGCTTTTCCGTTGGAGGGATGCGAGATGAGGCTGAAATTAAAGGACATCGTAGAACCTACATCGGTGCGATGCCCGGTAAACCCGTTCAAGCCCTCAAGCTATGCCAGACTATGAATCCGATCATTATGATCGACGAGGTAGACAAGTTGGCTATGGGCTATCACGGCGACCCGGCTGCAGCTCTTTTAGAAGTGTTAGACCCTGAGCAGAACCGTGATTTTCTGGATCACTATCTCGATGTAAGGGTAGATCTCTCAAATGTTCTTTTTATAGTCACATCGAATGTCACAGATACAATTCCTGAGCCCCTCCTTGATCGGATGGAAGTACTCCGTCTTTCAGGCTATATTATGGAAGAAAAGCTGCAAATTGCGAAAAAGTATCTCATCCCTCGCGCTCGTAAGCAAATGGGATTGAAATCAAGCGAGGTGACTTTTACTCTCGATGCACTCCGACTTATCATCAATGGCTATGCTCGTGAGGCGGGAGTACGGAGCCTTGATAACCTCATCAAGAAAATCCTGCGCAAGATAGCCCTTGAAATCGTCCAAGATGAAGAAGCAGGGAAGAAGAAAAGAAGCGTCAAGCATTCAATTACCAAAAATAATCTTACTCATCATTTAGGCAAACCGATCTATTTAAGCGACCGTTTCTATGAGCGTACCCCTGTTGGGGTGGCTACAGGGCTTGCATGGACCTCGCATGGAGGGGCTACCCTTTATATCGAAGCGATTAAAGTAGCAAGTGACCGCACCGATATGAATTTGACAGGGCAGGCCGGAGAGGTCATGAAAGAATCATCTCAAATCGCATGGAGTTATTTGCATAGCGTCATACACAAGTACGCTCCGGGCTATACTTTTTTCGAAAAATCGCAAGTTCATATACATATTCCCGAAGGAGCAACACCCAAAGATGGCCCATCAGCAGGCATAACGATGGTCACGGCCCTGCTGTCACTTCTTTTCGACACCCCTGTCATTGACGATTTGGGAATGACTGGGGAGATCACTTTAACAGGACGGATTTTGGGGGTAGGAGGGATCCGTGAAAAATTAATCGCAGCCCGCCGCTCAGGGTTAAAAATGTTGATTTTCCCGAATGACAATCAGCGTGATTACGACGAACTTCCCGATTTTCTTAAAAAAGGTTTAGATGTTCATTTCGTGGAGCATTATGATGAAGTTTTTCATATTGCCTTCCCCGAGGTCACCCATGAATAAATGGAAACACAAATGTCAGCAAAAAATTATCCTACCGGATAGATTAGAAGAGACCGCCCGCCTAATTCGTCAGACAAAAAAGAAAATAGTCACCATAAACGGCTCCTTTGATCTTCTACATGCCGGCCACTTACACATTTTATATGAAGCAGCCAAGCAAGGCGATGTGCTCATTGTCCTGGTCAATAGCGATCAATCGATAAAAAACTACAAAAGCCCAGACCGTCCTCTCATTCCCCTTCCCTTTAGGCTGCAGATGCTCGCTGCCATCTATTTTATCGATTACCTCACTTGGTTTGACGAAACCGATCCCTGCCTTCTTTTGGAAAAAATCAAACCGGATATTCATGTCAATGGAGCCGAGTACGGCCCTAATTGCATTGAGGCGGAAACCGTCAAAAAATATGGAGGGAAAGTGCATCTGATTGAATTAGTCGAGGGTCTATCGACAACAGAGATTATTAAAAAGGTTGAACTATCTTTTCAAAATTGAACTACGAGTTGTTTGATGCGTTTAATTTGCACAATCACATCAGATGAAAACCCCAATGCGTTTTCTACCTATCTAGCCCAGCAAGGAATCGATAACGAGTGTGAAGCCATCTCTTCAGAAGGGGAAGGTCCTCGTATCTTCCGTATATGGGTCTATGAAGAAGATCTTGTTGAGAAAGCTCAAGCACTCTATCAAAACTATCGGGTGAATCCTCAAAACCCCATCTATCGAGTTCAGCATGAGCCTCAAGTTTCAGTGCAAGAAGAGAGGCCGCCCCAAAAAAGATCGCGCCGTTTTTTTTCACCTGCCCCGTATGGCCCTGTTTCTATCGCAGTGCTGATCACCGTTTTTGCCCTTTTTATATGGGCCCAGTTTCAGCGTGGAGTGGTTATTCCCCCAGCCATTGTCGGCATTGTTCCTGCCCCTATTTTAGCCCCTGTGGAGAGGTCATTAATCTATGACTACCCCGAATATTTTAAAATCCGGGACCATCTTTTTACGATCTACACACCGGAAGATATCAAGGAGAAAAAACCCCCTCCTCCCGAAGCTCGAAGAATCATTCAAGAACTAAGAGCGACCCCGACATGGACAGGATTATATGATCGATTTGTCGCTCACTTCCGTGATCCCCAAATTCCTTTAAGTTATGACGGACCGATGTTCGAGAAGATCCGGCAAGGAGAAATTTGGCGCGTTTTCACACCTGCTCTTCTCCATTTCGATCTCCTACATATTTTCTTCAATGTGCTTTGGTTTATTCTCCTTGGCAATCAGATTGAATACCGCATTGGATGGCCTCGATATCTTGCATTTATCGTTTTTACAGGGATTGTCTCAAACACGGCTCAGTATCTGATGAGCGGTCCCTTTTTTCTGGGACTTTCCGGGATTGTGTGCGCCATGGCCGGTTTTATCTGGGCTCGCCAACAAGTCGCTCCATGGGAGGGTTATCTTCTCCATCGCTTCACTCTTATCTTTCTAGCCTCTTTTGTGATAGGGATGTTTATCTTGCAGGTGGTTTTCTTTTTTATGCAGATTTATGGGAAAACGGTCACCATAGGCATCGCAAATACAGCTCATCTAACAGGAGCTTTCACGGGCTATATACTTGGTAGAATGCGTTTCTTTGCCATTAAGAGTCAAAAAAGAAAATTAACTCTTGGCCATTCAGAGAAAAAGTGAAAAAGGTCTAATTTTCTGGTCTTGATACAAAAGCTGACATCCCGTCAAATTTTTAGGCTATACTGTAGCGCATCATTTTGTTTATATTCTCATTCCCGGAGTTAGCAGCTAACTCTCGGGGAGTCATACCCTGTTTATCTTTAATATCTATATCTGCCCCTTCAGCTATCAATATCTTTACTATTTCTTCTTGTCCATCCCGAACAGCCCAATGAAGAGGAGTTTCTCCATCCATCTCTTGAGCATTTACAGCGGCCTTTTTTGCAATCAAAGCCGTTACTAACTCTTCATCTCCATTAAAAACAGCTTCGTGAAGAGGCGTATTGCTGTTCTTATCTTTAGCATTTACATCAGCTCCACAATTTATCAATATTAATGCATTCTCAGTATCTCCATGGCTAATAGCCCAATGAAGTGGTGTTGCCCCATTAACGTCCCTAACATCTAGATCAGCACGATATGTGATCAAGATCTCTGTTAGATCTGGATCTTCTTGAGCAGCAAAATGAAGAGGAGCCTCTCCCCATCTGTTCTGAACATTTGGTAAAGCACCCCGGTCGATTAGTCTTTTTGCAAAAAATATGATATCCGCTTTTTGAATGGCCAAACTCAGAGGTGTTTCCATATCCTCATCAGTAGCATTGAGATCGGCCCCATGGTTGATCAATGCATCCATTATCTCTAATTGTTCATCAACATCCTGCTGATCTATAGAATAAGAACTAACCTCATGGAGAGGTGTTCTCCCTTTCTCATCTTTAGCGTTGACATCTGCCCCCTGATTGAGCAATTCTTCTACAGCAGATAGGCTTCCCTTTATTACGGCTAAATGCAGCGGTGTTTGCCCCTTTCCATTTCTGCCTCCTCCTATCTGTAGAAGGCTGGAACTATTCGATACCCTCTCAACTTGAATATCACTCTTTCCTTTGCAGCATGAGAAAATTTTCTTACAGATTGCAACAGGAAATGTCAGAACACTCCAAATCACCTGTCCGATTACCCTTATTATACGAAGAGCTAGCTCTCCTACTCGTCTTATCAAGGAAGGAGAGTGTCTATCATCCGACACATTCTCTCTCACTATGAGCTGTAGATTATTAGGAGAATTAGGGTTAACATTTGGACTATTCATCTTTTTAATAAAAGAGGTTAAGTTATTAATAATATAATTATAATAAATTATTAAGTAATTGTAAATTTTTAAAATAATTAATTTATGATCTTAGAAATCTATATTATAATATCTATACGATCTAAATCAGGCGGATCTGTTGTCCCGCGGGAGGGCAACAAGGCTAAGATTAGGTGTATAGTAAGTTAAATTTTAATTTGACCTACTATAGAATTTGAATAAGGTGAAAAACTTCCAACAAGCTATCTATTCCTTCTCTGTTAATTCTCCATGTTCCACAGGAAATTTAACATAAAATAAGTCCAATTTTTCGTTTTTCAAAAGATTTAAAAAATGTTTAGCTTCCTCTTCATTGACTATAAAAGAAACTTCTACCGGAACATTGCCAGCTAATTCGAAAAATCGCTCTTCATGTAAATTTCCATGTCGCCCAAAACCTGAAATTCCACGAAAGGCTGTTCCTCCGTGAATCCCTTCTTTTCTAGCCAATTCAAGCAACCATTCATAAAGAAGGATTCCGTGCTGTTTTTGAAATTCATATGCATAAAATTTAAGACAGATACCTTTCATATTCCTAGAGTGTAAAAAATTTCACAAAAAAGATCCCTATCATAGTAGCGAAAATAGTGCCAAAAAGGTGGCTGACAATGCTAATAGTTGCCCAAAGAAACTCTTGATGAGAGAGCAAGTTGACAGTTTCGGCCGAAAAAGTAGAGAAGGTGGTCAACCCGCCTAAAAACCCTGTGGTCACAGCAAGACGAGCTATCTCAGGAAGAAATAAGCGATTAGTAGTCAGCTGCATAAAAACTCCGATCAAAAATCCTCCAATGAGATTAGCAGCCAAAGTACCAAAAGGAAGAGTCGGAAAAATCGGGTTGAGAAGAATATCCAACCCCCAACGAAACCAGGCGCCGATGGCTGCACTGATCCCTATGAAGAAAAGAGTTGCCCAAATCATGTTTTCTTTTGGGTATTTTTTGTAACTCACCTTATGCAAAAAATACCAGAATAGGCTGGCTACAGAGGGCAATCTACTGCGCTTCGCTCGTCACCCAACTAACAAGTAGTTGGGCTTCCTCTCGATACTTGTATTTTGCCCCCTTCGTTCACCCTTTTCACGGTATTTTTTGCGTAAGGTGAGTTTTGTAAATTTCTTATAGCAGAAACAAAAAAAAAGCCCTATCAGTTTCCTAATAGGGCGAAAATCAAAACTTGGCAGCGTCCTACTCTCCCACACTCTTGTGCGTAGTACCATCGGCGATGAAGGGCTTAACTTCTGAATTCGGAATGGGATCAGGTGTACCCCCTTCTCTATTGCCACCAAGAAAAATCGTTGTAATCTCTCACTTACATTAAATGACGCCCAAAGAAACTCCTTATCTTTCAAAGCGCTATAGCTTGCAGTCTGCCGCTTATTAATCAATTTCACTCAGCCTTGCTCGGCTAAGCGTATGATAAAAGGGCCAAGCCGATCGACCGATTAGTACTGGTAAGCTGAACACATTACTGCGCTTACACTCCCAGCCTATCAACCATGTCGTCTTCATGGGGTCTCATGGGATACCTTATCTTGAGGGAGGCTTGGCGTTTAGATGCTTTCAACGCTTATCCTTTCCAGACGTAGCTACTCGGCTATGCCCTTGGCAGAACAACCGAAACACCATTGGTCTGTCCACTCCGGTCCTCTCGTACTAGGAGCAGCTCCTCTCAAGTATCCTACGCCCGCAAAGGATAGGGACCAAACTGTCTCACGACGTTTTGAACCCAGCTCGCGTACCGCTTTAATTGGCGAACAGCCAAACCCTTGGGACCTTCTACAGCCCCAGGATGCGATGAGCCGACATCGAGGTGCCAAACCGCCACGTCGATATGAACTCTTGGTGGCGATAAGCCTGTTATCCCCGGAGTACCTTTTATCCGTTAAGCGACGGCGATTCCACTTTCAACCGCCGGATCACTAAGCCCGACTTTCGTCTCTGCTCGACTTGCGGGTCTCACAGTCAACCTGCCTTATACCTTTACGCTCTACTCGTGATTGCCAACCACGATGAAGCAAGCTTTGGACTCCTCCGTTACTCTTTAGGAGGATACCGCCCCAGTAAAACTGCCCGTCTGGCAATGTCCATTCTCCGGATTCACGAAGACATGTTAGATTCCCAACTCGTTAAGACCGGTATTTCAAGGTTGACTCCTGCACCCCTGACGAGATGCAATCATAGTCTCCCGGTTATCCTACACATAACAAATCAGAAGCCAATACCAAAGTACAGTAAAGGTTCACGGGGTCTTTCCGTCCTATTGCGGGTAAACAGCATCTTCACTGCTACTACAATTTCACCGAGTCTCTCGTTGAGACAGCGCCCAGATCGTTACACCATTCGTGCAGGTCGGAACTTACCCGACAAGGAATTTCGCTACCTTAGGACCGTTATAGTTACGGCCGCCATTCACCAGGGCTTGGGTTCAGTGCTTCGCTCCGAAGAGCTGACACCTCCCTTTAACCTTTTGGCATTGGGCAGGCGTCACACCATATACTTCCCCTCATGGGTTTGCATAGTGCTGTGTTTTTGGTAAACAGTCGCCTGGGCCATTTCTCTGCGACCACTCAGCGCTCATACAGCGAGTGTAATCACACCAAATGGCTCCCCTTTTCCCGAAGTTACGGGGATAGTTTGCCGAGTTCCTTAACGAGAGTTATCTCGCGCGCCTGAGAATACTCATCTCACCCACCTGTGTCGGTTTTGGTACGGTCACCGTCAGCGACTAGAGATTATTTCTTGGAAGCATCGCGCCACGCCATCGGTTCCTCCGAAGATTCCCCTTGCCCACGACCTGGCATTATGTCAGTAGATTTACTTGCCGACCAGCCTCATCGCGATACGGACTCTTCCAATCGTCCGCGCGTTTAACTTACTCCGTCATCCCATTGTCATAGCTTTAGGTGGTACAGGAATATTTAACCTGCTTTCCATCGCCTACGCATTTCTGCCTCGGCTTAGGGGCCGACTAACCCAGGGAAGACGAGCTTTACCCTGGAAACCTTAGGTTTTCGGCGAGGAGGATTTTCACCTCCTTTATCGTGTACTTATGCCATGGATCATCACTAGTATGCGCTCCAATGCTCCTTACGGTACATCTTCAGTGCTGCATACTACGCTCTCCTACCGCGTATCTCTAATGAAATACACCCGTGATTTCGGCTCTATACTTAGTCCCGTATATTATCGGCGCTGAATCTCTCGATTGGTGAGCTATTACGCACTCTTTAAATGATTGCTGCCTCTAAGCCAACATTCCAACTGTCTTAGAAATTCAACCTCCTTACCCACTTAGCATAGAATTTGGGGCCTTAATCGACGATCTGGGCTGTTCCCCTCTCGACAATGAAGCTTATCCCCCACTGTCTATCTCCCGAATTAATCTTTGGTATTCGGAGTTTGGTTTCCGTTGGTAGTCCGGTAAGACCCCGCAGGAATCCAGTGCTCTACCCCCAAAGATCTACATTCGAGGCTAACCCTAAAGTTATTTCGGAGAGAACAAGATATTTCCAAGTTTGATTGGCCTTTCACCCCTATCCACAACTCATCCAAATCTTTTTCAACAGATACTGGTTCGGTCCTCCACAAGGTATTACCCCTGCTTCAACCTGGTCATAGATAGATCACTTGGTTTCGTGTCTACGTCAAACGACTTGACGCCCTGTTAAGACTCGCTTTCGCTTCGGCTCCAGAACGTTATCCCTTAACCTTGCCATTTAACGTAACTCCCTGGCTCATCATGCAAAAGGCACGCCGTCAGCCATTCTCTCAAAGAGAGCATAGGCCTTCGACCGCTTGTAAGCTGTTGGTTTCAGGTTCTATTTCACTCCCCTAATAGGGGTTCTTTTCATCTTTCCTTCACAGTACTGGTTCACTATCGGTTATCAACTAGTATTTAGCCTTGGAGAGTGGTCTCCCCAGATTCAGACCGGGTTTCACGTGTCCGGCCCTACTCAGGAACCCGCTAAGCCGCTTCGCTCTTTCGCCTACGGGACTATCACCCTATATTGTCCGACTTTCCAGACGGTTCGGCTAAAGCTAATCGTACTATAT
>JBAPRV010000017.1:0-13529 GCA_049281295.1 Chlamydiales bacterium
CCTTCAAAACAACAGGTAAGTTCGATTGAATCGAGAGTAGACCTTATTTGAGTGTCCACCCAAAGCGCACTGTAGCCCGAGTCATCGATTCCCCTAAGCCCTGTTTTCCTATTATGAAAAGAGGCCAGCCTCGATTGGAAACGGAGGCCGCATCCATCATTTATCTTTTCATAATGAAAATCTTTTGCCCTTCCAGCTAACCCAAAACCCTTGCCATTATCGAGAGGAAGCAGCTGCGGGCCAAAATTCACCACACCGGCATCACCCGCCAAAAAAATACCCATAGCGCTTTTACATCCAGACCCAAAAAACACTCTCGTCTGATCGGAAAAACGTTGGCTCACAATCCCAAGATCTTCATCGACAAAAGAAAATGTGTCGGAAACAGTTGAAGAGAGGCTTTCCAAAAAAGTTCGATTTGCCTCTTCAAGCTCACAATAGCGAAATCCTCTCTCTTGTGAGAAAAAAGCATATAGCGGCCTTTTTGTATGGTCAAACGTAGCTTGTTGAAAAGAGAGCATGTTACGAGCTATCTCTTGATAAACAGGAGAGTCAAGTTGAGTCAAAATGGAGCCAAGTTGAGCATGCTCTTTTGGATAGGGGAAAGCTCCCCAGGGAAAAAATCCACGCCGAAAGATAGGCACCGCTCCGCTCTTCAGCGGATTCAATCTGAGAGTGGGGAGTGGAAGATGAGCTTGTTGTTTGACAAGTGCGTAAGTGGCATGAGCCAGCTCATGGTCTTCTAAAAAAGGAAAACGGCTCAGTTGTTTTATCTCTTCTCTTTCACAAGAAGATTGAAGAAGATCATTAAGTCGAGTGAGATAAGATTCAAAAGTATTTAACATCATCAAAAAAGAAACCCCCCAAACAATTGTTGGAGGGTTATAAGCAGTAAAAGATCTACGTTGGCTATTCCATTTCCTCTTCTTCTTCCGGGTCTAATGTAAATTTCGATTTCTCGATCAAACGACGCATTTTCTTTCCCGGTGTGAATTTTACTGCACGACGAGCTGGAATATGAATGGGGACAGAAGCATTTTTCGGATTACGCCCTATTTTAGGCTTCCTTTCCACCACTTGCAATACTCCAAAATCTCGAAATTCAAGCCGGTCCCCTTTAGCAAGGGCGTCGGTCATCTTATCCAAAAAATTTTGAATGACTGCACGCACATGGTTTGGGTGGATACCTTGGTCCTGAGAGATCGTTGAGATCAATTTTTTCTTTGTCATTGTTGCCATAACTGACGCCTCCTCCTATCTTGAGCGATCGGTTACCCGATGTATACATATTTGATTGAGTTATAGCCGTATAATAGCTATCCTAAATTTCGGTTCAAGGGATTTTTTACAAAATGGATTTTTTTTTTTATTCAGCCTATTGAAATTGCGAAATCAATTCTACCTAATTCATTAATACAACATACTTTATGAAAAACTTTTTTCTTACTGGCCCCCCATCCTCGGGCAAGACCTCGGCGATAAAAAAAATCATCGCAGAGCTTTCTTTTCCAGCCAGCGGGTTTTATACGGAGGAAGAAAGAATAGAGGGTAAGCGAGTGGGCTTTATAATGCACACCCTATCAGGTGAGAGTGGTTATCTTGCCCACGAGGACATAGAGTCCGAGTTTCACATCCGCCGCTTTGGCGTAAGCATTGAGAACATCGAGAGAATTGCCGTTCCCTCGATTCGACCTTTGGATAATCATATCATTATCCTCGACGAGATTGGCAAGATGGAGTGTTTTTCTGAACGATTTATCCAAGCGGCTAGAGAGGCTTTGGATTCTTCAAATATCGTGATTGGAACGATCACATTGGGAGGAAGCGGGTTTATTTTGGAAGTTAAGGAGCGTTCGGATGTCAAGATTATTGAACTCACAGATCAGAACAGAGAGCATCTACCAGGCGAAGTTCTCAACCTAGTAGAGCAGCTCATAATTCACTAGGGTATTAGAATGAGTTCAAAACAATTTAGAGGCGTCCTATTCCACTATCCGGTAAAATTAACCACGTCGGTAATTGAAAATACGAAAAGCAACCGCGACGAAAGAGGTTACTAATGAACATACTGCAACCATATGCGTTTCATCTAAATCATACCGCAATTCATCCATATGCCGGTATATTTTTTCTTTAGTCTCTCTTAATCCAACGGTAAGGTAGGACTGCTGCCCTCTAATCTCATCCAGGATAATTAGGTTTTCGTTGCTAGCCTTAGCGTTATCCTCTACAAAATTGTCAGGACAAATGCCCATGTCGCTTATATCACTATTTACGTCCATAGACCCTGTCTCATTTTTAAACCAAATGCTATTTAATCCATCCTCGACTAATGAGACAGCATTGCCATTGCTAGCCTCAAAATTGCTAGGACAAACCGGTTGTTTTAAATTGTAAAAAGGATCGTTAGGACAAACGTCTAGGCCACTCAGATCAGTATTGTTGGCACTGCTATCCTTAAAATTCCTAGGACAAATCTCTTTTAAATTGTGAAAAGGATCGTTAGGACAAACGTCTTGGCCATTCAGACCTGTATTGTTGGCATTGCCTCCAAAATAATAATACGTAGCTGCTAACGTAGCAACAACACCCAACACAGGAATTGCATAAAAGGCTAATCTTTTAGCTGTTGCATAGTAACCGGCATAAGCTCCATGTGACTTGCCATCCAATTCAATATTATTTGTAGCAGCTTCTTGAGATTTGTCAGTCTCACCAGAAGAATCTGGTGATATTTGTTCAGTCAAGTCGATTGTGTTTGAAAGCATAGATACACTTCTGGGATCTATCTGGAATTCATCGGTCAATTCAACACCCGCATGAGAAACCTCACTCTCATTTCTAGCATCCTCCAATGATTCTTTAATCAATGGAGTTGCAAAGTTAGAAGCTCTTGCTCTCTCTCTGTAGGCATTTACAGCCTTGTAACTTGAGTGTAAAAGAACACTGCTTCCAATCACTGTTGCTCCAATAGCCGATGCGAAAAGTGGCGTTGTAACTGCAACACCAGATGCAAACGCAGCTAAGCCCAAACCTCCCAATGCCAACACTGCTAGAGCTACTGTGTTAACTAGTATTTGAGTAGGTCTATTTTGATATAAAGTTGTTGTGGAATTTTGTGTCTCAATTGAAACACGGCTTGGTGAAAATTCATTATTTATCATTTTATACCTTTTTTATATGAAAAAATAGATCATAAAATAAAACCAAATATATATAAATATTAAATATTTTTTATTAAGTATAGATTATTAACCGATATTACATATCAGGTTTTTGAAATAGAAATATTCTAGATATATTTTTTATTATTACAACTCTGATCTTGAGGAGAAGAATGGATGGAAAACTCCTTTTGAATACTCACTAATCCAGATATTCACACAGGTTTTATAGCAGAATAAGTTCAGAAACTGTCTAATCCCATTGCATAAGGCATGCAGCTCCACCTTCCCTAATAGGATTCGAAACTCATCTATGGGGAGAATAGTAGGCTCTTATTTTTTAATGCACCTGCGCATTTAAAAATCTTAGTATTTCTGGAACTCCATATTTCGCTAGCACGATCAGTCCTGCTGATCCCCCAAGTATTTCCCTAAGCGAACTTACCATTACTCCCATCTTATTTAAAGTTGTGATAACACTCCAGGAGCGACTCCCTTTATCGGATAAGGGGATGTTGACTTCTGTACCGCCACCATTATCAGCATTGACCTGTTTATCATCAACGTCTTGGCCAGTGAGGCTAATAAAGGGGCGAATATTCCTATCTTTATTGTGTAACAAGGCATCTTCATTGCTAACCTTAAAATTGCTAAGGCAAACGTCTTGATCGCACAGATCGCTATTTACGTCCAAAGAACCTGTCTCATTTTTAAACCGAATGCTATTTAACCCATCCTCGACTAATGAGACGCCATTGCCATTGCTAACCTCAAAATTGCTAGGACAAACCTCTTTTAAATTGTGAAAAAGATCGTTAGGACAAACGTCTGGACCACTCAGATCAGTATTATTGGCATTGCCTCCAAAATAATAATACGTAGCTGCTAACGCAGCAACAACACCCAACACAGGAATTGCATAAAAGGCTAATTTTTTAGCTGTTACATAGTAACCGGCATAAGCTCCATGTGACTTGCCATCCAATTCAATATTATTTGTAGCAGCTTCTTGAGATTTGTCAGTCTCACCAGAAGAATCTGCTGGCATTTGTTCAGTCAAGTCGATTGCGTTTGAAAGCACAAAAACACTTCTAGAATCTATCTGGGATTCATCGGTCAGTTCAACACCCGTATAAGAAACCTCACTCTTATTTCTAGCATCCTCCAACGATTCTTTAATCAATGGAGTTGCAAAGTTAGAAGCCCTTGCTCTCTCTCTGTAGGCATTCACAGCCTTGTAACTTGAGCGTAAAAGAATACTGCTTCCAACCACTGTTGCCCCAATAGTCGATGCGAAAAGTGGCGTTGCAACTGCAACCCCAGATGCAAATGCAGCTATGCCCAAACCACCCAAAGCCAACACTGCTAGAGCCGCTGTGTTGATTAGTATTTGAGTAGGTCTATTTTGATATAAAGTTGTTGTGGGATTCTGTGTCTCAGTCCCAGAAATTGAAACACAGTTTTGAGATAATTCATTACTTATCATTTTTCACCTTAATAAGTAATGATTTTAATATATATCAATATAAATTGGAATAAATAATTTTTTTTAATATATAGATTTTAAAAAATAAATTTATTTATTTACTACTCTAACCACGCGTTTTTTTTTCTTGCCCACACCAAGTAAAAAAAGTTCCCCTTCAATGAGGTGATCTCTTTGGACCACAAAATATTCATCCATAATTTTTTCATTATTTAAATAAGCGCCCCCATTTATTATGAGGCGGCGCGCCTCCCCTTTGCTAGGCAACATATCTGTAAGTAAAAAGATATCTATTAATTTCTTCCCAATAACGTCTGAATAGGAAAGGTTAGTACTAGGAATTTCGGCAGCAAGCGCCTCTAATGTCTCTCGATCTAGAGAAGTGCAGCTTCCCGGCTTGGCCGCTTGGGTAATACGCAACGCCTCTTCCACTCCCTTTTCCCCATGCACCAAGCGTGTGATCTCTTCGGCAAGCCGCTTTTGAGCTGTGTTGGCTACATATCCCTTTCGTTGCATGGAAGCTTCAATCTCTATAATCTCTTCTGTTTCTAAAAAAGTGAGCATCCGAAACATTTTCCCCACATCCATATCGGGCACACGAAAAAGGTACTGATAAAAATCATAAGGGGAGAGTTTGTCAGAATTCAGCCAAATTGCCCCTTCCTCCGTTTTTCCAAATTTTTTGCCATCGCTTCTTGTCAAAAGCGGATAGGTAGCCCCATATACGGTTGTGTTGCTCATTTTATACACTAATTCAGTGCCGGCTGTGATATTCCCCCATTGATCGCTCCCCCCCATCTGGAGGACTACATTATGATGCTTATTCAGATGATAAAAATCATAAGCTTGCAATATTTGATAGCTGAACTCTGTATAGCTCATGCCTTCCTGAGAACTGAGCCGGTTTTTAACGCTCTCTTTGGCAAGCATAGTCCCTAAGCGAAAGTGTTTTCCAACTGTGCGTAAAAAATCAACGTACCCAATTTCACAAAACCAGTCATAGTTATTCAGGATAGGGACCTCTGTTTTAAGCACCGCATGCAAAGAGCGGCGAATCCCTTTCAGATTGTGCTCAATCGTTTCCTCATCGAGAAGAGTACGCTCAATGCTTTTCCCCGAGGGGTCCCCAATCATGCCTGTAGCCCCTCCCACCAGAGCTATCGGAGTGTGGCCAAAACGTTGCAACCAACCTAGACCGATAATAGGGACAAGGTTACCTAAATGGAGGCTATCCGAAGTGGGATCAAAACCAATATAGGCTGTTAACGGTTTGTTAGATAGATGAAGGAGTTCTTCACTGGTTATAGCATCAATAAAATGACGATCTTGCAAAAAGTTAATAATATTTTTCATTTTTTCCCTATGCAGCTATTCCTTTGAAAAAAGAATTGTGGCATCATAAATTGTAATCCAGTCAGATGTAAAGGAGCTTATGATCTATGGCAAAAAATCCAGGGCAGCAAAAAGATGAATCTAAGCAAATTCTAGAAGAACCTGAAGGCTTCGAAGATATTAAGAAAAAATATGAGGAACGAGAAGCAGAACAACTAAAAAAAGCACTTGCCAAACGAAAAGTAGGCACCTTAGAGGAACTGAAAGATTTCGAAGCGAGGGCAATAATCAACCGAGCTCATCGAGCTGACCACAAAGTACTGAAAGATCAAGAGAAAACAATTTTCAGGGAAGCTAAATCTCCTGAGATCGCCGGATTGAAAAAAAAGCTTGAAAAAGAGATCTATGAGCTTGCTCAAGAGATTTTAAGAAAAGCAAGCGATCTTCCTCCCGAAGTGGCGGAAAAAATCAGAAAACAGCTTCCGGGAAGAATAAAACCTCCTCCCGGCTCTACTCCGAGCTCCTAAGTTTCTACATTAAAACGGATTAGGGACATCGATAAAAGCGCATGGAATTTCTAGCTGACTTTGTATGTGATGAGCCAATGCTTTGGGACCTACCCGCTCTGTAGCCGAATGACCTAGAGCTAAGAAGTGGATCTTCTCTTCATGAGCTATGTTCCATGCCGGCTCATCGAAATGGCCCGTAATAAAGCAGTCCACTCCTTCTTCTGCAGCTCGATTCACTTCCTTGTACGCTCCACCTGAGACCAAGGCAGCACTTTGAATTATTTTTTTCCCCCCCAGTGCTGCAGTAGCGCCATGTTGATAGTAATTTTCTAGCTCAGAAATAAATTGTTCAATCGGGATCGGTGAAAAAATCCCTTTTACACCAAGAGAAACATCGTTCAGTATTCCAAATGGCTGGCACTCTTTCCATCCTAAATCATTGGCGGCCTTCCAATTATTTCCTACCAGCTGATGGGCATCTAAAGGCAGATGGTAGGCTAAAAGCGAGATACCGTGCTCAAGAAGAAGGTGAATTTTTTCTCGCTTGGTACCTACAATAGGATACGGGTCTCTACTCCAAAAAAGGCCATGATGTACGATGAGAGCATCTACTTTCGCCTCAACTGCTTTTTCAATGGTTTCCTTATTGGCTGAAACCGCTGTAGCCGCTTTTTCTATGCCCTCTTTTCCTTCTATTTGAAGACCATTGGGGCAAAAATCCTTAATAAGGGGGGTATTGAGATAGCTGTCGAGATATTCTATAAATTGTTTCCTGTTCATGATCCTATCTGTAAAGCATTTTCCGTCGGAATGTAGACGACGAAGAAAATTGGCCCGGTTCAAGCTTTTTTCCTTTGACGACGCTAACAGCATGCATTATACACTGTTTTTAATGAAACTGAATCCTCAAGCACAAAATGAAATTAAGCAAGCCATCGGGCAAAAGGCTGCCGCTCTTGTCGAAGAGGGAATGCTGGTAGGTTTGGGATCTGGAACAACAGCATCTTATTTTATCAAAAGTTTAATCGAACGATGTCGCAACGGATTAAAAATTCAAGCTGTCTCTTCCTCCATTCAGTCCTTAGAAATAGCTCGAGCAGGAAATATCCCTATCATGGATATGGCTCAAGTTACCTCTATAGACTTAACCATTGACGGAGCCGACGAAATAGATCCAAAAAATCGGATGATTAAAGGAGGGGGAGGGGCACATGTTCGAGAAAAAATTATTGCGTCGAGTAGCAAAAAAATGATTATCATCGTGGATGAAAGTAAATTGGTAGATGAGTTGGGACAATTTGGTTTGCCTGTTGAAATATTACCTTTTGGATATCAGGCAACAATAGCTAAAATGAAAAAGTTAAACTACGAAGGGGAGCTGCGAAAAAAGGAAGACGGATCTTCATATATCAGTGATAATGGAAATTATATTTTTGACATTCACGAGCCTAAACGATTCCCCCATCCCGAACAAGACCACGATCGTATTGTAAACCTGGCGGGGGTGGTTGAAACGGGTTTCTTTTTCAATCTACCGGTTCAAGTGCTCGTGGGCTATGCTGATGGAACCGTTGCGTTTCGCACTACCAAGGAAAGGCAGTAAATTCAGGTTGGGATATTTAGGAGATAATTATGGAAGAGACAGAAGAGTTGGTCCCTATTAAATTTGAAAAAGTGATGCAGTCCCGCGCTTATACTTGTATTGTTTTAGGGACAGATGAGAAAAAATTCGCTATTTATACCGATTCTGCAAGTGGAAAAGCGATGCAGGTTTATCTCACTTCATCTGAGAAACAAAGGCCCCTTACACATGATTTGATTATCCATCTCTTTCAAGGACTAGATATAAAAATCAAACAAATTGTCCTTATTGACTTGCAAGATACTGTTTATTTCGCCCGCCTTTTTCTGGAACAACAAATTCATGATGTCCTGCATATTGTAGAGATCGATGCACGTCCCAGTGACTGCATCAATCTCGCCCTTTTAAACAAAGTTCCTATCTATTGCACGCAAAAGGTGCTCGAAGAGACTATTTCCTACGAAGAGTAAAAAATTCATTGATTGCCCTATTCAAGTAGTGTATCTTGATGAAGCTTTGTTTTACAATCCATTGTTTATATAATCTTTGGTGTTATAATTTAATGTCTTGCGAGAAAATAGAATAAAAAAGAAAAATGGAAAAATCCAAACAGAGAAAACAGCGTGCCAGAGGATTCTTTATTGTAGTGAATGACAAAGGACTTCACACTCGTCCATCAACCGAGCTTGTCAAATGCGCTACTTCTTTTAAAGCTCAAGTTAACCTCGCTTATCAAGATCTGGTCGTGAATGCAAAATCTCTTTTGGGTATATTGACATTGGCAGCAGCAAGAGGCTCTCGTATCGAAGTAGAAGCTACTGGAGTAGATGCGGAAGAAGCTGTGGAAAGGATTATTGAATTGGCACGTAACAAATTTTATATTCATTATTAACAATCACGCGTCTCAGTGAAAAAAAGAGAAGAAATCTCATCTACAGATAAATGGAATGTCGAAGCTCTCTACCCAACACTTGAAGAGTGGAAGAAGGCGCTTTCTCAAATAACCGATCAACCATCAACTCCTCATTGGCCTAAACTTGTCCTTTTGCAGGGCCGGTTAAAAGAGGGGCCTGAGGTGGTAAAAGAGGTTTTAGAGCTTAGCTTTTCCATTTCGCGCGAGCTCAAAAAACTTTATACCTACGCTCATCTCAGACACGATGAAGAGATCACTGACAACCTGCATAAACAAGTTTTTGAGCAGATAACCTCGTTAATCTATGATTTTCAGGAAGAGTGCGCCTGGATAGAACCGGAGCTATTGGAGCTCGAAACCTCCACGATTGAAACATATCTTCAATCCCCTCTTCTCTCTCCTTACCGATTTCATATCGAAAAAATTGTCCGCATGCGCCCCCATACCCTCACAGCCGACAAAGAAAAGCTGATAACCATGGCTACCAAGCCACTGCAAACGATCCCAAAAACCTTTTCAGCCTTGAATAATGCCGATATAAAATTAGGGCACGTAAAAGACCAAACAGGGAAAGAACAAGAATTGTCCCATGGACTGTACGCACTCTATTTACGCTCGCAGGACAGAGTTCTGCGTAAAAACGCTTTTAAAGGGATGCATGAGAAATATCAAGATCTTGAAAACACGATGGCTGAATTGCTCTTCGGGAAAGTACAAGACCATGTATTCAATGCCACCGCGAGACAATACCCCTCCGCTCTAGAAGCTGCACTTTTCCCAAAAAAAATTCCCACTTCAGTCTACTATTCCCTGATTAAAGCTGTACGCGAAGGGCTGCCTCTTTTGCATCGCTATGTCAATATCAGAAAAGAGCGCCTAAATCTTGATGAAATTCACCTATACGATCTATACGCCCCCCTTGTCCCACACGCTGACATTAAAATGGACTATGATCGCGCCCAAAAGCTCGTGATTCAATCGGTAGCTCCCTTAGGGACCGACTATCAATCGGCCCTCGAAGAGGGGCTAATAGAAAAACGGTGGGTCGACCGGTTTGAAAATAAAAATAAGCGGTCCGGTGCCTACTCAAGCGGTTGCTTTGACAGCTTTCCCTATATTTTGATGAATTATCGCGGCATCTTACGAGACGTGTTTACCCTAGCACATGAAGCAGGGCATAGCATGCACTCTTATTTAAGCAACCAAACACAACCCTACCACTATGCAGACTACCCCATTTTCGTAGCCGAAGTAGCTTCTACCTTTAATGAGGAGCTGCTGTCGCATCTTCTTTTGAAAGAAACTCCTAAAAAAGAAGAGAGGTTATTTCTTGTAAACGAAAAAATTGAAGACATTCGAGCCACTCTCTTTAGACAAACGATGTTTGCCGAGTTCGAGCTTAAAATGCATGAGCTTGTTGAAGCTCACCAGCCGCTCACCCCCACACTCTTAAAAGAAATTTATCACCAGCTCAATGTAGATTACTTTGGACCTGATATAGTCATCGACCCCGAAATTGCTATCGAATGGGCCCGAATCCCCCATTTCTATTATAATTTTTATGTTTACCAATATGCCACCGGCATTAGCGCTGCCTTTGCCCTCGTGGAAAAGGTACTTCAGGGCGATCAAACAGCGCGCGAAAACTATCTACAGTTCCTTAAAGGCGGAGCCAGTCTTTTTCCGGTGGATCTTCTAAAGCTGGCAGGCGTTGATATAACCACCCCCCGTCCTATTCAAGCCATTCTTAGAAAATTCGAATCTTTACTTAACAATCTCGCTTAAAAATTTTTCTAAAAATGAGCATCCCTATTGTCCAAAAATCGCTTTTTAAGTTAAAATAACCCCTTTTTAACACCAACTCTCTTTAACGCAAGGAGTAATATAGGTATGGCAGACCAAGCTGTAAAAATTAAACTTAAGCCTTTAGGAAACCGAATTCTGGCTAAACGTCTAGAAGAGGAAGACAAACTGAAAGGAGGGATTATTATCCCTGACAGTGCAAAGAAAAAGCAAGAAACAGCAACTGTCGTTGCTATTGGCAGTGGGAAGAAAGATAAAAAAGGTAATTTGATACCCTTTCCGGTACAAGTTGGCGATAAAATTTTGATGGAGAAGTACTCCGGACAAGAAGTAGCCCTGAACGGAGAAGATTTTGTCATTCTCCGTGTTGAAGACATTATCGCTATCGTAGAATAATTATTTAAACTAAAAGGAGCGCATGCGATATGGCAGCAAAAGATATTAAATATCAAGAAGAAGCAAGACAAAAGATCCTTAAAGGAGTTCAGACGCTGGCTAAAGCGGTCAAAGTAACTTTAGGGCCAAAAGGACGCAATGTAGTTCTTGATAAATCATATGGACCTCCTCAAGTTACCAAAGATGGTGTAACTGTTGCAAAAGAGATTGAGCTTGAAAACAAACATGAAAACATGGGAGCTCAAATGGTTAAAGAGGTGGCCAGCAAGACAGCAGATAAAGCCGGTGATGGAACTACCACTGCAACTGTTTTAGCTGAAGCTATTTACAGTGAAGGACTACGTAATGTCACAGCCGGCGCTAATCCAATGAACATCAAACGTGGAATTGAAAAAGGAGTAAAAGCAATTGTAGAGGAGCTGAAAAAAATCAGCAGGCCTGTACAGAACCAAAAAGAGATTGCGCAAGTAGCTACTATTTCTGCAAACAACGACGAAGAGATAGGAGAAATCATTGCTAAAGCCATGGAAAAAGTGGGCAAGAACGGAACGATCACTGTTGAAGAAGCGAAAGGCTTTGAAACTACGCTTGAAGTAGTTGAAGGGATGAACTTTGACCGTGGTTACCTTTCAGCTTACTTTATTACCGACACAGAGTCCCAAGAGGCCATTCTTGAGGATGCCTATCTCCTTATCTACGATAAAAAGATCTCTGGGATGAAAGAATTTTTACCTATTTTGCAAGCTGTTGCCGAGTCAGGTAAACCTCTTCTTATCATAGCAGAAGATGTAGAAGGAGAAGCCTTGGCGACACTAGTAGTCAACAGGTTGAGAGCCGGCCTAAAAGTATGCGCCGTAAAAGCGCCTGGATTTGGGGATCGCCGAAAAGCGATGCTGCAAGACATTGCGATGTTAACAGGCGGAGAAGTAATTAGCGAAGAGCTTGGCATGACGCTTGAAAAAGCAACTCTGGAAATGCTAGGGAAAGTCAAGAAAGCCATCGTTAAAAAAGAAGACACTACTTTGATTGAAGGCGCTGGTAAAAAAGATGATATCCAGGGACGTTGCGAGCAGATTAAGCGTGAGATCGAAGAGAGTACTTCTGACTATGACCGTGAAAAGTTGCAAGAGCGATTAGCGAAGCTTGCAGGAGGTGTTGGGGTTATTCGAGTGGGTGCCGCAACTGAAATAGAGATGAAGGAGAAGAAAGATAGAGTGGACGATGCACAGCATGCTACAGCAGCTGCCATAGAAGAGGGAATCCTTCCTGGTGGGGGAGCTGCCCTTGTCCATTGTATTGCTGTAGTCGAAGAGATAGCAAAAACGCTTGAAAATGACGAGCGCATAGGCGTTATGATCCTTGCTAAAGCGCTTTCTGCTCCTCTTAGACAAATCTCAGAAAACTCAGGAAAGGAAGGATCGATTATTTTTCAAACAGTGAAAGGTCTTTCCAAGAATGAAGGTTATGATGCGCTAGCAGATGACTATGTGGACATGTTCGAAAGAGGGATCATAGATCCGACGAAAGTAACACGTTCAGCACTTGAGAGTGCAGCTTCAATTTCCGGTATGCTTTTAACAACAGAAGCAATCATTGCAGAAATACCTGAAGAGAAGCCAACTGCATCTATGCCGGGTGCAGGTCCAATGGACTACTAAATTCATAGTCTAGTTATCGTTAATAAGAATAAAAACCTCCTTTATTAAGGAGGTTTTTTTATCTTCAGATTATTTTTTTTGATTTCTCAGAGAAACTTTGGCATGCTCAAAATATGTTTAAATTATTAAGAACCCTTATTGCCCTCTCTTTACTTGCTTTAATCATTTACTGTGGCTATTTATGGACAGCCAGAGTCGAGCTCATGGAGCGTTTTCTGTCGAAAAGATTGAATCTCACGACTCGAATTGAGGCAGTGTCAATAGGTTGGAATAGTTTAAAAATCGAAGGGCTTCGTTTGGAGAATATCAACCCCACCAATACGCCTTATGCACTACAAGTAAAGACCTTAGAAATTGAGATGAATCCATTTGAGTTCTGGAAAAAGCCAACGTATATCGATCGCGTTAAAATAGAGAGCCCTATCATTAGTTTAGACCTCTACAACGGAGTAGGCAACAACAACAATTGGGGGCATATACTGAATCGATTTCCTTCTACAGGGGGAAGAGCCTTTGTAATTGACCAATTGAAAGTTACAAACCTTCAATTTGAGATCGTGCGTTTCAATGGCAAGCCCATATCGGTCCCAGCAATCCCCTACCTTGAGTTTGAAAACCTGGGGGCCAACCAATCCTTAAACCTATCACAAATTAGCCGCATTGTATTTCAGACCATATTAAAGACA
>JBAPRV010000018.1:0-39576 GCA_049281295.1 Chlamydiales bacterium
GTCTTAATATCTCTTGGAGCAACCTCAGTTAGCAATAGCTATCAGATAGGTGCACGCTTATCAAATGGAGTACAAGCTCTTCAAATGTTTGACCCGAATCAAAAGAAAGGAGTTCTTAGGAACAGAGCTATTCACACTTTGAATGAAGAGAAATCATGTAAAGCTGTTGTTCTTAAAGGTTATACTGTTGATCGATCAACACAACTAGACCTACCGTCTCCTTTTTCTGAATTTCTGTATGAAAAATGTGATACTAGATTTTATGAACCAAAAAATTCGACACAGCTTTGTGAAGCTTTGAATCGTGCCAAGCATTTTGATGGTCCTATTGATGTACTTGCGTTGGAAGGGCATGCAAACAATGAAGCTCTTATGCTAGATCTTACTTACAACTTTAAAGCAGGAGCGCAGGAGATGGAATGTATGAGAAATACTCTTGCTTCCGATGCCCAGGTCTTTTTATTAGGATGCAATACAGCAACCCCTCTTAAAAAGGGGGGACAAACTTTAACCGAAAGAGTATCAGATACTCTTGAAGGGAGGGAAATTAATGGATTTGCTGCCTACTACTCGACATGGTCTACTACAACTGGTTTTTCAAAAGGACGTTTTCACCACGACAATCACCTTGTATCGGATATGTACAATGACGATGAAAGACATTTTTCGACAGTGACCATAATAACCAAACCAGTTTCTGGTTGATATAGCAGATTAAAGTTCAAGCCGAATATATTTTGAAGACTTGTGGCAAGTGCTTTGTAATGTCCGTTGCCGTCATACAATAAGAAGTTAGCTCTTCTGCTGCATATTCTCCTGCAATGGCATGTAGTTGAACTCCAAAAAGAGCTGCTTTAAAAGGGTCATGTATTTGGGCGAAAAAAGCAGCTATCACGCCTGTCAGCACATCCCCACTTCCGGCTGTGGCCATTCCGGGGTCTCCTCTTGCACACACGTGAGGAGTTATGCCGGGATGAAAAACAAAAGTAGGGGCCCCTTTAAGCACAAGAGTAACTCCATTCTGCTCAGAAAAGTCATGACTCCGCCTTAGCAATTCTTTAAAAGGTATCTCCCCCTCAACTCCAAGGAGTCTTTTCATCTCTCCCTGCTGGGGAGTCAAAATGGTATTGGGGGGAAAGGGAACAGGATTTTGAGCCAAAAGAGTCAAAGCATCCGCATCAATAACGGCAGGGCGGTCAATGTTTGCTAGAATTTTTTTCAATAACTTCAACGTTGCGCTAGAAGTCCCAACGCCCGGTCCAATAAAGAGAGCTGAAGCCCGTTCCATAGCCATTAAAATCGTTTTGAAATCTCCTTCACGATACCCTTGTCGGATGACTTCATGAGCAGCTGCCGACAACTGAGCCCCCATGCCCTCCGGATGAAGAAGCCGCACGATACCTGCTCCCGACCTGAGAGCGGCTTCAGCAGCCATAAGAGGTGCACCGGGCATCCCGGCAGATCCTCCCAATCCAACTACATAGCCTGCTTGATATTTATGGCGATTTCGGACGATTGGAGGGAAGTTCCGATGGATCATAGGATCGTCAATGAGGATAAAATCTTCTTTGGCCTCTTCGATAAAGGCTGGATCGAGGCCAAAGTCAAAGAGGTGTATTTTTCCAACCCAGTTCCAAGCTTCATCCAAAAAGCAACCTGTTTTGGGAAGGCCTAAAAAAAGAGTCTCTTTTGCATGAATCGGGGATCCGGTAAACTCTCCTGTATTTCCGTTAATCCCTGAGGGTATATCGACAGAGAGTATGGGAAGGCGGGAGGAGTTAGCTGCTTCTATAAGGGTGTGAAACACCCCCCTAGCCTCTCCCTGAAACCCTGTCCCAAAGATCCCATCGACTAATAGCTGAGAATCTTTAAAGGAAATAGACTCCTCGTTTTCAATATATTCGATTATCCCTCCCGCTTTTACAAATCGCTTACTTTGAAGTTGACATAGAGGGCTGCTCTCCTCCAGCGGAGCTAAAGCTAATGCAGTAACCTGAAATCCCCCTTGACGCAAAATGGAACCGGCCACATAAGCATCTCCCGCATTGTTCCCTTTTCCACAAAGAAGATGAATTTTAGGCTCGAGATGATATCGGGCAATCATACTCTGTACCAGCTCAGCCACTCCGTTTCCTGCACGATCCATAAATTCTTTTTCAGAAGCACCTTGCTGATAGGCCATCTGCTCAATCCGCGCCATCTCGCTTGCTTTGACGATTTTCATATTTTTATCACTTCCATTGGTTAAGCTGATCAGCCGGATCATAACCTAAAGGAGGAATGACGAAAACAGTTTGTAGGGTATCCAGATTTCCAACCAGAGGAGTCGCTTCGATCTCATAGGTATACGCTCCCTCTTGCAAGGGCAAAACTTTTGAAACTTCAGCTACTCTAAGCCCTTGAGGAAACACTCCATCCATTCCTGTTGTGACTAAGAGATCTCCTACTTTTATGAGTGGCATAGGAAGGAGACTGGATTCTGAATCTAAAGGCTTGCCCGAAGCCAACTCACGCCCCGGCCCCTCCTTATCCGAAAAGTCATAATTAAAACCAACCCCTCGCAAGGTGTGATTCACACTTCGCCAAAAAGGGGTTCCTCCTCCCTGCAATATCCCTTTGGCTAACAACCTATCCTCCTTTTCTTCGGAAAGAAAGGCTTGCAGACTCTCCAAATGCGAGACCCAATCTCTATATGTATCTTCATACTCTCTTAGATAGCGCAAAATAGGCTGAAGATGTTCCCTTAAAACTTTTTTTTGGTGATATCCACGCAGTACACGCACAGAAGGCTTAAGAGCAACGTCTGTAATCAGCCGCACTCGAGACTGTCTTTTCCCCACAAAATCAATGGCTCCAACAACAGCTTTGCCGACAATCACAGGGCTATTTTTAGCCACCACACACTGCCCTAGAACTTTATTATCCTCTTCTCCAACATCGATCCAGACCGAACTGGTCCAACTTTCAGGGTCACGATAAATAATTTCAGCAGGGAGTATTATTGCAGCATCGGTCTGACGCTTTTGTTCTAAAAGTGCATGCAATTTTGCAATTTCTATCCGCAGAAGATGATTTTCTCCCTCTAATCTATGAACCTGCTCATCTTCTTTTTTTCCCAGCAGATTATTCACTGTTTTCCAGGAAGGAGAGAAAAGAGCTATCAACTTGATCCGCACATTTTCTATGAGAAAGGTAGGGAGGCTTACGAGTAGAAAGATAAAAGCGGCTAAAAAGAGATATTTTCTATAAAAAACATACTTGCGCATGTAGAATGACTCATTCTATAACAGCTGCGATAGCTTCTGCAACATAACCGATATTTTCAGTATTTAATCCAGCTACATTGATCCTGCTATCGCGAGTCATATAAATACCATACTCGGCAATAAGTTGATCAACTTGATTTCCATTCAAGCCTAGATAGGAAAACATCCCTTTTTGATGCGCTAAAAACTCAAAAGAGTGTTTAGTGACCTTCGATTGTAATTCCGCCATCAACGCTTTTCGCATCTCTGAAATGCGATCTCGCATGGTGATTAACTCATGCACCCAATGCTCTTTTAGCTCGGGGTTTTCCAAGATCAAATTTACGATTCTAGCCCCATGGCAAGGAGGATTCGAATAGATCCCTCTTATAATCTCCTTGAGATTAGAGAGGATCGGGTCTACTTTCTCAGAATCGTTCACTACAAAGAACAAGGCGCCTGTTCTTTCGGCATAGAGCCCGAAATTTTTTGAATAAGAGACGGCGACAGCAAACTGAAGCCCCTCTTGTTGGCCGAAATAACGGATCACGGAGACATCTTTTTCAAGATCTTCCCCAAACCCCTGATAAGCAAGATCAAAAAAAACAAAGAGTTCCTTGGCACGCACCCATTTACAAATCTCTTGCCATTGTTCAAAGGTAGGGTCGAACCCTGTAGGATTATGGCAGCTCGGCTGCAATAGCAAAACCGTCTTAGGAGGCAGATTCTGTATTTCATTGCTAAATGACTCAAAATCAAAACAAAGCCCTTTAACATCAAGATAAGAATGAGTTTTAACCTCAAACCCTGCTTGCTTGAAGATACGAGGATGATTCCCCCATGTGGGCACGGAAATAGACACTGTTGAGCACCCTTGCTGCTTGAGAAATATTGCCCCCACTCTTAGAGCACCGGTGCCTCCAACAGATTGAACGCTAACAACATGATCTGAGGAGACTGAAGAACCGAAAATGAGTTCTTTAGACGCTTGAAGATACTTTTTGAACCCCTCTATGGGAAGGTAATCTTTGCTGGTTTCACGCTCCAGGAGCAGTGCTTCCGCTTTTTTTACGCTACTTAATATGAGAGGCTCTAAATCAATTGTTTTGTAAGCCCCCACGCCAAGATTCACTTTATTTTCTCGCTTATCTGCCGCAAAAGCACGGGTCAAATCCAAGATAGGGTCGGCAGGAGCAGGTTTAACGTTTTTAAAAAAGGCCATAGATCTTCGTATAGAAAAACACTAGTTTGACAGATTTTTGAATTCCTGCAAAGCCTCTAACGTATTTTATGCCGTTGTTTTAGATTGTTGGGGCAGCTGTTCTTCAGCTTTAGAGAGGTCTTTATCAACAGATATCGTGATACAGGCATCCGACCAAACATTAAGAGTTGTTTCGATCATGTCAAGCAAAGTGTAGAAAGGCAAAATCAACCCCATCATATAAAGAGGGACATTCATACCGATTAAAAAGGCGCTTGTTAAAAAGAAGCACCCCATAGGAACCCCTGCATTTCCAATGGCTGCAAGAGTAGAGAGAAATATCCATCCTATCAAATCAAAAGCACTAAACGTGATTCCATGAACAGTAGAAACAAACAAAACGGTAATTAATATAAAAGCAGCACATCCGTTCATGTTAACAACCGAACAAAGCGGAAAGGTAAAGCTTGAGATTCGTTTCGATATTCCAAGGTTATTTTCGGCCGATTTGAGCGTTACGGGGAGGGCTGCATTCGAGGACTTAGTGAAAAAGGCAACCATCAAAGCGGGGAGCATTCCGCGAAAGCTTTTCCAGGGAGAAATCTTCTTAAATTTTAAGATTAAGGGTAAAACAACTACCCCTTGAAAAACATTAGCTCCCAAAATACATAAGATATAGAGCATGAGACGACTAAAATGCTCATGGTTTTGCCGAAGATCCGTTATGAGAAGAGTCATGAAAGCCCAAATAGCTATTCGCATTAAGTAAATGGCAAAACCGGTCACTTTAATAGTTGCTTCGAACAGACTTGAAAACAGTTGATTGAGAAAGGTTTTTTGCTTCTCAGGCAAAAAAAGTGTGGCGACGCTTAAAAGAAGGGCAATAAACACAATGCCAATCACATTGCCTTCGGTAAAGGCTTCAAAAAAGTTAGAGGGGATGATATTGCGAACAAAGGAAATATACGAAGCTTGCCTGGGCGCTTCCACAAAGGCAGACTCTTCAATAGCCAATGGGGCTTTAACAGGATCAACCAATAGATAAATACATAGAGCGACGATAGCAGCCACCAAAGTGGTGCCTAAGGTATAGAGCAGAATTTTACGCCCAAGCCGCCTCATCTCTTGAATATCTTTCATCCCGGAAATAGTCGATGTAATCGCCAGAAAGATAACCGGAAGACTGATCAACTTTAAAAGACGTAAAAAAAGATCGGAAACAACTTCTGCTGTTTTATTTAAAAAAGGAACATCAGCCCACCCGGTGAGCAATCCCAACCCTATTGCAAGAAGGAGAAAAAAATTTCCCAAAAAACGTTTATTCATAAAATATCCTGATATTGCCTTATTATAACTGATTGCTTTTTTAATAAAAAATAGAATAAGGAAAGAATAATTGAGAAAAAAAGAGAAGTGTGGAGCGTAACGGAATCGAACCGTTGACCTCAACAATGCCATTGTTGCGCTCTACCAACTGAGCTAACGCCCCATAAGGAGATAGGAGGATACTATTTTCGCTGCTTTTAGAACAAGAATGCGCTTATTTTGATCGATCTAAAAATATTTTTATAGCTTCTATCAACTTTTGGTTGTTTTGGGCGCGGCTCCCATATAAGCGGGCTGAAAACAGGGCGATAGCCTCTAAAACATCCTGGATCAGCTCCTCTTCAAAAAAAATTTCCTCTTCTCCTTGATTTAAGATCACGACCTCTAACAGATTTTTTCAAAATATTTATTGTTTTTATATCTATCTCCTAGAGGCGAAAGAGGCCATTCTCCGCTCAAAGAGCCGTAAACATCCGACGCAAGTTAAATTTATTAAATCATAAAGAAATATTTAATATTTTTTAATTTACTTTTTTTTAAAATTTAAGTACAATAATATATAAAGACTTAAATAATTTGGTATAATATCATGTTTAACAACAGAGTAAATAACAACCCAGTCCCTGCAGCTGGATCTGCTAACCCACCCAAAGGTGATTGTAACGCTATAAGAGGGTTTGGAAAGGCCATTTGGGAAATGTTAAGCAGACTGGGAGCGCTTCTAGCTGAAGCCTGGAGCTCTTCTCGTTCACTATTAAGGCATCTAAGACCCATCAAGGCCGACGAGCCGAATAACCGTGTTGCCACCGCTGCAAGTAGGGCCTTGAATACTACCACTACCGGGGTCTCAAGCGCGGACAGAGAAACCAAGCCAGAGAAAAATTCCGATCGTGTTGCTACTGCTGTCACTGAAATCTTTCCTCCTGCAGGCGAAAAACCTGTTCAACAGGGAAATCAAACCTCTTCCATCACTAGAGCCACTGCGCAGGTTGAGCTCTTACCTACTGTGTCTTTAAACGTTGCTCAAATAGCCCATGGTGATGATGGAAAGGTAAGCGCTCACAATGCCTTGCCCAAGGAAAGCCGAAAAATCGATCCAACAACAGCTCTTCGTGAGGCTGTCATAAACAAGAATTCAGGAGCCTTGCAAAGGTTGATCGATGAGGGATATGACGTAACTGCAAAAGATGATCAGGGACGAACACTTCTTCATCTGGCTGCTTTACATGATAATGCAGAGGCAATTCACATACTGGCCCCCTTAAGATCTTGGGGTTTCTTTTCAAGGATCGATCTGGATTCTAGAGACATCAATGGGAATACACCCCTTCATGAAGCTGTGAAAAATGAAAAAACATCGGCAATAAAAGCTCTTTTAAAGAATGGAGCTAATGCGGTTGCTAAAGACAGCAATTGGGAAACACCCCTTCATGTTGCTGTTAGATGTAAAAATAAAGATGCGATTGATTTGCTGATCCATCATTGGAGCTATGCAAACCTTTACCCTCTAAACAAAATAAATAAAAAGGAGGAGACCCCTCTTATTTTGGCGACTCAGGATTGCTTGAATGATCCGGCAGCAGACACATCAATAATACAACAATTGATGAATGGAATGAAATTTAGCAGAGCAAGCGGTAATCGTGGTGATAACAAGGGAGTCACACCCCTTCATTTAGTTATTAAAACAGGTGGGGATTTAGTTAAAAATGGAAACTTACAAGCAGAAAAGTTAGAAGAAATAATAGATCTACTTATCGAAGGGAAAGCTAATGAACCTGAAAAGGTATTAGAAAAAAAATCGGAATTAGAAAAAAGTGAAGAAATAATAGATCTACTTATCAACAGTAGAAACAGTATATTAAACGCACAAGATAACCAGGGACTAACTCCGCTTCATTGGGCCATTAAGAACAATCATCCCGAGTTAATAAAGGCATTAATTAATAGAGATGCCGACCTCACCATCAAAGACTACCATGAGCAGCAATCCCCCCTTCATTTTGCCGTTCTGCAAGAACAAAAAGAAACGATAGATGCGCTCCTTAAATCAAGAAATTTGTATGGCTTTAAAAAAGTTGATATTGATGACAGAGATTTTAAAGGAGACACAGCTCTTCATTTAGCTGCTGAGAAAGGAAAGGTAGACATATTAAAGGCTCTGCTTCTTCATAAGCCCGACATAAATGCTAAAAATAATTCAGGAGAAACACCTCTTCTTGTAGCTATCAGGAAGGGGAATTCAGAAGTAGTCAAGATATTGCTCAACCATAAAGCCAATATCTCAGCTGCAGATAAACATGGAGAGACTCCATTTACTGAATTTATTAAGCGAAAAGAAGAAAAAATAATTGAGGATCTCCTAGAAAATATTAATGTGAACCAAGTTAAAGATGAGTCGGGACGAACACTTCTTCATCAGGCTGCACAGCTTGGAAATCTAAAAACCATGTCTTTACTGATTCAAAATAAATCCAAATTGAATATTACAGACAATAAAAACCAAACTCCTCTTTTCGTAGCTATTGATAATAATAAACTAGAAGCCGTAGATCTATTGATTCGCCATGGAGTGAGTGTAAATGCTACAAATCAGGACAGAGAGACACCTCTTCATAGAGCCATTGAGTTAAAAAATGCACCATTAATAGAACTTTTGATCCAAAGAGGTGCTAATCCGTTTGCCAAAACTACCTTTAAAAAGGGAATTCTTCATTTAGCTGCTGAGAAAGGACTAAAAGAGGTAGTAGAGAGTGCAATCAGAAATTCGCCAATTCCACTATATCGGAATTTCCTGGCTAATCCAAACAGCAAAGATAGCGAAGGACTAACACCTGTTCATATTGCTGCTCGGGAAGGAGATAGTGATTTTTTAGACGAACTGTGTCAGTTAAAATCTTGGATTCCTCTGTTTCGACTTAATCTGAACGCTGAAGATAATAAAGGGCAGAGCCCCTTACATCATGCTGCCATGAAAGGGAACACTGCCATAATAGACAAATTAATCAATATAACTTCTTGGCTTCCATTCTATTATGCCGTTAATCCGAATGCTCAAGACCTCGATGGGAAAACACCTCTTCACACAGCTGTTCAGAATGGACAATCAAACGCAGTCAGCACGATCGTCAAGATCAGCAATAGAGCAATTTCTTCCTATAACAACGTCAATCTAAATGCAAAAGATAAGAACCAGGAGACACCTCTTCATATAGCTGTTATCAAAAATGACAAGGAAATAGCAGAAATATTATATCTCCACAAAGCTGATATAAACGCTAAAAACAAAAAGGGGGAGACCCCTCTTCATCTTGCTATTGGAAATTCGTCGGTATTGGATTTTCTACTCAGTATTAGAAGAATAGATCTAAATGCACAAAATAAGGATGGAGAGACGCCTCTTTATATGGCTGCTAAAAAAGACGATGTAGCAGCTCTACAAAAGTTACTTCAGAATGGGGCTAGTCCAAATATTAAAAATAAAGAGGGGAGAGCTCCATTACATGAAGCAGCAAAAAATGGAAGCATTCTAGCTGTAGACGCTCTTCTAGCTTATAATGCTAACATAAATGAAATAGCTGGGAATGGAAATACCCCACTACATGAAGCAGCAGGGAAAAAGTACAAAAATGTAATGGATAGGCTGCTGAACCAGCGGCGTGGGATGCTGAGCATGCGCCCCTGGCAACGTATAGCCGACCCAGGTATTTTGAATCATAATGGACAGACTGCCCAACAATTATATGATGCCTAAACCTCTTTATAAAAGAGAGAGTTGACAGCCATGTATAAAATCACGTATTTCAATTTGAAAAAGAAATAAGTGATGAAATGGTAGCCGGAATATTAACCTTATGGTTTGTTTTAACTGCCCTATCTTTAATCTATATTACTTATGATTTAATCTATATCACTCCCGAAGCCTCTGTCATGAAACTCGGATGGTGGCTCGTGACGCTGTACACAGGCCCGATTGGGCTATTTTTTTATTTGCTTTCCTGTAAAGAACCTATGCCGCACACTCACGAAAAGTTTGTGGCTCCTCTTTGGAAACAGTCGTTAGGCTCTATGGTCCATTGCTTGGCTGGAGATGTGACAGGTATTATTGTTGCGGCTATTATTTTAGCTTTCTTCTCAGTTTCACTGCCTCGGGAAATCACCATTGAATACCTTGCCGGCTTCTTATTTGGCCTCTTTATTTTCCAATCCCTTTTTATGCGTTCGTTGATGGGTGAAAAATACTGGAAAGCTCTTAAAACCTCTTTTTACCCTGAATTCGTTTCCATGAATATGATTATGGCGGGAATGATTCCCACTATGGTCATTTGGAATTTAATAGAACCCTCTGCCGCATCCCCCCTCTCAGTGCATTTTTGGGGAAAAATGAGTTTAGCTACGATCATTGCAGGCGTGTGTGCTTTTTCTATCAATAGATGGCTGGTGAAAACAGGCCTTAAGCATGGAATGATGACTATACGCCCTAATCAAAAGCAAGAACAGATGCCCATGCACCACGAATCGATGAAAATGCCCCCAAAAGTTTCGAGAAAAGAAATGGGATTGAAACTCTTACTCTCCCTAATTGGGTTAGGTATTGGCATTTTGATTGCAGTCATCGCATGGGCCATCAATCAGGCGGGATAACAAAACGATGGCTTGACAATCTACCTATAAGTAGGTAGACTTCCTTTTTATGAAAACAGACAAAAGAATCCTTCGTCTTGCTATTCAGCTTATTCAAAAACATGGGCTGTCGGGTTGGAGCTATGAAGACATCGCTCAGAGAATTGAAATCAAAAAAGCGAGCATTCACTATTATTTCCCTTCTAAATCCGACCTCATTTTAGCAGCGGTGCAACAATATATAGCTGAGCTTAAAGACGAACTTGAAACTATTCGTTTCAGCTCGCAATCTGCCAAAAAAAAATTGCTCGCCTTAGCGAAAATATATCATGGCATGTATCAGAAAAATGATCAGTTATGCCTATGTGTTATTTTATCTCAAAATTTATCTCATCTTCCTGCCGAAGTAGGAAAAGAGTTGGATGACTATTTTAAAAATTTGCGAACCTTTATAAGAACTATTATTCGAGAGGGAATTGATCAAAAAGAATTTTATCTAAAAAAATCCTCTGTAGAGGGATCATCAGAGCTGTTTTTAGCCTCTCTACAAGGATTGTTACTGCTAGGAAATTACAAAATTCCTGAAAGACATTTTGAGCAAGCTGTTTCTTTTTTTCTGTTCAGCATTAAAAAAATAGATTAAATTTTTCCCAAATAACCTATCTACTCATAGGTAAACAAAAGGAGTTTGAATCATGAAAAAATTTACGAAGATTTTAGGTTTGGGTTTAATCGCTCTAACCGCATTTGCCTCACTTAAAGTAGAAGCAAGGGAGATTGAGCTTTTAGGGACCTCCCTTTCCCCCTATGTTAGAAAAGTCAAAAATGTTTTGGACTATAAAAACCTCAACTACAAGCAAAGCGAGATCCTCCCAAGGGTTGTATTAGAAGCTACAGGGCAGCAGATTCCGGAAAATTTTAAAAAAGCGAGCCCTCTTGGAAAAATTCCTGCTCTTACTGTAGACAATGTGACAATAGCAGATAGCGCTGTAATTGTAGCTTATCTAGAAAAACAAGTCCCTTCTCGCAGAGTCTACCCAAGACAGGCTGCAAATTATGCACGCACTCTTTGGATAGAAAAGTATGCCGATACGGTTATGACTGATGTAGTGCATCCGATTTTCATAGAAAGAGTCGTTAAACCTATGGTTTTCTCAAGCGAACCTGACGAGCAGCAAGTGAGCCGGTTAGCTCATGAAGAGTTGCCAAAAATTCTTGATTATCTAAATCAACAGTTGATGGAAAACGGAACAGAGTATTTAGCTACAAACCAAATGACAGTGGCTGATTTTGCCGTCATTCACCATTTAATCGATTTAGACATAGCTGAAATAGCCTGGAAAACAGGTGAATTTAGCTACCTTGAAAGATACTATCAAAAAATGATAAACAATCGGCTTATACGAAACTCCCTTCCTAAGGATTTTTTAGAAAAAATTAACTAAAGCAGCAGTTTCAACAAGATGCAAGATGAAGGGGAGATCTCATATCAAGAATTCCCCTTTTGAACTTATTCTGCTATATCTCATTGACAATGTGAAAAATGGAAATTTTCAAATCTAGCCTGAAAGAGTTCATTTTTCGACATTTCCTAAGTTATGCAGAGGTCTCTTTTTTTAAAACCCATGTTGCAGTGCATCTGCTTCGTTTTTTGCTCATCAAAAACCTCTCTTTCAAATCGAATCATGTTCCAAAATAGAAATCGGAAAAAGGGGAAGCTGCAGTATTGAATCGTTAAGCTTGTAAAATCAAACGCAAGTTTACTAACAGAAAAAATGGTAGTTATTAAATGAATGAATGTAGAGCATTTTTGCACAAAAGCATGCATTTATCTACGCGTTATGTATTAACGTTTTGCATGTATGTGTCAAAAGGAGGATGTCTAAATTTTTACCTTTTTAGCTTAAGAGGATTGTATTTATTTTCGAAATCCATTAAAAAGAGGTTAGCTAATATTTTACACCTGGGAGGGAAAAATGAGAATTTATAAATGGCTAATTGGCTGCATGCTTTTGGGATTTATGTCTACCAATGCATGCGCGCAAAATCTTGCAGATTGCTTTTCCTGTGAAGATTTTTTCTGTAACGTCAGATATCATGTTTACGCGGATTATCTTTACTGGAGGGCCTTTAGAAGCGGTGTAGGTGTTGCTACTAGTACCATATCTGAAGACCGAGATTTGTATGTATGCCCTAATTATTCATCCGGCTATCGCGTTGGAGGTAGAATCCTTTGGAATTGCCTGGATCTAGGGGTGCGCTATACGTCCTACTGTAAAACTACAAGTCATAGTGCGGTAGGAGACATAACAGCAACCACCAATCTATTTAGATATAACGTAGATTACCAAGATGTCGACGTCGAATTAGGGGCTCTTTTCTGCTTTAGCTGCGGAAATAGTTTCCTGCGCCCTTATGTAGGAGCCAAGTTTGTATGGCTTGATGAAAGAGTGAAATTTTTCACAAATGATGTTGAGCAAGGTACCCCTAAACTAAAAGACAGAGCCTATGGCCTATATATTGGGACTGAAGGGAAACTGGGGCTTTTCAATCTCTGCGATGTAGCTGTTGGCCTTCGAGCTAGAGGAAGCTTCGGCCTTTTGGACGGAAATCATAAATTCAGAATTGCATTTCCTGACGATGAAACAACAAACTTTGCAAGAGAGTGCCATATAGTTGGTTACACAGATGTGTTTGCAGGGCTTGACATCTCCTATTGCGATTGCTTCTGCTTCGACCTCAATCTTCAGATAGGTTATGAGCTGCAACAATATATAAGAGACTTCAATAATTTCGTCACTTCATCAATTGGTACGATCTTAAATCTTGATAACATAGCGTTTGGAGGACTCGTCGTCCGCTTCGGAGTTTACTTCTAAAAGCTGGCCTAACGATGCGTAATTCTATTTCTTGAAATTACGCATCAGGTTAATATGTCCCCACACCCCATCCAACTATCTTAAAGGAGAAAGAAAAATGAGAATATATAAATGGCTGATAGGCCTCATGTTGTTGGGATATATGCCCATCACCTCAGCACAAAATCTTACTGATTGCTTTTCTTGCGAAGACTTTTTCTGTAACACAAGATACCATGTTTACGCAGATTATCTTTATTGGAAAACCTATAGAAGCGCCATAGGATTAGCTACAAACGACAATGATCCGCAAGATCTATATTTGACTCCAAAATACTCATCCGGTTACCGCGTGGGAGGCAGAATCCTTTGGAATTGCTTGGACTTAGGCGTGCGATATACCTCTTACGATCAAACCTCAAAACACAATGTGGCATTAGTAATCCTCGAAGATAATGTGCTTAATTTAAAATATAATGTGGATTATCAGGACGTCGACGTTGAACTAGGAGCCCTTTTTTGTTTTAGCTGTGGAAACAGTTTCTTGAGACCCTATGTAGGAGCCAAGTTCGTTTGGCTTGATGAAAAAGTGGACTCGTTCGCCGTATCCTCCTCGACACTTAGCGGTACAATCAAATTGAATGATCGTGCCTATGGACTTTACGTTGGAGCGGAAGGAAAGTTAGGACTTTTTGATCTTTGCAATGTAGCTATTGGCCTGCGGGCTAGAGGAAGCTTTGGACTATTAGATGGCAGGCATCAATTTAGAATTAGAAATGGAGCAACTTTTGCTAGCGAATGTCATCTAGTAGGCTACAGAGACCTGTTTGCAGGGCTTGATATCTCCTACTGCGACTGTTTTTGTTTCGACCTCAATCTGCAAATCGGATATGAGTTGCAACAATACATAAGAGACTTCAATGAATTTAGCACTGCACAATTGGGTCAAGTGTTTGCACTTGACAATATAGCATTTGCAGGTCTCGTCGTTCGTTTTGGAGTCTATTTCTAATCTCTAACACCCAACTGATGCGTAATTCCGCTTCTCGGAATTTACGCATCAGATTGTGATCCATTCCATTCCCTTATACATTTCCGAATTTTAGAAACCTTGTCAGCTCAAGTTATGCAGAGGTCTCTAAGTCTAGCTGATGCGTATTTCCATTCTTTGGTATTTACGCATCAAGTCACGATATCGGGCTGCCTCCTCGAATTGATACTCCTTGGCGGCCTGTTTCATCAGCTTTTCATATTCTTTGATCTTCTTCTCTAAATCCTGCTGCGTTAAATACTCGTTTCTCTTTTCATGAAGGGTCATAACAGGCTCTTTCTCTGGAAGGGCTAAATCTTCTTTCGGCACTCCCATTTCTACTCCAAGTTCACGGTGAATCGTCTTAGGTATGATGCCGTGTTTTTTGTTATATTCGATTTGAAGGGAGCGACGCCTTTGGGTAATTTCGAGAGTATGACGGATTGCCATTGTTTGTTTGTCGGCATACATAATCACTCGCCCTTCGGCATTGCGAGATGCACGTCCACAAGTCTGAATAAGCGAGGTTTCGCTTCGCAAAAACCCCTCCTTGTCCGCATCGAGAATAGCAACCAGAGAGACTTCGGGTAGATCCAACCCCTCTCGAAGTAAATTGATCCCGACGAGCACATCAAAAGTTCCAAGGCGTAAATCTCTCAAGATTTGAACCCGCTCAAGCGTATCGATATCGGAATGGAGATATTTGGCTTTCACGCCAAGATTGAGAAGATAGGTTGTGAGATCTTCGGCAAGCCGTTTGGTTAAAGTAGTCACAAGAACCCGCCCTTTTTTTTCGGTATGGCTCCGAATTTCTTCTAAAACATCGTCCACTTGTCCTGTAGCGGGGCGCACTTCAATTTCCGGATCGAGAAGACCGGTAGGACGTATGATCTGTTGTATAATCTCTCCGTTCGCCTCTTCGACTTCCCATCGGCCGGGGGTTGCTGAAACATAGACAACCTGGTGTATGTGGGCATAAGTCTCTTCAAAGCGAAGGGGGCGGTTGTCAAAAGCTGAGGGGAGGCGAAAGCCAAATTCAACTAACGTTTGCTTGCGAGAACGGTCGCCGTTGTACATCGCGTGCAGTTGAGGAATGGTTTGATGCGATTCATCGATAAATAGCAGGTAATCTTCAGGAAAATAATCTAAAAGACAAGAGGGAGCCTCCCCGGATGCGCGCCCGGAAAAATGTCGTGAATAGTTTTCAATCCCTTTGCAAAATCCAACCTCTTTTATCATTTCAATGTCATATAAGGTCCGTTGACGAATTCGTTCTTGTTCGAGAGGCATATTCTCTTTTTCAAAGCGGGCCATACGTTCTTTGAGCTCTGCCTTAATGCTCTCTATGGCATTCAGCCTAATCTCTTCAGGAGTTACATAGTGAGATCCGGGATAAAGGGTGATATGATCAAGCCGTTTTCGCAATTTACCTGTGAGAGGATCTATCTCGCTGATTCTTTCTATCTCCTCATCAAAAAATTCGATCCGATAAGCGAGGTCCTCTTCATAGGCAGGGTAAATTTCGAGTATATCGCCTCGAACCCGGAAAACCCCTCGACAAAAATCGTAATCATTTCGTTTATAGTGCATCTCAACGAGATGAAGGAGCACCTCATCCCGTCGCTTACGGTCGCCTAGATGGAAGGAGAGTATCATCTTGGCATAGTGTTCAGGCATCCCAAGACCATAGATGCAGGAGACCGAGGCGACAATCAATACATCACTTCGCTCTAAAAGCGAACGGGTCGCAGAAAGACGCAAGGTATCAATTTCATCATTAATAGAGAGGTCTTTTTCTATATAGGTGTCGGTACGGGGAAGGTAGGCCTCCGGTTGATAGTAGTCGTAGTAGGAGACAAAATACTCAACAGCATTTTCGGGGAAAAACCCTTTAAATTCCTGATAGAGCTGTGCCGCTAGAGTTTTGTTATGAGCAAGAACAAGAGTTGGCTTTTGAACCTTTTCAGTCACATTCGCCATGGTAAAGGTTTTGCCGGAGCCGGTAATACCCAATAAAACTTGAGAACGTCTGTTCTGTTGAATCCCTTGAACCAGCTTGTCAATGGCTCCCTCCTGGTCCCCCGAGGGTTTGAAATCACTGTAGAGTTTAAACTCCACGTGCGATACGTGAAATTTTATTCCACCCTCCCATCAATCCCATAGCAGAATGCATCTCGCGCATTGTCTCTTTAGCCACCTCTCGCATTTTCAAAGTCCCTTCATAGATCACTTTCTCAACATACCCTTTCTGCCCCTCAAAGGCTTTACGCCTCTCTCTGATCGGATCGAGAAACTGATTGAGCACCTCTGTCAAACGCCCTTTTACCTCCAAATCTCCAATCGTTCCTTTTCGATATCGCTCCTTAAATAGATTCACCTCCTCCTTGTCAGCATTGAACGCATCGTGAAACATAAAAAGCGGGTTCCCTTCAATGGTTCCGGGTACATCCATGTGCACTCTATTTGGGTCGGTGAACATGCCACGCACTTTTTTTTCTACTGTTTTGGAATCATCCGAGAGCAAAATAGCGTTGCCGGCTGATTTGCTCATTTTCCCTTTCCCATCGATTCCAATTAAAGTAGGCGTTTCACTTAAATGGGCCTCAGGAAGGGGAAAAACTTCTCCATAATATTGATTAAATCGACGAGCAATATCCCGAGCCAGCTCCACATGCGCTACATTATCCTGCCCCACTGGTACGAGGTGAGCCTTCGGCATTAAAATATCTGCCGCCTGCAAGACAGGGTAGCCGATCAATCCAAAAGAAATGCTCTCTTCAGGAATATGGGCAGCACGCGCCATATCTTTTAAACTGGGCAGCCCCGTTAGCCTATTGAGGGAAATGAGCATCTCAAAGATCAAATTCATTTCATATATTTCAGGAAGAGCCGAATGGAGATAGATGGTAGAGCGATCGGGATCAATTCCGCAGGAGAGCCAATCAAGGACCACTTCTTTGGTAAACTCTCTCATATTGAGTATATCGTTTCTTTGAGGCTTGGTAGTTAACGTGTGAAGATCGGCAAGCAAAAAATAGCACTCAAACTGATCTTGCAAAGCCACCCGATTTTTTATAGACCCTACCCAATGACCAAGATGCAGCTTCCCCGTCGGCCGATCGCCCGTCACCAGCCTTTTTTTCCCATCAATCATGTAAATACCTCAATGCCTAGAAGGATAAAAGATACAACCAATGCAAATATAATCCCCGCCTTTCCTCCTATGACTCGAAAATCGGTCTTTATAAAACTGCGCTCTGTTTCGGGGCCATACCGTTCAAACCAGGCCATCAAACATGGCAGAATGGCAAGAATAATCACGACGCATATGCCGGCATATTTCAACGCTAAAATAAACCCTTGCGGATAAAAGAGAGCAAACAAAAGAGGAGGGACAAAGGTCAGTAAAACAATGAAAGATTTCCCCAAATGGGTTTTTTTTATTTTCAGCCCATCCGCTAAAAAATCGGAAAGGCTTAAAGAGACTCCCAAAAGAGAGGTGATCATGGCAAAAAAAGCAAAAAGACGCACTGCGACTCCAACCCAAGGATTAGCGAGCAGGGCTTGCAAGAAAAAAGTCACTTGAATCCCTTGCTGAGCCGCTTCAGTGAGGCTATATTCTCCATAAACAGGGACGACCCCCATCACGACAAGCTGCCAGAGCACATAAACCACATAAGGGATCAAACTTCCGATAAAGATAGCCTTTTTGAGCAGACGACTGTCATGCTCTAGATACGTGGTCAAAGTGGGAATAATAATATGGTAGCCAAAGGTAGTCAAAACCACCGAAACAGAGGGCAATAAAAACTTCCAGTCAAAATAGGACCACATTTCGGGGGCTGCTTTGCAACAACCGAATCCCACTATCCCCACATAGGCCACGACTAACCCAAACATAAAAAACCGGTTGAGGAAATCGACCACTTGAGTCCCAAAGTAAACTAATACAGCGAAAATGACAAAAATGGAAACAGGTCCAACCCATTCGGGGATTTCCAAGAAAACGAGCTGATTTAAAAAATCTCTTAGAATCTGGCTGCATCCTACCATATAGGAGGCAGTTAAAGAATATAACAAAAGGAGATAGACAATCCATGCCACAACCTCCCCAGGCCTTCCCAATGTCATATGGATCATTAAGATCAAGTTGCTCTCTTCTTTGACCCGAAGATTCACCTCCAAAAGATAAAAGGCGGTCAACATCATGAAAAGCCAAATAGCTGTCATCACAATAAGAGAGGGGATAATCCCGGCTAAACCGGTTGTGACAGGTAAAGCCAACATACCCGCTCCAATCGTAGTCCCCGAAACAAGTAAAGTAGCCCCTACAAGCCGGTTTTTTTTCCCAATCATCCCCTTACCTCAATTTCTTTGGGAATCAAAGATAATCCAAGTTCTTGAGCTAACTCAAGTGTAAAAATACTAATCGCTATTAAAATAACTATAGTTAAAAGAAATCTATTTTTATTCTGGATTTTCCACGCCATTAAAGCGGGCATAATGCCAAACAAAATAACGGCAGAAAAGCCGCCGCCAATATTCAATGCCCGAATGAAAATCCCTGGGTAGATATAAGCAAAGGAGAGTGGGGGCGCCAGCGTGAGGAAAATAAGAGAGACACGCCTCCAACCCACTTTAGTGATTTTCAACCCGTCGGAAAGAAAATCCAAAAGACTTAGAGATTGAGCTAAAAAAGAGGTCACAATCGCAGAAAGGGCAAACGCTTGTCCCACGCTGTTGATCCAGGAGCGTCCCACAACATGGCGCAACGTTTGAGTCGCCACTTCTCCCTGATCAAGGGCTTGAATAAGGCCCTCTCTTCCTTGAAGTGGAATAATTCCCAGTATCACAACCTCCCAAAGAAGATAGATCAAAAGCGGTATAGTGCTTCCTAGCACAACCGTGATACGAAGCCTTCTTCGATCTCCATTGAGATACATAGCCAGAGAAGGGATCATATTGTGAAATCCAAAAGAGACAATCAAAAGAGGGAGTGCGGGCAGTGTATACTTCCAGTATGACACTTTCAAGTTCTCAATGTTCACATACATGCTCCCCAGAAAAATCAAAATACAATAGAAAACAACTAATCCGCCCATTAGCAATCGATTGAGATAATCAACCTGACGGGTTCCAAAATATAGGAAAAGAGCGAATACCAAAGTGAAAAATAAACTTCCTATCCAGGGATTTATTTGAACACCTATAAAATCGAAGAGGATAGATTGCAAAATCTCTCCACTAGCCGCGATATAGGCCACACTGAGGGTGTAAAAAAGAAAGACAAAGAAAATCCAACATATTATTTTTCCACCCTTTCCTAATGTTTTCTCGGCGATTGAAACTAAACTCAGATCGTGTCCAACCGCGAGATTGGCTTCCAAAAGAAGCAACCCTGTTGTTGTCATGAATAACCATGAGAATATAAACATGACAATCGATGGGCCAAAGCCCGCGATTCCGGTGATAATGGGAAGAGCAAGCATTCCCGCCCCAATGCAGCTTCCCGAGATTAAAAGGATGCCTCCCGGAACACTTCCTTTTTCAATGTAAGTTTTCATAAATTAATTTCCTGATTTAAAAATTTGGGAAGATAGAAAAAGAGAAAACGCCCTTAAAAGGGCCAAAAGAAAAAGAAAGGATTGCACTGCATGAAATTAAATCTAGCAAATCGTCTTATTTTTGTAACTCTCCTTACGCAAAAAATGCCGTGAAAGGGGTGAGCGAAGGGGGCAAAATACAAGTATCGAGAGGAAGCCCAACCACTTGTTAGTTGGGTGACGAGCGATGCTTAAGTAGATTGCCCTCTGCAGCCCGCCTATTCTGGCATTTTTTGCGTAAGGTGAGTTTGTAAGCAGCCAAGATATCTTGACTCAAATGTTTTTTTTAAAATAGATTCCTTCTATCATCTTTAAAGTTTTTGTTAATTTAAAACAGGAGAAAAAATGTCGGCAGTTACCCTGAACACAAACCCTCAAAGAGATCATGGTGTTTATGCAAGTGAAAAAGAGCTACAGCCGTTCTCGAAAAAGGCTGTCTTGGATGAGGATTCAACAATTCAAGCTATTACCAGAAACACCATTTTAAGTAAGGCACAAAATATCACTCTCGCTCCCTATCTCTCCTCAATATCTCCGAACGCAGGTTGCTCTATCAGAGAGTGGGTAGAAAGAAAGGATCATTTGAGCAAAGTAGCCACGCATCTCAAGAATTTGCTCTTGGATGCCCAACATCTGATTGCAACTGTGATCTACACCCAAATGAAAGACGGCAACACCTCTTCCGATATAACGGATAGAATCAATTCAATCATTTCGAAAAATATATCTATACGCCTCTATGCTGAAAATGAGCTGCTTGATCATGCATTTGGAGATGAATACAAAAAAGAGTGGACTGCAAAATATAATGTCGATGAAAAATTTAGCAAAAATATTTATTTAGTGTTTTACAGAAATGACAAACTTCTAGAACTGCAACGGAGGGGCTGGATAAACCTTCTCCAACAAAAGAGTGAATATGAAATAGCAAGCCTTACAGATAGAGCTTGTGAAATACTTATATTGCGTCTGGATATCTTATCACAAAAGCCAACAAAACCAGAACCGGCAACATTTCCAAACAGTAGCAGTAGATGTATCATTTCCTAGCAACAAAATGTCAAACATTCAGCTTCTGAGTACTCAATTTCTGAAGAAGTTCGATTAAGGGAGGCGTTTTTTTCTATTCAAAAAAATAGAGATTAGATAAAATTTTTCTTTATCTTATAAAACAGAGATGTAGCAAGAAAACTTGGCTTGTTAGATTAATTATTGGTTGATTCTTCTGTCTAAGAAGAGCTTCTATATGCCAAAAATTCAAGTATCTCTGACAGTTCACTGAACGAATTATGAATATCGATTATCTGCTTTTAATAACCAAAATTTCCTATATATCTTACTTTGAATAGGCTTGTTCCGTTTGAGTTGGACGAAGCTTAGGTAAAAAGCTGTTCTAGGTAAGATAAGTTTATGAAGGCTTATTTCTTTCAAAAAATTATGAGGGTACTATAATGTTCACATCTCCTTTGTCCGACGTAAACGACTTATCACTACATGAATTACTAACACATCAATATTCCTCTTCTTCTAGCGATTCTAATAGTCACGATATAAATCCATTCTGGGAACAGCAAGATTCAAGTTTAAGCATAGATCAACAAAAAAAAATAGAAGAAATGATCAAAAAGATTGCGCTTGATCACCCAGACTATGGAAGAAGTAAAATAACCAATCTATTAAATCAACAAGGATTTAATGTTAAAGAAGGTTTAGTGGGGCATCGTTTGGAGAAACTTAATCTTGAAACCCCTAATAAACGATTAGATGCGCTGAAAGAAGCAATCAACCAAGGCATTATTGTTCACTTAACAGAATATCAAAAAAAGATATTATACCAAAAAATCCCCACAGATGAAGAGATCAAAGAAATTGTGCTCAATCATCCAAACTATGGAGGATGGAGAATTGCAAAATTATTAAATGAAAAAGGTTTTGATATTAAAAAAGGATCTGTTGGGCACCGTTTGGAGAAACTTAATCTTGAAACTCTTAACAAGCGATTAGATGCACTGAAAGAGGCAGTAGATCAAGGCTTTGTTGTTAATCTAACTGAATGTCAAAAAAAAGCATTACAACAAAGAACCCCTCAGCTTGGTGTTAATAAGAAAGTAGCAAAAAAACGTTTACCAGAACTTGTTCACCAGGTCTTTAAAAAAAGACAAAAGACGTTAAAAGGGGCTATTGCTAAAAGTCAAAGTGGTTCTTTAAGAGACCATCAAAGAAAGACATTACAGCACAAAGCATCTATAAATGAGCAAATCAAAAAGATCGCGCTTGATCATCCGGATTATGGAAGAATCAAAATAACCCATCTATTAAATGAACAGGGGGTTGACATTACTTTAGGACTGGTGGGAGCTTATTTGGCGCAGCTTAACCTTGATATCTTTGAAAAGAGGCTAAAAGCACTGAAAGATGCAGTAGAACAAGGCCTTGTTGTTAATTTAACAGAATATCAAAAAAAAATATTGCATCAAAAAATCCCTTCAGATGAGCAAATTAAAGAAATTGCTCTCAATTATCCAGATTATGGGTCTTTTAGAATAACTACACTATTAACTGAACAGGGGTTTGATGTTAAAGAAGGATTTGTAAGGAGTCGCTTGGAAAAACTTAATCTCGATTCTCTTGAAAAAAGACAAAAAGTGCTGAAAGAGGCTGTTGATCAAGGCCATGTTGTCAATTTAACAGAGCATCAACAAAATGTGTTGAAACAAAGGCGTCCCTTAGAAGAAAGGATTAAAAAAATTGCTCACAATTCTCCAAGCTTAGGGCGGCGTAAGATAACTCAGCTATTAAACACTCAGGGGGTTGACGTTAAAGAAGGGGTGGTTGGAAACCGATTGAAGAAACTTAATCTGCACACCCCTGAGCAAAGATTTTCAGAGATAGAAGTTAGAAATTATTTAGTTTAATTTACATTAAATATCTCAGCATTATTAACAGTTAGATAAAAAAAATATATACTTATAAAAAAGGAACCTTTAATTATGTCTTACTTTCTAAAAAATTGTCCTAGTAACTTACAGTTTGAAGTCATTAATTATCTGAATATAAAAGATTTACACAACTTAAGTTCAACGTCTTCTTATTTTCATAAAACCATTCCTTGGAACAAGATTGCAAGTACCTTATTTGATTCACTCAAAAAAAATGTAGAAACTTCAAAATTATGTAAATGGGGTGAAAAAGTGATTTTTAAAATTCAACCATGCAATTTTAAAAATCCAAAAAAATATACCGAAGTATTGTTTATAAATCTCAATAAAATAAACGAAATATCCGATAATGCTCTAGCTCAAACTTTATTCGGCATCTCCAAAGATCTAGACATATTTGTTATCTACTATATTCCATGCTATTGTGAAAAAATTTCATTTTGAAAAGTTAGTTGAAAAAAGACTCTCTAGTTAACTCACAAACAGTTTAATATAATCGAGTTCCTACTATCAAGAAATAATCCCAACAAACAATGTCGAGAGGGAAGGTCGCAGGCAAAAAAAAAGAGTTGTAGACCCCGTATCAATGGGCGGAAATACTTGATAAATGTTTAGAGGGCATCTAAAAATTTAACTATATGTTATCAAGTATAGTATTTTCTAATTCAAACGACACATAAGAAAGCATAATCGATAGCTTGACTAAGTGTTTCAAATTGATTCAAAATCATTCTGACTGTATCCGTTCAGGGGAGTGACAAAATAAAGGTTTAAGTTTATCATGCTTGTCCATGAAGCCCTCTTATGATGAGCTCTTTGAGACTGTTAGACTGCTCAGTGAAGCAAATTTCAGGCTCATGGAGGAAAATAGACGTTTACAAAAGAGAATAGCGGAGCTCGAAGAGCGCCTTAATCTCGATTCTCAAAATAGCTCTAAACCTCCAAGTTCAGACCAAAAGAAAAATAAGCAAGCTCCGAAAGGCGGAGCGCGTAAAGGCCATGCCGGTCATCATAGAAAACTCTATTCAGAGGATCAAATTTCCAAAAGAGTTACCTCTGCTCTAACAGAGTGTGAGCATTGTGGCAGCAAAACTTTGGAGAAAAAAGCTCCTCAAATCTTTCAGCAAGTCGAGCTGCCCGAGATTATACCTTTTGTCACTCAGATTGAGCTTGAGAAAGCAAGATGCTGTGGTTGTAACAGGAACCTAATAGCCCCCTTTCCCAAAGAGTTCGATAATAGCAGTTTTGGTCCAAAGCTCATCAGTTTTATTGGAGCATGTAGCTCCATTTATCGGATGAGCAAGCGAACCACTAAAATTCTTCTGAAGACCCTCTGCAACATCGAGATTTCTGTAGGCAGTATACCTGCGATGGAAAGAAGCCTCCAATCCTCCCATGACTCCCTTTCCGATAAGGTCAATGAGACGAGCTTTAGGCAAAATGCCAGGACACATTATGTTTGGACAGCTACTACCAAACAAGAAGCTTTGATCGGTATTCTTCCAAGGAGAAATCTTGAGAGTTTGGAAATGATCCCTCCCAGAAATCATCCAGGAATCACTGTCACGGATCGCTATCAGGTCTATGCTTATAGAAGACATCAATATTGCTTAGCACACATCAAGAGAGACTTCAAAAAGTTTTCTGAGCGAGCGAGTCCTGATAGGGAGATTGGCAATAGGGCTCTGTTTGAATTGAAAGAGATTTTCAAAGCATGTCGTATGTCTTGTCGTAAGACAATGCAGCAGCACATTTACTATCGTAAGAAGAGACTACAAGAGATTTTATATGATGCACTAGGGAATGGATCGGAGTATCTTTCGAGCTTTGCGGACCGTCTACTTAATCACTTTCACAAACTCTTTCTCTTCACTCGCTATTCAGAGGTAGAATGTACAAATAATGCGGCAGAAAGAAGTCTACGTCATATCGTGTTGTGGAGGAAGACATCGTATGGGACGCAGAGCGATGGGGGCAGTAGATTCATGGAAAGAGCCGTGTCAATCTGGATGACACTCAAAAAGCAAGGCAGACACACGATCCCCTACTTTGAGCAAGGATATCGAGCGACATTTCAACCTGGCGTCCAACCTCCAGCTATCTTGCCCCACTAAACGGATACCTATGCTTTAATTTGAATAAAGCTTTGAGAATAGTGCGATGAGAAGTTGTATTCGCAATTGTCAAAATTTTATTAGAAAGCGCGATTTTTACCTGAGAATTGTGCAAAAACAGGACTATCTCCGCTCTTTTTTCCAAAAATTATAGCTTTTCTCTAAATCTCACCAGTTATGCAGGGGTCTTTCCTAAAGATTTTGAAAAGCTCCTTGATAACATATAGTTAAATTTTTAGACGCCTTCTTAGAGGGTATTTGAAAATTTAAATAATTTATGTTAAATATTTTCTTCTTAATTTTAGGAGGAGAATATGAAAAGACAATATCCAGGATCACTATCAGATAAAGAATGGTTACTCATCGAACATATTTTTGTTAGGCCGCACATAAAAAATGGGGGTAGGAAAAACGCTGGAAGGAAACCAAAATATGGAGCCCGTATCATGCTCAACGCTATTTTTTACATATTGAGATCTGGATGTGCCTGGCATCTTCTTCCTCACGATTTTCCTCCTTGGCAAACAGTGTATTCACAATTTCAACGCTGGCAACGCAGTGGGATTTTTATCCGCTTGCATGACCATGTTCGAGGGAGTCTGCGGACTTTATTGGGAAGAGCAGCAGACGCAAGTGCAGGGATAATCGATAGTCAGAGCGTAAAAACCACAGAAAAAGGGGGGTCTGTGGCTATGATGGAGCAAAAAAAATTAAAGGGCGGAAAAGGCACATTGCGGTGGACACAGAAGGATTTCTTATCGAAGCCAAGGTTACCAACGCGAATAAAAGCGACTCGCACGGTTTCAAAATGTTAATCAGAAGGAAAAAAGTAAGAGCCTTGAAAAAAATCTGGGCAGATAACGCCTATCAAGGACAGGACAATCAACAAAAAGCAAAGGAACAAGGAATTGATTTAGAGATTGTGAAAAGACCTTCAGGGAGAATGAGGATGTATGATGAAAACTGGAATTGTATTTGGATTCCGATTAAACGGGTTTTTTCTATTTTGCCTCGTAGATGGGTTGTAGAGAGAACATTTGCTTGGATAGGAAGGTATCGAAGAATGAGCAAAGATTATGAATTTTTTACCAGGACAAGTGAAAGCATGATATATCTGGCTATGACAAAAACTATGCTAACAAGATATTTATCAATAACTTAAATTTTCAAATACCCTCTTAGTTAAGAATAAAATGAATTCTTTAAGGATGCAATGAGGAAGCTGGATGATTGCATAATCAGTCTGGTAAAGGGAAACCCCAATTTTGCCTGGATCAACCGGAGGCTGAATTAAGCAATAACACCGTTAGAGAATACTATCAAATTTATGAATAACATCTCGCATAAACGGCAAACGTAAATTTTCATCGAAAATCGTTCGGTGTCGTTTAGGCAAAAAATCAAAGTAAGAATCAATTTCTTCAACTTTTACCTTTTGATTTCTACTTTTATCTATATATGGCCTAGATGCCAATGATTCTCCATACTGAAAAAAATGAAAAGCAATGTTGATCTCTACGTCCGATAAATCTTTTCCAAAATCCAAATAAAGCATTTCTTCAATGTCCATTGGCAAATCTTGATAATATTTACCTTCATCGTTTGGTAATACAAAAGCTATCTCAATCTTCTTTTGTCCTTTTAATAATCCATTTTTGATCGATTTTTGAATCAGATAGTAACCTTCGACATATTGCATTAGAGCGTAAGCATGATATACGTCTAAATCACTAATACACTCATAGAGAACGAGTTGATTATCAAATAACATTGACACTTTGTATCCACTTTTTTGTCGATCTGCCGAAAGGTTGAAAAGCCACTCTTTTTTAGGTAATTCATTGTTTATAAAAGCACATAGCTTACTCTCTTTAGAAAAATTTTCGCAGAATTTAAAAAACTGAGAAGTGTATATACATTCAACGGCATAAGAATTAATTCGATTAATTGCATCCCCAATTGGGCTTGAGGAAGGCATCTCTGCCACCTTGTTTTTAAAATCCCAGGCTTTAAGGGAGTTAAGATATAGTTTAATATCTTTCTTTAGCGTGTAGAGTGGGCTAAAAACCGATTCCTTCATAAAAATAGCTCCAGCCTTTGGGAGGCCTTGAGTACCCTCATACCAGCAATATATATCTACTGGCCCATCAATGGAGGCAATAGTTTTGACAATAACATGTGGTGAACATACCTCTGAAGATAGGTAGATGTTAATTGTCTTTTTGCAAGATGATTCTTGTAAAAGGTTAGTTCCTCTTGAGATCCCAAAAACAGACATAATTTCCCCTGTCAATTTAAAAAACTTTTTTCTACTATTTTATTTGCTAAAATTTCTAATGGATCAATAATTAACTTACTAGGCAGTGATAAATCTTTCTTAAAAAGAGACAGTTCTGTGCATCCCAATATGATTGCATTCTCCGGCTGAAATTGGAGAACTGTCAATAAATCTTGTATAATAATTTTTTGATTTTGACCTTTTAAAACTTTATCTATGATCCTATCTATCTTTAGTTGCGCTTGAGAATCAGGATACCTGCAAGCAAAAAATCTTTTATGAAGGCCAAACCGAGCTGATGTTGAAGTGCAAAGAACTAGCGGTATATCAGATTCCGAGGGGATTGCTTTTGCCACCACTTTGAGCAGATGAATGAAATCTGCTTTATCATCATTTTCATCTAAAAATGCATGTAAAGTATTGCAAGCAATTGCTAAAATTTTTGCATCATTTCGACGCATTTGACTTAGACAACCACTTAACTCTTTACGTACCTGCTTAACATCCGTTTGAGAAGATAACATTTCCGAAAAGGGGAAATTAAGAAAAAATACTTTTGGGAAGTCCGAATCTTTGTGGCATCCATATATGCTTTGTGAAAGGGATAACACTCGCTCAAGTAGCAGTACCCCTGCCAATGGGCCAGCTCCTCCAATGATTCCAATCGATTTGGGTTTCATATTATAAAAAAACAAATTAAAGTAGCTATCCTTCCTGTATAAAAAGAGGCTATGAGGATTAAAATAGCCTCCTTTTTGAGGGGAAAAAAATACTCGGTTTTTAGACTTATTTCAACATTTTTCTAACAACTCTTGTAAAGATGATTTAAAAATTCATAGATGTCTATCAAGTATTCAAGGTTTCGCAAGTTTTTTCCATCATAGCATTTAGTCAAGACCATGTTTTTACTGGCCATCCTACTATTTACCCTAAATGCAATACAAGAAGAACCAACTAAATTGGGAGAAAATATCTCTATCTTTTAAAGAGGTCATAATATCTTATCCGAACCATGTATGGGATTCAGACATTACCTATATCCCTGTAAGAGGTGGTTTTTTCTTTCCGGTTGCAATGAGGACAGAAGTTGACAATTTGGAGGCAATTTTTCGTTCTTGACTTTGGAACCCAACTTATAAAATGACTTCCCTCTGTTCTAAAATAGTAGACAAAACTTGGCCTAAAAAACAATTGTAAACCCTTCGTACAAGGCAGAGGGTTCTTGATAACGGCACGAGATGTGTTCAATCCTCGCAGAGCCGGGATCATTTTTAATCGCCTCAAGAAACCTTTCTAAGATCTCTTTTGAACCTTGTGCATACACTTCAACCGTACCATCTTTTAAATTTTTAGTTGTTCCGGTTACATCAAAACGGTCGGCACAATCCTGAATCGTCCATCTAAAGCCAACCCCTTGAACCCGCCCTTTAAAAATGGCATGCAGTTGAAGGTTTCTCTTCTCGTTCATCGTAGAATTGAAAATAATATCCATTGCAATAACTGCAAAGCGATAAAAGCAAACATGGGGCTGATATCCATCATTCCTATCGGAGGAATAATGCGTCGGAATACTTTCAAATAGGGGTCAGTGTAAAAAGCGATAAAGTGCATAAAGCGGCTCTGGGTAAGGCGAGGAAACCACGAGCCGATCACCCTTGTTAAAAGCATAAATGTATAAGTAGTAAAAATTATATCACAAAGATAAAGAAGCATGATTTAAAAAATTTTTAGAATTTTTGTTCTTGTTATTTTTCTTGAAAAATCTTTTTTTTTAGTTTATTATTTCCCCAAAAACCTTGATTTATTGATGTTTTTATTCCGAAAACAGATTCATTATATTGGCATTGAATTCTCTGTTTCTCTTATTCGAATAGCGGTGCTCTCCCGAACCCGCAAGGGTTGGAAAGTTGTCCAATTAAAAGAATTGCCTAAGCAAAAACCGGTTGAGATCCTCTCTCAAGAGGGGATTGTCATCTCAGCCCTCCCCTCTAGGGAAACCCTTGTCCGTTCTTGCTCTATCCCTCTTAAAAAAGAAAAGGATATTTTATCAGCTTTAGATTTTCAAGTGGAGCCCCTTCTTCCTTATCCCTCTGAAAAGGCTATTGTTCAAGCTGAGCCTATTGAAAAAAGGGGAGATAAAACAATTTTGACCATTTTTGCAGCACGAAAAGATCACCTTCATTCTCATTTAGAGGCTCTTTACCAACATGGAGTGGAGCCGGAACAGATCACCTCTACCCCCTCTGCCTTAGCAGCTCTTTGCTCTCTTGTCCCCTATGCCCCTCCCACCTACCTCATCGTTCATTTAGGAGAATCCGAGGTAACCTGTGTTCTTATTGACCAGGGGAAGCTTTTAACAGCGCGTGCTTTTGACCATAAAGGTTCTATAGAGGTGGAAATTCAAAAAACTATTTTAAGTTTTTCCTCATCTTATAAAACAAAATCGATTGAAACGATTCTCCTTGTCGGAGACCCTTCACAGGCAGCAGTTATTCAAAAAACAACTAGCAAGGCAGTGATTCCTTTCTCTCTTCCTTCCTTTAATCTATCAGAAGAAGAGTGCTGTCGTTTTGCACTTCCTATTGGAATGGCCCTATCCGGAAAAGGGCCTAATTTTCGTCAAAAAGCATTTATTTATCCTCATCGTTGGAGATGGGTCAAAAAACCGCTGATCGCTTTTTTTACTCTATCTGCTTTGCTCACCCTCTCCTTATTTGGCATGGGACAACTCACTATCAACCAAATGCAAAAAAAGATTCAAAATGAATTTAACGCATTGCCGAAAAGCGAAACATATCATCTTAAGAGCACCCCTTTTGCTTATTTAACTGCATTAAATGAGATAGAGGGCTTTGTGCAGTCTAAATCAAATACATACCCGCTTCTTCCTCTAGTTCCCAAAGTGAATGAATTGCTTTTATGGCTCTCGGTGCTCCCTGACTCTATAAAAATTGAGTCTTTCCGCTACAACATGGTGAAACGCCCTACCATCTCGCGCCCTAAAGAACATTATAAAGTAAGAGTCGAGCTCGAGCTGACAGCCAAAGATTCCCAAACGGCAAGTTCTTTTCATGGCCATCTAACCTCTCCTAACTTATTTGTCGACCCGAAAGAAGAGATAGAATGGTCTGCTTCAAAAGGAAAATATCGTGCTGTTTTTTATTTGAAAGACAAAACCCGTTACAATTGAGATGAAGGTTAAAAAACAATTAGATTCAATTTCTGTTTCTCGATGGATTCTGTATTTAGTGATTCTCGGTCTTTTCCCTCTCGTTTATGTGGGATATGATTTTTTGAAAAAAAAGCAGAAATGGGAGAGTGTTTTGCATCGAGTTGCAACCGTTCGCCGTCTTTCTGAAACAAAAGAGCGCAGGCAGTCCGTTAACCATCTTATTCGTGAAAAATATGCCGATGTAGACTCCTTTTACATCGATAAAGAGCTTGAATCCCTCTCTTTTCTCGAAAAAGAGAGAGAGTCTTTGGAAAAAATACTGCAATCGCAGACTTTTACCGGCAACGAATGGGTAGAAAACCGCTTTGCTTTTATAAGCGGCGGGAAAAATAGTCTTCAGTTTGTAGAAGAAGAGTTGCAGCTAGGGGAGGGTTTTCAAGAAAGCATAGAAACCCTCTCGCACCCAGTTGAAGTGGACTCGAATGATCTTAAAAACATCCTGACAGGCATAGAAACGTACAGTCAAAGGCAGCCTCAACTCATTATCACAGATTTTATGTTCAAAAGAAAAAGCAATCCTGAAGGGAGCGAGGTCTATGAGCTCACTACAAAATTTTTAAAAAGGGAATTTATAAAATGAGTAGAGTCTCCTGTTTTCTTTTTTTGCTCTCTCTTTTTTGTGGAGCATGCATCTCTCCCAACCGGATCCCTCCTGACAAAATCGTCAGCATCAATATTATTGATCGCAATGGGATGTCGGAGATTATCAGTTCTAGAGATCGTCTGGACGGTTTTGAAAAAACAGACTTCTTATCGTCCCAACCCTACCAAAAAGTGATGCGCGTCTACGGCAGAGAGAAAAACGGAGATGTCAACTCACGGATTACCAGCTACCATCCTAATGGACAAGTGAAGCAATATCTAGAAGCGACTAACAATTCGGCTTCCGGCACCTATCAAGAGTGGTTTTCCAATGGACAGCTCAAAGTAGAAGCCTCTCTTGTAGGAGGGGTTGCCGATATCAACACCATGGCCGAGGAGACATGGCTTTTTGACGGCATCAATCGCGCTTGGGATGAGGATGGAAACCTTATCGCAGAGATTCATTATTACAAAGGAGAGCTGGAAGGAACCTCGTTTTACTACCATCCTAACGGGAAGGTTTGGAAAGAGATCCCCTTTGAGAAAAACAAAATCCATGGAATACAAAAGATCTTTCTCGACGATGGAACATTGTTTCAAACAGCCGATTTTAACGGGGGATTAAAAGAGGGGCTTTCCATTCGTTACTGGGAACCCTCAAAAGTCGCTTGTTACGAGCAGTTCGAAAAAGGGCTTTTAAAAGAGGGAGAGTATTTTTCTTCCGAAGAAGAGGTGGTATCGGAAATCAAAAAAGGGAAAGGATTTCGCGCTCTTTTTGGTGAAAAAGAACTTCACCAATTACAAGAATACCAAAACGGTATTCAGGAGGGAGCCGTTAAAGTTTACGATGAAGAACAAGCTCTAGCTCAGCTCTATTCTCTAAAAGATGGAGAGAAAAATGGAGAAGAGATCTACTACTTCCCCGGCTCATCCCAGCCTAAATTACTGCTCAATTGGGAAGGGGGAATATTGAATGGACCGGTAAAAACCTGGTATGAAAATGGCAATCTTGAAAGTCAACGGGAAATGAGCCAAAATAAGAAAAACGGTCTTCTCACCGTCTGGTATCGTAACGGCGCTTTAGCTTTTGTAGAAGAATATGAAAGCGACCACCTGATTAAAGGGGAATATTATAGAAAGGGAGAGAAGGCTCCTCTCTCAATCGTAGAAAAAGGCCGTGGTGTAGCCTCCCTATTTAATGCCGAGGGAGTGTTTTCCAGAAAAGTCCACTATAAAGATGGAAAGCCCGTTGAATGATAAAATCCAATGGCGCAGCGAGCTGAAAACAAGACTGGCTGCGATTTCACCCAAAAAACGGGAAGAGGGGGCCTCAAAGCTTCTATCTCTGCCTCTCTCATCCACGGGGGATATCCTTTCGTTTGCCTCATTCAGAGATGAAATAGACACCCGCCGGCTAAACCACTATTTAGCTCGCACAAATCGTCTTTTACTGCCTAAAATCGACGGAGAAGAACTTAAAATTTTTCGAGTAAACCATCTAGAAGAGCAACTCAAACCTAACAAATGGGGTTTGTACGAGCCCTCATCTACCCTTTGTGAAGAAATTAACTATAGCCGAATTCAGACTGTTTTAGTCCCCGCTCTTGGTTTTGATACAAAAAATCATAGACTCGGCTATGGAAAAGGGTATTACGATCGCTTTTTGGCCCAGATTACCTTCTGTCCAACGATAGGAATTGGGTTTAAAGAGCAACTAGTCGATTCTCTTCCGGTAGAGGAAACCGATGTTGCCCTAACAGCCGTAGCTCTCTTTTAAATCGGTTGACTTCTCTGACAAGATCCTTGAAAATGGGCACCATCTAGATTCTAAGGATTAGGAGAAAAAAACATGCATCCCTCTGACCGTAAAAAAGCTCTGGAAGCTGCTGTCGTTCATATCGAAAAACAGTTTGGGAAAGGTTCGATTATGACGCTTGGCAAGCATTCGGACACCCATGAAATTTCAACTATTAAAACAGGGGCTCTTTCTCTCGATATTGCCCTTGGCATTGGAGGGGTTCCTCGAGGGAGGGTTGTAGAAATTTACGGCCCGGAATCATCGGGGAAATCGACGCTAGCTACCCATATCGTGGCAAATGCTCAAAAGGCGGGAGGGTTGGCTGCTTACATCGACGCTGAACATGCCTTAGATCCCGCTTACGCCGGCCGAATTGGAGTGGATATCAACGAGCTTATGATCTCCCAACCGGACTGTGGGGAAGATGCCCTTAGCATCGCGGAAATGTTAGCTCGATCCAATGCGGTAGATATCATCGTTATTGACTCCGTCGCAGCTCTTGTTCCCAAAAGCGAGCTAGAAGGGGAGATGGGAGATACCCACGTAGGACTCCAGGCGCGCATGATGTCCCAGGCACTTCGCAAATTAACGGCCACGCTTTCTCGAACGAATACTTGCGCTGTTTTCATCAACCAGATCCGAGAAAAGATTGGAGTTATGTTCGGGAGCCCTGAAACAACCACAGGAGGGCGAGCGCTGAAATTTTATGCCTCGATCCGCCTCGATATTAGAAGAATCGGGAGCATTAAGGGGAGTAACAATACAGATGTCGGAAACCGCGTTAAGGTAAAAGTAGCCAAAAATAAACTCGCTCCCCCTTTTCGATTGGCTGAATTCGACATTCTTTTCAATAAAGGGATCTCTTATGAAGGGACAGTGATAGACCTGGCAACAGAAAAGGAGATTATCGACAAGAAAGGGGCTTGGTTTAGCTATAATGGGAAGCAACTGGGACAGGGACGAGAAGCGGTGCGCGACGAGTTGATAAAAAACCTTCCCTTATGCGAAGAAATTGAGAAAAAAGTGCTTATCAGCTACGACATGGCGCCTCGCCCTTCTAAAACGGAAGTGCAGGAGAAAGTCAAAGAGATGGTGGGGAGCTAATTCTTCCTATCATATGTTCTACAAGCGACAACAACTCTGAGGTATTTAGCTCAAGCTCTTGCAGCAGTTTTTTAAGCTCGGCAACCTCTTGAGAGAAGGCTTGAAGAGCTCTTTTACGCCCTACCACAGCAGGATAATTGACCTTGCTATGCTCTATATCCTCTTTCAAATCTAGAAAATCGTCGCTAATTTGAAAGGCCATGCCAAAATGCTTGGCCACCTTTTTGACTTTTTCCAATTCAGTTAAAACGCCTCCGCCAAACAGCCATCCAAAAACAAAAGAGATTTCGAAAAGAGACCCTGTTTTCTTATACATAATTTCTTGAACGGTCTCTTCATTGAGCTCTTGAGAGAAAAGATCTAAATATTGCCCTCCTACAGCTCCTAAAATGCCGGTATGATAAGTGGCATTTTCCAAAGCCAGGACACAAATGGTATCGGCTTTTTCGATATCTTTTTGCTTTAGAGCATGGGCATTCAGGCGAATCTGATCATAGCCCGCCGAAATCAAAGCATAGGACGCTAAAAGGGCTGTGGCTTCATCATATGCTATATGAACTGTGGGGCTGTTTCGACGCCGCTCATCATTATCCATGGAAGGGAGGTCGTCTGCGATTAAAGAGGCAGTATGAAAAAATTCAATAGCCAAAGCAGCCTCTGTCACATCCAGATCTTTCCCCAACGCCTTAGCCACCATGTAGACAATGGCGGGACGGAACCGTTTTCCTCCATTTTTAAGCGCGTATTCAATCGCATCTCGCAATTCTGTTTTGGGACCAAACAAACAAATCGCTTTGGAAATAGCCCCTTCAATTTGTTCATGATAGGAGCCTACAAAAGAGTGTATAGTTGACGCCACTGTAAAACCCTTTAAGAATGAGGTGCTAGAGTAACATTTTCAATAGCTTTAAGGATATGGTTTTCTGGAATCACCCCTTTTGCCGTCAGGCAGGGGGCTAAACAACTATTTTTTCCTATAACCGTGCCCGGATTAGTGACGGAGTTGCATCCAGTTTGGGCATCATCGCCTAAAATAGCGCCGAATTTTCGCAAACCTGTTTGTATCCTTTTTTCTCCCCAAAGAATTGAAACTTCTTCTTGATCAAATCGTAAGTTGGCACATTTCGTCCCGGCTCCCAGATTTACCCTGTTTCCAATGATGGAATCTCCGATATAGGCAAAATGGCCCGCTTTAGCCTCATCGAGAAAAATGGCATGTTTTACCTCTGTCGCGTGCCCAATAATGCACCCGTTGCCCGTAACAACGTTTCCTCGGACGTAGGCCCCGTGCCGGATCTGGCAGTTCTCTCCAATGACGCAAGGACCCAAGATATAAGCCCCAGCTTCAACGATCGTCTCTTTTCCAATAGAGATCTCTTCCGGGTTAATTAAATAGGCTCCTTGATGAATTAAGCCCTCTATATGTCCAAGCGGATGAGATAGAAGGTATTCTTCCAGTTTTTTTAAAGCATTCCAGACCGGCTGAGTCTCGTTGAATAGAGAGGCATGACCAAATTTGGAGAGATCGAAGAAATACGAAGGATTCATAATTTTTCCTTATACCCCTGTTGAGATATTGAAAACAACTTTTCCTGATAAGAGAGTAAACTTAATATATATGTATCTTCCTCTTTAGGGGGTGTGGAAATGTTAATAAGTTTGGTGATTTAGAGGAAAGAAAGTTATGAAGATAATTTGTGGATAACATGTAAACAAAAGAGAAGATACCGACAACCTTGTATTATGAACAAGTTGGTCGACAATTTTTTGATCAAGTTATGAACAGTCGACGTTAAAAATTTCTTTGTCTAAAACCGCAAGATTAAGCCAAAAGAGAAGGAAGAGGTATGCAGGGTTGTCACGCGTGTGTCTAAAGTAAATATATCTGAGTCAACAGTACCCAAGGAGCTCAATTGAGAAATGTAAGAGCGCCAGTCATACTCCATAAAAAGACTAAAGCACTTCATCAGCAAAAAATCTGCTCCTCCCCCTAAAACATAACCGCCCGGGTAATGGCGTTTGGTTTTTTTGTCTATGACATCATAGGGCGGGCCGCTCCGTTTGATCCAGGCCTTTTCTTTCACCCATCCGATGGTTCCGCCTGCTTTAAAGTAGGCAAGGGCACAATTGCCTATCAAAAATCCCGGTTGGAAGCTAAGATCAAGGATTCCTCTCAGTCCCACTTCGTGTAGCGTATTTTGCTGATCATCTTGCTCCACATAGGCATGTTCAGCACTTGAAGCGAGTGCGAGCGCGTCAGCTCGAATGGTGGCTACAAAACGATTGCAAAAAGTGCAGCCATAGCTGAGAAAGAGACCCCCACCAGGAGCTTGCTGAACCGTATCATATCTTTCAAGGTACCGAAATGAGTTCTCGCCGGGGATGGGGATAGTAGTTTCCTTATCTCTTACATTAAAAAACACAGTGTGGAAAGAGCCATAAACCCCGATACCGAGTCCAGCTCCTAAAGGGATGGGTCTTGAACAGTAGTAACTGTCATCATACCCATAAGCATTGAGGCCTATGCCTAGAAATAAAACAATTTTGAAAACAATCTTCTTCGCCGATTTCATATGAAATACTCTCATAGGGGTATTTTCTCTTATTAAGAAACAAGTACAGCATGGACAATTTTTAATCAAGGAAGTGAAAATTTCTTAAAACTGTGTGGCGATACCAAAGGAAAAAGAGTTGCAATGCAGCTTGATAACATGTGTGTCTATAGTAAACCCAAAGGGATTAAAAGTAGTGATGGAGTTGAAGGGAGTGAGATAGGCATGCCAATCATACTCCATAAAAAAACTGAAGCAATTCATCAGCAAAAAATTCGCGCCAGCCCCTAGTACATACCCTCCCGGGTGATGGTATTTGGTTTTTTTGTCCAAAACAGGATGGGGGGAAGTGGATCTTTTGATCTGAACTTGCTCCCTTACCCCTGAGACAGTTCCCCCTGCTTTCAAGTAGCCCAATATACATTTTCCAATCAAAAATCCCGGTTGAAAAGAGAGATCAAGAATCCATCTCAGTCCCACCTCATGTACAATATTATCCTGTAGAAGAGCATCCGAATAAGAGCGTTTGGCATTTTGGGCAAGTCCGATGGCATCAAGTCGAACCGCAGCTATTAAACAGTTGCAACGTTTGCATCCATAGCTGAGAAAGCCGCCCCCTCCAGGGGCCTCTTGAATGGTGTCATATCTTTCGAGGTACCGAAATGAGTTTTCTCCAGCGTCGGGGATAGTAGTTTCCTTGTCCCTTACATTGAAAAAGACGGTGTGGAAGGAGCCGTATCCCCCCACCGTAAATCCTGTTCCTAAAGGGCCTGTATTCAAGCTGCAGGGGCTCCAGCAGCCGTATCCATAAGCAGAGGAGAAACCCATTGTGAGAAAAGAAATCATTGTGAAAACAAATTTCTTCGCTGATTTCAATACAAATACCTCTTTAGGCTATATGCGGGTGTTTACTATTTATATTGTATTTTAATCAAGTAGGCGGATTTTCAGAGATACTGAGAAAAATCTGGGTGAGAGGATTCGAACCTCCGCCCCCTTGCACCCCATGCAAGTTTTTCGCTGCTTGTAACCAACTCATTATTTTGAGTGATAAATCCACAAGAAAATATCTGGCAAATATTTCCAAAAATACTCGAATGGCCGGAGATCTTTCACCTGATGGCGTAGCATATTCTTCCATTCGGATAAAAACTCAGATTTTTGAGGATGTTGCTCAATTGTCACCAGATTGGGCATCGGCATTTTTTTAAAAATGCACTTGCCTTGAAGAGATTTTAGGAGTTTTTCCATGTCAGTCAGTCGATGACGCTCTTGATAAAGATGAACAACGTCATAGAGATCGCGGGGGTCGTGCTCTTTCGGCCAAAGCCCTTAGCTTTTCAGCAAAAATTTCTTCATAGGAATAGCTCAGGATTTGGGGAGTTTCGATAGGACAATCGGAATACTCGTGGAAAACCCCCCGTTTTTCTGGCTTCAGCACCACTTGTTCATTGGCAGTGAGGTCCAATTTGATGGAAGGATAAGGGACCGGCTGTTTCAAAGGGCCTTGGTACGATAGTTTACCTTGTATGGTTAAGCTGCGATGCGGGTCCAAAGAGATCAGGTTTTCAGGGATTTCGATTCCAGACTGTTCATAAATCCATTGTGCGATCTGTTTTAAGATGGATCGTAGAATCTCCTCTTTCATTTGCTGAGGATCCAGCAGGGTGAAATCTAAATCTTCCGAAAAGCGATACTTATTGAAGAAGCATTTCTTAAGGCACGTGCCTCCCTTAAAAATCCATGAGTCTCTCGTCTGAGGATGATTTTGAATAGCAATTAGTATCCATCCCAAAACGTAGTCTTTTTCAATCGTAGAAGATTGCAATCCGTATTCTTTTGCTTTTCGGGCAATTTCAAATTTGTTAATCATCGAAATCCCTCTTCTAATCCTTTAGGAATCCATAATCTCCATTTTTTGATCAGACGTTTTCCTTTCGATGCTGGGTCTAGTTGCGAATTTCCCTGGCTCAAATTTTCTAGGCATTGTGTAATCCAGCGAGTCTCATCTGGCTTTAGTTTTGATAATACGAATCCCAAACGTTTAAAAATCGAGTTATTGTTCATCTTCTCTGCATATTGGATCAAAATGTTTAGATCGCATTCACTCGAAGCGAGATATTTTTGAAAAAAGTCGACCACAGAGCGAATTCCTCCTCCAATTGACGGATCATTAAACATATCTATGATCGTCTTATGAGGATCTGACACTTGTACTTTGATCTGGTCTTTCCAAATGGATTTAAGTCCAAACATTTTGTCGGATGCTGATTTTTTTATCAAAAATGTTAACCCCGCAATGGACTGCTCTTTTTGATTTAAGCGTCTAGATGTAAAGATGATAGTCGATTCAAAGATCTGTTCGGTAAAATCCCAATGTTGGGCCGCGGACCACCCTCCTATGTAACAGGGAGAAAAGATCTGTGAGGCTACTACCCATGGATCGAGAACACCGCTATCAGGAGTTTCAGCCGCTATATCTACTGGGAAATATAGTCCTCTCCTGACTCTTCGCAGCCAGCCATTTTTTGCCCATAAGGACAGATATAGCCTTGCCTGCTCTCTTGAGACGTTTAATGTCTCTGCTACAAAGCTTACTGATATACAACCTTTTGAATTGCGAAGCACGTCTGAAAGTCTCTTGCGAGATAGTTTGCCTATTCCTGCTAATTCCTCCATGGTATATCCAGTGCGTTAATCATATCTGAAAATATATATTATATATGATTTAAATATACCTATATGGTGTATTTTAAACAAAGAAAATAGTCATTTTAAATGGTTTTTGGTGATTTAAATATACCTTATCCGATTGGAATAAAAAATTTATTCTGAAAAGCTGCGCAGAAGCTTGTCCTCCGCGCCGGAAAGGCACTTCTTTGCTTTATTCTGAGGGAGCTTGTGAGTTATGTGATGTTTTTCACCACCTATTTCCCACTCAATGAAAATATGAATGAGTAAGAGAGGGTATGTTTTAACGCAAGTTGCTGAGAAAAAAGAATCTGGGTGAGAGGATTCGAACCTCCGCCCCCTTGCACCCCATGCAAGTGCGCTACCAGGCTGCGCTACACCCAGGATTGAAAATCTTAGA
>JBAPRV010000019.1:0-5009 GCA_049281295.1 Chlamydiales bacterium
CCAGTGTCCTTATCGATGGAGAGTCGGGAACGGGAAAGGAGGTCATCGCCGGAGCTATTCATGCTCATTCCCTGCGAGCTAACCGCCCCTTTATCCGCGTCAACTGCGCAGCTATTCCCGATACTCTCATCGAATCTGAATTTTTCGGCCACGAAAAAGGCGCCTTCACAGGGGCTAGCAGTAAACACGTGGGCCGCTTTGAACTTGCTGATAAAGGGACTTTGCTTCTCGACGAAGTAACGGAAATCCCAATCACACTTCAACCCAAACTACTGCGAGTCATTCAAGAGCAAGAATTCGAAAGAGTGGGAGGAACAAAACCTGTCTCAGTTGATGTCCGCCTCATCGCGACCTCAAATAGAAACCTTAAAGAGGCTATTTCTGAAAAAATTTTCCGAGAAGATCTCTACTATCGACTCAATGTAGTGCCTATTCACCTCCCCCCATTGAGAGAAAGGCGGGAAGAGATCCTCCCCCTAGTTCACCATTTTCTTCATAAATTTTGTTGTAAAAACAAGCAAAAAATCAAAACCCTGACGCCCGCTGCTCAGAAAAAGCTCCTCGAATACCATTGGCCGGGCAATATTCGAGAGCTCGCAAATGTTATTGAGCGAGTGGTTGTATTGGATAGGGACCCCATTATCGACGTCTCTCACTTTCAACTTGAGTAATACATTTCCGAGAAACAACTTCTTAAAGTGGTGCTGTAAAACACAACAGATTTGAACAAGCGTTTCGAAGCGCATGTTTTTAAACATGTGCGAGAAACGACTGTCCAAAAATGATGTGTTAGACGGTGTCAATTTAGGAAGTTATTTCTCGGAAATGGTATAAGGTTGCAAAAGGCTATAATAAGGAAGCCCCTTCTTAAAATGGTAAGTGCCTCTCTCTTTATCAAAGCTTCCTGTAATCACCCCTTGCTTATTGGCAAGCGCAATAAAAGGAGCTCCCACAAACGTATTATACCCAACAACCTGTTGTACAAATTTCGGGGTTAATAAAGCCACTTTACATTCGATCATTAGAAGAGGAAATAAAGAAAATTCAGAATGGATTTCCTTAGAAAATACAAGGATGTCAACTCTTCGCTTGGGCATCTCCCGTTTTGAAACAAGCTGAAGATGGGGCAGTTTAGAAAGCTCTTTCTCAACAGCCAAAAATGAGATAGGGTAACCAAGCTCGCCTATCATTTTTTGAATTAATTGCTGCCGAATGATCTCCTCAGGAGTGTTTTCTACCCACTTTTTTCGAACAGGATCGAATAACTCACTCACTTTTCAGGTTCTATGACACCGTAATTCCCATCCTCACGGGAATAGATCACCTTTAGTTTGCGATCCTCCTCACTCCGATAGACAATAAACGGGTCTTCCGAAAGCTCCATCTTCATAATCGCCTCTGCTTGACTGAGGGTTTTAAGGGGGCGTGTTTCCCGGCTCACTATTTTGTGAGGACGGAGGGTCTCTTCAATTTGAGAAAGGTTTTCCTCTTCAATTTGATCGTTAATGTCGTCTAGAGGCGAGATCTGTTCGGCTTCGATCACATTCACATTGACATCAATCTCCGAAAGCCCCTTTGTATGGTGCTCATGTAAACGACGAATATAGCGGCGCAGCTTGGCTTGCAGGTGTTCAATCGCTTGATCAATAGAAGCGTACATGTTCTCGCTACGGCCGGACACTTTTATTTTTGTGTTGTTGACATTGATCAAGAAATCGACCGAATGCACCAACTTTTGGATATCCATAACGATAGTCGCTTCAATAACCCGTCCTCCAAAGCGTTCAACTTTTGTTAGTTTATCCACAGCGTACGCTTTCATGGGTTCCGTGATATCCACATGTCGTCCAATGACATGGATCGGATACTCCGCGGTAGAAAATTTCTCTTTTATTTGTGTTTTACTCTTTTCGGTCATGAGCCCCTCTATTTGAAACGAAAATTTTTCAAACGCACCGAAGAGGACTCGAACCTCTAACCACCTGGTCCGAAGCCAGGTACTCTGTCCAATTGAGCTATCGGTGCTCCAAACTCATGGAGATTAACAAGAAAAGTGGTTGACCTCAAGGTATTTTTTAGATATGCCTTAAGATTAAGATGACTGTTCTTAAAACTGAAGGGATTGTTCTACAATCCACTCTTTTCAAAGATTATGATTATATTGTCCAACTCTTCACCCCTGAGGGGCTTTTAAAGCTCTTCATGAAAGGGAAGAAGAGATTTCAAAACCACGCCCTCATTTCGCCGCTTAACGTAGGAGAGTATCTCTTTACTCAGGGAAAAAGCGATTTGTTCCGCTTCCATGACGGAACGGTATTAAAACAAAACTTAAGAATCCGAGAACGTCTTGAAGCACTCGAGACAGCAGGAAAGCTCATTTATGCTGTGCTCCGTTCTCAATGGCCGCCTCGAGCTGCCCCTGAACTCTATTTTCTTTTTCGTCTTCTTTTGGAAAAAATTCCTACCTTGAAATGCTCTCAGCCTTTGATACCCCTCTTTTTACTAAAAGTATTGAAACACGAAGGAGTTTTACAGCTGACAAATCATTGCTCTGCTTGCGGCAACCCTGCCAACTATCGATTTGGAGGGGCTTGCTACTGTCAAAATCATGCACCACAGCAGGCAATCAGCTTTACCTCTCAAGAGGAGGAACAGCTCCAACAAATAGCCAATAGCCGTTCACTAAAGGAGGTTGCCTCTCTAAAGGTCGCTGACCATTTTTTTAGTCATATCGAGACTTTGTTTAAGCACGTATTTATAGTTCTCTAGTCGCGCAGAAAGTCAAGCAATTTTCTCCTTGTAGGATTTATCCAAGGCTTATCTTGTGAGCATAGTTAAAATGCGCCGCTTCCCTGTAAAAGGAGCTCTACCATGCATTGCCAAAATATTGTCGAGCACCATCACATCCCCTTTCTCCCAGGGGAATTTGACCGTTTTTCTGTCGAGAACATCCATCACATGATAGAGATCTTTTCGAGAGATTTTATCTCCATCCCCGTAGTAAATGGCATGCATTACAGTATCGGGTTTGAAATAGACAAATTTGGTTCCCACCCAATTCCAAAAACCGAGCAGCTTGGGATTGTAATCATAGAGGTGAGCCTGATTAAACCAGATGTTTTCGTGTGTCTTTGGATGGGTTATCGAGGAGGGGGCTTCATAAATAACTTGAAGCCAATCATTTGGATTCCATTTGTAGCCGAATTTACTTTCTACACAACTTTTTTCCACCTCGTTTTTATTTTCTGTTTCAAATACTTGCATCCAGGTCTTATGGGCCGGTTTGTAACGGTTGATTCGATCTAGAAGCCAATTATCTTTGTAAAAATTGGAAATATATTTGAGGTTTTTATTGATAAAACGGGTTTTGACGGCAGGGTCGATTGACTTATAGATATCACGAGCGTCAGCGATAATGGTCTCCCCGCCGGAGGCTGGAGGAATATCACAGTAAAAATAGATATGCTTGGGGTAGTTTTTTACAAAGCTCATCTCATTATGGAGAGGTATCTTTATATTAGGAGGGGCATCTGTAGAAGTATAGACTTTAGAGCTCACTTTTTGGCGAGGACTATCCCCTCCAATGTAATTTAAAGGCTTACCGAAATTGAGAGCCTCTATAACCGCATGAAATTTTTCGGCATCCTTGACAGGAAAACCCCTAAAAAGAAGCCCGCCATATTTAAATAATTGATTCTCTATAAATTCTCGATTCTCCTGAATTGAATTTAGAAAAGCGTCAAAAGTTATATTGGGTTTTTTAGGTTTCAGAACAAGAGGAAGCTTTTCTTGATTGATGAACTGTGTTTGCCAACTTTCCACAATGGTCCTCCTCTTATTACTACTATCTACTCCACAATCTTTTTCAAATTTTTTGTTTTTGTCGACTGAAAAACATCGATTCCCTATATTTTGGTGGTAATGGCGCACAAATCGATTATTTCGAGCTCTTTCAGAGCATTTTTTATCTCTCTATTTGCTGTTTTGGGAATTCTGGCCGGTTTCGTAGTTGTAGGACTCACAGCTAGTATCTTGTTTTCTACAGCAAAAGATGAAAATACATTCTCTACTAAAGTTAAAATCCTTCCCGATGCGGATGGAAATCGTAAAGATTTAGGCAATTCGGTCCCTGTACTACTCCAAATTACTCTCGACGGAGAAATTGGAAAAGATCCCCTGACAGGAAAAAAGATTGAAAACATGCTGCTCGATTCGCGAGAAGACGAATTTAAAAATGATCGGGTGAAGGGAATTTTGCTCATTATTAACTCTCCGGGTGGTGGGGTGAATGCTTCGGATGTCATCTACCGCCATCTTGAGGATTACAAAAAACGGTACCAAGTCCCTATTTACGCTTTTATCAATGGGATGGCTGCCTCCGGGGGCTACTATGTAGCGGCTGCTGCAGATAAAATTTTCGCAAGCGATGTGAGCCTTGTCGGTTCTATTGGCGTACTTGCCTGGCCTCCTTTTCTAAATGTCTACGATGCGATGGAAAAACTCGGCATCAACTCGATGACCTTGTCAGCCGGAAAAGGGAAAGACGAAATGAATCCCTTTCGCCCTTGGAAAGCCGACGAGCAGAAAAACTACCAGGAACTTCTCGATTTCTTCTATGGCCGATTTGTTGAGGTGGTTACTTTAAATAGACCGCAGGTCAATGCCAAGGAGTTAATTGACAACTTTGGAGCGGCCCTTTTTCCTGCAAAGAGGGCTTTAGAGTATGGTTTAGTCGATGGAAGCGGCTATCAACGAAATGAGGTTATTCGCGAACTGGCCAAAGCTGTGAATATAGAGAAATATCAAGTTGTTTCGTTTGAAGCTCAGCAATGGTGGAAAAAATTGTTTAAGGAAGAGGCTCGCTCTCCCTTAATTACCGGAAAAATAAAGCACGAATTTTCCCTCCCCTTCTCCGGGGAAGCTTTTTCTTTTTATTCCCCTTCTTAAGACCCCTGCACAACTTAGGAAATGCCGCTAAATAACTTTTTCGACACTTCCTAAGTTATGCA
>JBAPRV010000020.1:0-6822 GCA_049281295.1 Chlamydiales bacterium
GGAGTGCTATGAGGAGTTTTAAGAAAACTCTTTTAAAGGTGTTTTTTGTTTCTCTGTGTGCTTTGCTGCCTGTTATGGTTTCAGGATATAATGGATGGAAGCAGACAACAGGTTATTGGGCAGCTGGAAGATATAATTCGAGTGAGTTTAGGCGATCTAATAGTCGAATGCGTTTTGGTATTTATTATGGTCGTCCCTATTGGTATCGCCCTCATTATTTTTACTATCCTTATCGCCCTTATTACAAACAGGGGGAGTACTATCAGTATCGACGCATCTAATATTAGAATAATGATTTATAATAAAATCAATAAGAATCTAAATAATTATAAATAACATCAGGGATTTGAGAAATATAAGTGAGTAGGCTTTCAGAAGCATCACTAATAGCAGAGGTAGCGATGTAGTTGTTAAAGGCATCAGAGATTTGAGATACGACTCCGGAAGGATTATTAATAGTAGAATCAGCCATGTAATTGCTAAAAGCCTCATAGATTTGAGAAATATTAGTGAGTATTTTTCCGGAAGCATTTATGATTTTGTATGTAGCAATTGTAGCAATCAGGCCATGAATAGCACTACATTGTACCGCTCTTCTAGCTCCTCCTCCACACCTCCAATGCTTGAATGATTGATGAGTTGCAACAAAGCAAGGGGGGATTACAGATATCAATTTAAGCGTTAAACTTTGCAATGCAAGGGGAACAACCCCTGTAGAGTTTGCTAATGCATACCATTTCTTGATGAGGGGAATGAGTCCTGTAGAATAGGCAAATGCTCCTGCTGCTGCTCCTACTACTCCGCCTTTTATAGCTAAAGAACCATATTTTGGATGGATAAAATTTTGTTTTAGAGCCTCATTGCCCAAAAAGTTAATAAGAGCCAATATAACTCCAGTGTTTAATTTTCCGAATGGAGTCACTATATTTGGCAAGTAGTTTGCTAAAACAATCGAAAAGAAAAAATTGGCTGCAAGAAGATATTTCGTTGCCGAAATATTCGTCGGATCCTGTACCCTTATCAAAGCGCATAGCAGGGCAACAGGGGAAACTTCATCAGCTTCTCCACTTATTTTAGCCCCATATTGTAATAAAATAGTTAATGTCTTTATCTCATTCGCTGCTATCGCAAGGTTTACAAGACTGTATTGAAATCGTGGATTCACTGCATTAATATCGAAATTCGGATTTTCCATGCATTGAGCAAGCATAGCTTCAAGCGACTCCGACAGTCCAAACATAGAAGCGTAATGCAGGGGTGTCAGTCCTTTATTATCTTTTGCTAAAAGGTCATCAGCATTTACCTTTTTTAAAACTGTTGACACAATCTCTTCATCTCTTGAAAGTAAGGCCATGTGAAGCGGTGTTAATGCCTTTTTAGAGCGGTTTTTTTTGCTAAAATCGGCTTTGCTCAGTTCCGCTTTACTCAGAAAGGCAACCCCTCTTCTTCTACCGCGTGCTAAAATATTATGAAGACCTTCAAAGTCTTCTTGTAAAAGAGTGTTTCTATCTTGAATTAGCTCCTTGAGCTTGGAGGCTGCTTTGAAGGCTTGCTCATGCTTTGCCTCGCTTTGAAAAAAAATTCTATTGGCTTGATTTAGTGCGTTAGTAAGAGCTTCTTGAGCCTCTTCAGGCACTAGAATACTAATCACCTGAGGATTTCTGGATAGGATAGCATAATCATAAGCCGTAAGCCCATGCCGATCTTTCAGTTCTGGATTAGCTCTAGCATGAAGAAGGCTTAATGCCATCTCTGTGTGACCCAAGTTTATTGCGTGATGCAAAGGATAAGTCCCGTTCCTCAATATCTCATTAAGATCTCTGGGGATAGAGTTTTTAAGCTTTGCCTCGAACGCTTCGTTATTATTGTTGCGAATAATACTCATCCAATCAAAGTCATGTCGCTCTAATCCATTATTTCTGAAAGATCTAAAATAAGCGGATGTCGAAGATGCAAAATTTGAAATATATCCCATTATTAAAAAATGTTTGCTATTTATAATTATAATTATAATATGTAAATATTTATTTCTTATTAATATAGACAGTAAATTTTATATTAAGAAAAATTGTAGATAGAATTATCGGCTATTAAGGAAGGAGATAGTTAATTAAGGATTATTATCGGGGTATGTCCGGATTTTCTTGGAAGTGGCTGGGAGTAGAGCGAATAAGTAGGGACTCAGGGATAACCAGAAATAGACTGGAAAATTGTGAAATGATGGCTTAATTTCAGTTGACAGAAAAAGAACAGCTACCGTTCGGATTAATTTAATATTGTCGAATTAATTGGATTTGTGTAACTTAAAAAAGGCTATTTGCTGCAACTTCCTCCAATTAGTGGCTAAGTATGGAAACTAGAGGAAATGTAATTTTTTTCATCAAAGAAGAAGAGTTTAGTAATTGGTTAGAAGAACATCCTGAAGCTAGTGAACTTTGGGTGGGCTATTACAGGAAAAGCACAGGGCGTGCAAGTCTTACGTGGTCTACTTCAGTAGATATCGCTCTTTGTTTTGGATGGATTGACGGCATACGAAAAACCATTGATAAACAAAGCTATAGGATTCGTTTTACTCCACGCAAAATAAATAGTGTATGGAGTGCTGTAAACGTAAAGAAGGTAGAAGCACTAATACAGCTTGGAAAGATGAAACCAGCAGGAATGCATGTCTTTAACAACAGGTCCAATGCACAAGGCTATTCCTCTGAACAAAGAAATGTGCAACTTGCCAGAGAGTATGAAGAGCAAATCAAGGCAAATCAACCAGCCTGGGCATTCTTTACTAATTTAGCACCATCCTGCAAAAGAGATTCTGTCTGGTGGGTAATGAGCGCCAAGAAAGAAGGAACACGATTAAAAAGGCTTGGCATATTGATTGCTTCATCTGAAACGGGGCTAAAAATACCAACTTTGCGAACGAAAAAGTAAAGACAATCAGACTTTCGCAAAGAGTTTTTTGATGGCTTTTGAAAGAGAAAATCGAATATGCTGCCTGAATGTGGGAAATCATTTTTCTTTGTACCGCCTCTTTTCTAATTTCTATCGTTTCTTTTTTCTCCGGGTTTAGCCTGAGCACTCTTTTGATTCCTCTGATTTCCATATTTTTACCGGTTTCTACAGCCATTGCAATCACAGCATTCATCCATTTAGTTCACAATCTTGTTAAGTTTGGATTTCTTTGGAAATCAGTAGATTGGTTCGTTGTGCTCTGTTTTGGCGTCCCTGCCTTTTTAAGTGCAATAGGAGGCGCTTTTCTTTTGATTCAGCTAGCTGAGATTAAACCTCTTTTTTCCTATACACTATTTAACATGACCTTTAAGGTGCAGCTTATTAACTTTATCATTGGCATCCTTTTAATCTTCATTGCGTCTTATGATTTTATACCCGTAACCAAAGAGTTTACTTTTACGAAAAAGGGACTTTTTGCAGGAGGTGTAGTCAGCGGCTTCTTCGGAGGCCTGTCAGGCTTACAGGGAGCATTTCGAAGCTCTGTTTTGGTTCACTCTTCTTTAGGCAAGGAGTCTTTTGTAGGAACGAGTGCTGCCATTTCTTCGCTTGTGGATCTTTCACGCCTTATTATCTACGGATCGGCTCTTCGTATGTTGTTTGTTTTTCATCAAGAGTATGTGCTCATTGCCGCTCTTACTTTGGCAGCTTTCTTTGGTCTTTTAATAGGCAGACTGTATTTGCACAAAGTCACTATTATTTTTATTAAGAGGTTAATTACTGGTTTGTTATATCTCTTCGGATTGCTGCTAATTTTTGGAATTATCTAACTCGGTTTAACTAGGTTCATAAACCGGGCGGATAAGAAACCCAGCTTCTTGAACAGCTAGCATTAGCTGTAAAATAGGTTCCCATCTGGCACTCTTATCAATCTTAAGCAAAATAACAGTTTTTAACTTGTCTTGAGGAATGAGTCCTCGACTATATTGCCGTAAGAGCTCCTGAGAGACCTCTTCGACAGATTGCATGGGATAATCCCTTATCTCTGTTACCCATGTATACATTCCGCTTTCCAATACTTTGATGTTGATAAATTTATAATCTTGATGGTCATTAATAGAGGGGGAAGCTTCAGATTTTGATTTAACTAAATCGATATCGGTGTCACGCATCATAACTCGAGAAACAGCTAAAGAGGCGAACACAGCCAGCATTAAAAACAAAAAATCTATCATGGGAGCGAGAGTAAGCCCACTCCGTTCTTTTAGTTCTTCATCGGGAATATAGCTCATGTTTTTTCAATTAGGTTCCATAAAGCAAGAGTTTCATTTTCTAAAGTATTTAAAAGACGAACGGTTCGAAACTTCAAAGTAGCATAAAAAGTCATTGCTAAGATGGCAACGATAAGCCCTGCCACTGTAGTTCCAACTGCAATACCCAATCCATCAAAAATGGAGGCGAGAGTATCAGAAGATTGATTCATGTCATAAAAAGCATAAAAGAGACCTAAAACAGTTCCTAAAAGCCCTAGCATAGGTGCAATTACGGCGACATCGTTTATAAGAGAGATCCGTTGCCAGAGAATGACGCCGCACCGCTTTCCTTCCTTTTGCATTGCTTCCATGATGACCTGATGCCCATGCTCACGTGCCAAAATACCGGAAGCTAAAATATTTGCTGTGAAATGGTGAGCTCCTTGGCAGTTGAATAGAGCGGATTCATAATCTTTTTTTAATAACAATTGCCTAATCTCTTTTAGAAAAGACTGAGGTATCATAAGAGAGTCGCGCATTGTCAAAAAACTATATAGCCACACAACAAAAGCAAAAAGCGAAAGAATAAGCAGGATAGAGTAAATAAAGGGTGAAGCTTTGAACACCTGGAAGAGATCGAGGTAGGTTGCCGATTCGGCAGCCAAAAAGCGATGAGTGCTGACAATCATAAGTCTCCTTCATTTGCATTGAAAACAATTTCAAGATATACTTGTTGGCTTCAATTGTGAAGCCAAAAGATTTAAAACCAGCATTTAATTGGGAAGACCGAAGACCTTTATTAATAGATCGCGTCTTTCATGTCCCTCAATATTATTTTTTGCATCACGAGTTTTCTTTTCCAAAATGGGAAGATTCTTTAGTTTTTGGCAATCAAAATCCAGTCTGTATTGAATACTGCGCAGGAAATGGGGCATGGATTGTACAACAGGCTAAAAAATTTCCTTATTTCAACTGGATAGCAGTGGAAAAACGTTTCGACCGGGTGAGACAAATTTGGTCAAAAACCAAAAATGAAAACTTGTCGAATGTATTTATTGTCCACTCAGAAGCTTTGGTTTTTACTCGCCACCATTTGCCCGACGATTCCTCGGAAGAAATCTTTATTAACTTTCCAGATCCATGGCCAAAATCAAAACATGCCAAAAATCGTCTTATGACACCTCTATTTCTTGATGAGCTAGCTCGAATCTTAAAAGAAGGGCGGAAGGTTACCTTTGTGAGCGATGATTTTAATTATTTAACGGAGACCATCAACCTTTTTAAAACCCACCCCTCTTTTAAGGCAGCCTATCCCTCTCCTCATTTTACTACCCAGGAGGAGAATTATGGAAATTCTTGGTTTGAGGAGCTTTGGAGAAAAAAAGGGAGAACAATTCGAGATACTCAATGGACAATGATGCATTAGATCTTTCTGTTGTTTTTTCAGGCTTTCAACAGGGTTTGTTATTAAATGGCTGTCCGTTTAAGGCTTGCATTTACTCAGGGAGCCAACCTCCTTCTGATAAGTTTAATGCAGTTTTACTCACATTGGACGCCTCTATGCAGTCCCGCCTTAATTGGAGCGCTGCCATAGAACAGGCGCGGGAATTAGTTAAACAAGGTTTTTATATCTTATGGGAGCTGCAATTCAATCTATATGCCGATTCGTTGGCTGACGAGGGGCGATTTTCTGCTCTCAAACTTGGGGTAGATCATTTTTCAAAAACGGTTTGGCCTTTTTTTCAAAGTCAGACGCTCGGCGTTATTTTGCATCGAGGATCTCTCGATTTTTCGGACACCTTCCCATGGACAATAGAGGAAGAAGAGTCTTTTCAAAACAGATGTGACCCTCGAGCTCTTTTTTGCCGCGATGTGATGATCGATTACCTTAAGCTTTTAGCGGCCTCTCTCCCTATTGGGCTCTGTTGCTTTATTCTTCTTGATGGCTCTTCAATCACTGATCCCTTTTTGTTTTTTCAATTAACAAACCGCGCCTCAATGGCCTCCTTTCAGCTCATACTGAAAGGAGCGCTTCCTCAACAATTTCCTTTTGCTTTCCCCTTTCTCGGTTGGGATCATGGCTTTTCCCCTTTGGGCTTTTTGTCTGAAACACCTTATGAACCGCTTTCGGAAAGGAAAGTGAATCAGGCTATTCTTCTCCCTTCGCAAGGAGGAAAGGAAGAGTTAAAGAAGGTCCTTTCCCAACTTTCTAATCCATTTCAGGTTATCCCCGAGTCGCTGCTTACCCAGCAATGGGAGGGGGTAGAGGAATTGTTTGTCTTTTCTGATAGTCTAGACGATCGAATAAAGCGCAAAGTGCTCGGTTTTTGTGCTGCCGAAGGAAAAATATTCACCATAGGGCCTTCTCTTGACCTTCTCCAAGAAAGCTAGAGGACGACAAGAACTCTCTTGATTTAACCATTTTTTATTGATGTTAATTTTGATTTTATTATATAATTAATATTAAATTATTTTAAAATTAATTATAAATTTATGATAAATTCAAATAAAATAAATTCAGATCAAACTAATCAACAAATATCCACAACACAAGTTTTTCTGTCAAAGCAGCCACCTACCTCCTTGAGGCAGCGGATAGGGAATCTGGTCCTTTCCATAATAA
>JBAPRV010000021.1:0-2414 GCA_049281295.1 Chlamydiales bacterium
GGATTGTAGTGTAGAAGATGTTAGAAGGACAAGGAAAGAATGGTTAGACAACGAGGCACTTTGGCTTGATTCTGAAGAAAAACCTGATAATTGGCTTTTAGAGGAACAATTAAACAATATCCCTGAAGAATTCAGATAAGTGCAGGAAACGAGGTCAAAAAGAAGTAATCCTGTGTGTTCATAACCGGTAAAACATTGATTTATCTCACCTAGGGGCCTCTTTGGAGTCTAAAGTACTTTTCTTTTATGAAAATTTTGTTTGAATCGTTGGGCAGGTTAAAAGAAGCTAATGCTCTTGATCAGCTTTAGGCTCTAATTTTTTTCTTTATGCTTTATGAATCTGATGATGCTAGCGTTTGGAATCGATTTTTATGAATAAAAAGGAGTGGAATCCCCTTGGAACTTCATTCGTCAATGGTCTGGCAGGGATCCTAGCTTCCACCTATAGGATGGCGGAAGAAACAGAAAATCCCAAACTCTGGCAACATGTCAAAGAGCTGGAAGCCGATCTTTCCAGTTTCTATCGCCCAGAAAGCCCTTTTGGCTATCAAATGGTTCATGTCGATTCATTTAACAACTATAATTGGGTCGACAATCCAGGACTTTTGTATGGAGCTTCTGGAATTGCTTTATCTCTAATGCTAGTACAAAATAGGGAGGAACTCGATTGGGATCGCGCTTTTTTGCTTCATTAACCATCATTCTTATCCATTGTATGCAAATGTCGGCTATTGACTCACTTCAAGAAGAGCTCTCAAAAAGAGTCGCATACGGGTATAATCAGCACCTCATCGTGGGAGAAATTTTGAACGGGGACACGACGTTTACCTATGCGGGAGACTACCCTTTCAAAGCTGAAGAAACTCTATTTGAAATAGGATCTGTTACCAAGCTTTTTACTGCACATTTGACCTTTATCCTTCAGCAAGAAGGCCTTCTTTCGGTTGAAGATCATGTTGACCGCTATCTTCCTACTTCAGTGAACATAAAGCCAGAAATGAGACTCTACCATCTCCTAACACACACATCAGGTATTCAAGATCCGAAAAGCAATCATTACATCAATCCGATAACAGGGAACACAGTACCGGCTGCTGAGTTCACTCTTGATGATCTCTATGCTCATTTGGGAAAACAAGTGCTCAATCCAGGAGAAAAAATGATCTATTCCAACCTGGGCTATGCTTTGTTAGGTCATATTCTAGAAAACATAACGGGAAAGGATTACGAAACTCTTTTACAAGAAAAAATTTTAACTCGTGCAAAGATGTATTCCACTTACGCCCTTCTTCCCAAAAAAGATGAGAATAGACTTGTCAAAGGAACATGGATGGGCATGCCGGCTCCTTACTGGCACATGATACTCCCGGCTTATGCCTCCTTAAAATCTACAGCGAAAGATTTAACCCTTTATCTTGAGGCACTTTTTTTAAAACTTCTTTGGGGCAAGCAGATTGTCCACAATCTCTGTAAGCCGTTTTCCCCTATCCCTGATTATCCCTTGATCATCGCGGGCTGTGGTTTTACCTTGGATAAACGGTATGGAGGAGAATTTTATGCTGCAGGAGGAAAGACCTTAGGGTTTTCCTCTTTTATGGGATTCGACCTCAGTAAGCAAAAAGGGGTTGTTCTTCTTACAGATGCACATTCTCTTGACAACCTTGGACATCATCTGCTTCACGCTGATTTTCCTCTTCTTCCGCTATATCAAAAGAGTCCTCAACCTTTTGACGTATTGCAGCGTTATGAAGGGAAATATGCTAATGAAGAAGGTTATTTTTCAATTCGAGCCAAAAAAGATCATCTGGAACTCTTGGAAGAAGGAGTACGCCCCATTATTTTTTTCCCAAAAGGACCAGATCAATTTTTTTGCTATGATTTAAATAGCGCAGGCACCTTTATCCACTTCCAGGACAATAAGCTTTTTCTTTACTCCGAAGATATATTAGTTGATACCTTCATTTTGAGTAGCAATTAGTTACTTAAGCGCACAGAAGAAACGTGTAAGAAATAGAAGTGGGCCTGAGTGAATCTCTACGGCTAGAAAATTGTTTTTTTACTTGATTCTCTCCCTTTATCAGTTGAAACCCATTTTCTGCCCTAGGGATATCTGAATCCCCAGATAGGAGCCACATTGGATTATTTGCAGGGATTGTGCCTATCCTGTAAGGGCAGATGGTTTCTGATCACATGTTTGTTACTTGTATCTAGCTATTCAAGATAGCGTCAGTTGGTAGGCGAAGGGATTTCGACCCTCGCCCCCTCTAAAACCGTACGAGCGCTATTCACGCATACGGCTTCCTCACCCTCATGGCTATTTCAGTGATGCCTTTTTTAGATGTCCATGAAGAAACATTCAAAGAAGCAAAAAATATAGTCGATTCAATTTGAAATGAGACAGATTGGGCACAAGA
>JBAPRV010000022.1:0-1949 GCA_049281295.1 Chlamydiales bacterium
AGAAAATGATGCTCAAGAACAAAGAAAGAGTGTCGGTAGAGTTGCTCTTGTAGCAATTGGACTTGTGGCTACAGTTGCTCTGTTGATAGCAGCAATCGCCACTGGGGGTGTTGCATTGGTTGGAGCAGGTGTTCTTGCTTTTGTTCTAACATCGGCATATGTATATTCACGTAGTGATGAGCAAAAGGAAGGAATGAGGGATATCATTAATACTGCCAAAGCAAGCATAGGAACAGCATTGACTGAAGCAGGATCTGCAATGAAGAAAAAATATAAGGCAGCAAGTAAAATGATAAATCGAGGAATAAATCAAGCGGGTAATGCAATAAATGCGGTGCGTGATGCAGCAGGTCGAGGAGTAACTGCAATCGATAATTGGGCCGGAAGACAGGTAGACAACTATCGTATGAGACAGTTAGATAAAAAAGCTAAAAAAGCAGCAGAACAACGAAAAATAGAACGTCAGGAGAAAGCTATGCAGAAATTTTTAAAAGAAGCGGTTGCAAAAAGAGCAGAAAGACAAAGATACCTTGAATTAGGTCAGCAATATATGAAGCAAGAAGCAGAAGAGAATTTCGAGTAGCTGAATGGTGCGTTTGGTCTGAATGGAAACGTAATTTTAAAATAAACAGTTTTCTTACTGTTAGTCCGTATTTTGATCCCAATGGGAGCCTAAATACGGGCTTTTTTATGTATAAAAGATTTGAAACTACTAATTAATCTAAGTGTTTACCTTTAACTGTGATTTATTTTTTCTATTGATACTTCCCTTATCTGGAGAGCTAAAGTAGATATTGCATATCACCGGTTAAACCAAATAATTCCGCCACAAGCTGTCAAGCACCTCAAATCTGTAAAGAGCCCTCCCCCTTTAGGAGAAGGTTTGCCGTTCTGGCGCTCAATATTGCTGATTCCAAGCCTTACGGAACGTTTTGAAGCAGTAGATGGGAAAAACAGAAAATTTATTTAAAAAACAATGCAACTTAACAGTATATTAATAATTATTAATTATAATCATTAATTATGAATGTTACATTAGATGTTTTAAATTATTTTTTAGGTGGATACGCTTTTGAGTCGGAAGCTGATGGGGAAGAAGCTCAGAGAGCCGGATTGGAGCGTGAAGCTCTAGAAGCTGGTTTGTCGCCAAGAGTGCCTTTGGAACGTAGCACGTCGACTGCGACATCCTCTGTTGCGCAACCTGTGTTGCAGCGTACTGTCTCCGGAAGAAGCAGCTACCAACAAGTAGATTCTGAGAAGGTTGTAGGAAGAGGAAACCAACTTCAAATGCCTGTAACAGACGAAGAAGTTACTGTTGAAGAAGGGCCAGAGGTATATACGGCAACTCGTCGTGTGAGCGAGAAATTGGAAGACCCCGGATTTCTGCTAGAAATGACAGATCCAGATCTAGACGAATTATTAAGCCAATATCTTGATTTGGATCCCAATTTTCTCCAAGAAGAAAAAGATTCTGCTGATATTTTTACAGGGAATACACAAAAGAAAGAGAATCCTGGTGATGTAGTTAAGGAAAAATCCCTTAACACTCTAGATCCTTCTGAAAGGAGTCTAGGTCAGGATAACCTTTTACCATCAGGGAAAAAACAATCAGGACCTTTTGTAGTCAAAGCTAGTTCAAATAGGGGTGTCAAAAAAGTAAATACCACTAGTTTTTTTACGAGGGATAAGGTGATACAATTAGCAGCTAAGATCGGCTGCGTAGTTTTGGCATTGTTTGCAATAGTCAGTATAGTATTTCTTTTTAAAACCGGCAGCATATTTGCCGGCGCAGCACTTTTGGTCCTTGGTTCTGCTTGTTTAGCAACGAAAGTTTATGAAAATAAAGAAAGAATTAAGAATTTCACAATAGAATGGTATAGAAACAGAAAAATTGAGTCTATAGAGAGGGAATTTAAGGAAATAATAGATAAAATTAAAAATAATAAGGG
>JBAPRV010000023.1:0-12135 GCA_049281295.1 Chlamydiales bacterium
TTTCGACACAGTCAATTTTGAATTGCCTATCATAATGCTTAGGTAATCGATTCATCTAGACCTCCAGGTAAAAATTTTTAAACTTTATACCTGTATTCTCCGTGTCTATCAAATGGTAGCAAGATCAATAATCCTCTCTACCAACGTATAGACATTTGTGCTCCAAATCGGTGACAAATCATTGGAACGATTGATGTCCCGCTGCTTTGCCCTCGCAATGGCTTTGGTAATCAGCTCCAGCGTAATATTCTTGCCATCGATATCTTTTTTATAATTGGGCAAGTGTCTCTTCAGGCGAGTCAGACATTCTTGAGGGCTTGCAATCCCTTTTCCATCTTCAAAATGGAGCAAAAGCCAATATTCGAAGTTGGGATTGCTAAGAGCAAAGCCGTGATTTTCGCTTTTCTTTGCCCACTGCAAGAGTTCTTTAAGCTGGTCTTCTGTCCAATTATCTTTGTCCACCACAATCCAAGCTTCATCCGTTTTTCTTAAAGATTCCTTCCGCAAATACCCCTGCATCTTCTTGAGCACCTGAATCGGCGAGCTTTCCGTTGATGGCCTTTTGAGGCATTTTACTAGGACGATCGATTTTGGCTGGTTAAAAATGGCAAAATATTGAGGCTCAGTTTTGGAACCCTCCACTGAAACTACAAATAGTTTCTTGTATCGGCGCTCTCCTAAAGGTCTTTGAAAACGCAGTTTTTGAGTCATTAATTGCTTCCTTCAATTGGGGATTGCAGAAGAATGCGAGGAATGCCTCCTAAGCGTCCTTGCAGATAGCTTTTTCGAATGTCTTTGTCATAACGCACGTCTTTGTATTCGCTGAAAGACAGTAAGCTAGAAACCCCTTCCGCGCTTCGTTCCGCAATCCACATTTCATCTCGTCTGAGCAGATCCTGATCCATCAATAACACATTGTGAGTGGTAAATAGTAACTGAGAGCGACTATTATGAGAACATTTTGCCAGATAGCCTTCTAGAAGGCGCCTGATCAGCAGTGTATGTAAACTCCTATCTACTTCATCGATGATATAGACTTTTTTGGATTGAGCAGTAGATAACTCTAAAAAAGCGGGAAGGAGATCGATAACACGTTGAGAACCATCTGATTCTTGTCTCATATCGAACTTTGTTTCTGAACCATCAGAATTTAAATGATAGGTAACAAGCTTTTTTGAGATGAGTTCGCCATTCTTTCGAGTAACGACAAAACGCTCATTTCCAGGTTCGGCTAATAGTCTTACAGTCACATCTTCAGCTAATTCCTCTCTCATCTTCATCTTTATCGGTTCTGGCAAGGGTAGATTTTCAAAAGGAATTTCTTCCCCGCCAAGATGAGCTATTCCAGTGTCTAATTGAAACAGCATCTTATTCATCGTTGAATACAAAGGGTGTCCTTCATCCAAAAACTGCTCAAAAAGTTCAAACCTTGAATCAGGGGCAATGAGTTCCAATGTATCTTTAAACCAGTCGTACACTGGCTTGAAAGCATCTATTTTTTGAGAAACTGAGTTAGTAAGAAAGAGTTGATTATCGCGCGTACCCTTGAAAGCGAACTGGAGTGATTGATCGCCCTTTAAAGATGAATCGAAGTTCGGCTCTCCTGATATTCGGTGATAGAGAATCTTCTCGCTGTTACCGGAAATATAAACCAGTTTCTCTTCTAAAATGGCTTTGCGGTTCACATAGAAACTAAATGCATAAACTGTCTCGTTGATGAGCAACTCAAACTCAAACTGGGCTGGTTGCTCGACCTTTTGTGCATTTCCAAGTCTAAAACTATCTACAGCAATTAGGCTGTAGGGTTGAGTCCCTTTGACGATCAGTCCTTTTGCGAAATGTAGGGCCTTAAAAAGATTAGTTTTGCCGGATGCGTTGCCTCCATATACAGCCGCAACAGGTAGAACTCCCAATTTGAGTTTGCCTATTTTAGGAATACGCTCCCCATGTTGACGTTCACGGCTTGCTATCAGCGAGAAAGTGGCTTTGGTTTGGAAGGACATCCAATTTTCAACTGAAAATCGAACCAGCATAAGGAAGCTCCTTTGTGAGATATTTTCTCTTAATATAACTTAATTCTATCAGATTTCTATCAAAACTTCAATCTTTAAAGAGAAAAAATCTCACAAAACAGACAAATAAATATTTCAGAAATGTATACATAAATTCGATTCTGTATGCAATATTATCATTTTTAATGACTTATAAAGACAGACCAACCCAGAAATCTAACCCTGAAGAATCCCGAAGATCGAATCTTCAGGATTAGGGCCATTTTGGCCCCTTCGCACAAGAAGATGACTAACAAGCACTCGCTTTTTCCGTAGACCATTTGTGGACCACTAGCATGCAAAAAAGCGCGATAAATCATGATAGTTCGCAGTAGCTCGAAAGGCTGGCTTTCCGCTATGATTTTGGGGAGTTAGCTGCTGGAAAGTGGCGTGGGTGCTGCGCCCTCATAACCCGCCGGTCGCAGGTTCAAGACCAGTTTCCACTCTCCAGGCCAATCTGTTCAATTTCAAGCCCTGTTCGGCACAAAAAATCATCTAGAGCTTTGGGGTTAGATTCAACCTCCCCCTCGACCAACCTCTTACCTTGTTCATCCAAAATACATATCGAAGTTGTTTTCAAAGAAACATCTAATCCTACATAATTGCTCATGGCTTACTCCTTTTTTTTGAGGTATAGACCTCGGTTTTGGAGATCGTAAGATACTCCGTATTTGGAGTAAGCCTTTTTTTTTGAGGCCTATCAACACGATGCTCCTTAAAAGGAAGCGCAATTACATTATGTATAAATATTGGTGAGTTCAAATATGTTTCATCATCCCGTTTTATTAGAGCCTTTTCTCTCATTTTTCTCGTCAAAAGAGATCCATACCTTTGTAGATGCGACCGTAGGAGCTGCAGGCCATAGTTATCGACTGCTCGAAACGCATCCTGAAATCAAAAAGCTTTATGGAATAGACCAAGATAAAGAGGCATTAGATCGGTCAGCCGAAATACTAAAACCATTTGGTTCCCGAGTGGAATTAATCCGTGGAAACTTTAGAGAGATAGATCGATGCCTTGCGGTCAATCAGGTCGATGGAATTCTCTTCGATCTGGGAGTCTCTTCCATGCAACTGGATCAAAGTTCTAAAGGATTTAGCCTGTATAAGGAGGGACCTCTCGATATGCGTATGAACGAGGCCCAGCCGCTCGACGCTGCTACGGTAGTAAATACCTTCTCCGAAAAAGAGCTGGGGAGAATTTTTCGCGAATATGGAGAGGAGCCTCGTTGGCGAAAAGCTGCCAAAGCGATCGTAGAGGGGCGCAAAAAAAAGAAAATTACCACTACGATAGAATTGACAGAACTATTAAAACGAGTCTTAACATGGGGAGGAAGAAGGGGGAAACGGATTCATCCGGCTACCCTCGTCTTTCAAGCTCTTCGTATTTATGTGAATGATGAACTGGGAGCTATTGAGGAGGCGCTTCCAAAAGCGATTGCTCTACTATCTCCGGGAGGGAGATTAGGGGTGATTGCCTTTCACAGCCTCGAAGATAGAATTGTAAAGCAAACTTTTAACCGCTTTGCAAGAGAGGAGAAAACAGTACATCTTTTAACTAAAAAGGTTATTCAAGCGGACCGGGCTGAAATAAAAAACAATCCGAGGAGCCGATCAGCAAAGATGCGATTTGTGGAGAAAAAGTTTTGAATTTAGGTATTTTTTGCCGATTATTAGGATGTATCTTCGTTGCAGTTATGTTTTTATATACTTATATTAATAAACAGAACGTCATTGTAGAGCTCCGTTTGAAGATTCCAAGTCTTGCTGAAGAATTAAGGGTTGTTGAGCAGGAAAACGTCCGCCTTCAATATGAAATTGATCGTTTTGAAGATCCCATCCGCTTGATGGAATTGGCAAGGCACCCCGAATATAGCCATCTCAAATATCCTCTTCTCGATGAGATTATCACGATCTCCAGGAAAAAAGAATGAAAGAGAATAGACGCATTGTCATGCTTGCGCTTTCAATGTTCGTTCTTTTTGCCCTTCTAATTGCTCAATATTTCAAAATTCAGATTCTTGAAGGAGAAAAGTGGACGAAAGAGGCTTTAGCACAGCATGAATTTATCGTGACGGTCCCTTTTAAACGGGGTGCTTTCTATTCCAATGTTTCAGTTAAACAAGGGCACCCACAAAACCCGCAGCCTCTAGTGTTTGATGTCACAAAATTCCATCTCTACATCGATCCTCTATCTATTCCCAAAGAGCATCAAAACGAGATCGCTGAGCGGCTGATCGAAATGACTCAGATTGATCCTCAAAAGCGAAAGGAGTTTGAGTTAAACAGCCGCAGCCGCCGCCTTGCATCCTGGCTTGACATGAGCTCCAAGGAGGAGATCCTATCCTGGTGGAGGAGCTTTGCAAAACAGAAAAAGATTTCTCCAAATGCCATCTACTTCGTCACCGATTACCAAAGGTGCTATCCTTTTGGAAAATTGTTAGGACAATCGCTTCATACCATACAAGAGAGAAAAGATGAGACGACCTACGAAGCGATCCCGACAGGGGGGCTAGAGAGCTATTTCAACGACTATCTCAAGGGGAAGCTTGGCAAAAGGAAGCTCATGCGCTCCCCTTTGAACCACCTAGAGATTGATAAGGTGATTGAAGCACCCCAAGATGGGGCGGACGTTTACTTGACCATTGATCACAACATCCAGGCTATTGTAGAAGAGGAATTAGAGAAAGGAGTTCAGGCAGCTAAGGCTAAGGGAGGATGGGCAGTCATGATGAATCCCCATAATGGGGAGATTATGGCTTTAGCACAGTATCCTTTTTTTAATCCCACCGAATACCGTGATTTTTTCAATGATCCCGAAAAAATAGAAATCACAAAAACTAAAGCAATCACAGATGCCTACGAGTTTGGTTCTATTCTCAAACCCATTACAATGGCGATCTGTCTTAAAGCGAATGCAGATCTTGTGAAACAAGGGAAAGAGAAGTTGTTTGATCCTGAAGAAAAAGTGGATACGACCCGCACGATTTTCCCGGGCAGAAAAGGGCGTCCTTTGCGCGACCTCGTCCCCTGCCGGTCGATGAATATGTATATGGCTTTTCAAAAATCATCTAATATTTACATGGCTCAAATCGTTGAAAGGGTTGTGCAAGCACTCGGAAATTCATGGTACAGAAAGGAGCTGGTTGAAACGTTTGGATTTGGTCAGAAAACGGGGATCGAACTTCCCTCCGAAGCTATTGGGCAGATCCCTACCCCGGGAAAACTCCATCCAAGCGGGGCGCCCGAATGGTCGCTATCCACCCCTTTTTCTCTTGCTATGGGATATAACATGTTAGCCACCTCTTTGCAGATTCTCCGCGCCTATGCTGTGTTTGCGAATGGGGGTTATTTGGTTTTGCCCACATTGGTTCGAAAAATTGTTAAAAATGATGAAGACAAAGTATTGGTTGACCATACAAACCCGGAAAGAGTCAATCACTTTCCCAAGGTGCTGGATGAAGAGATCGCTTGCGAGGTGCTTAAAGGGACAAAGTTTAGTACAAAGCCGGGAGGAAGCGGACGATTAGCCGCTGTCAACGGCTACACCGAGGCCGGGAAAACAAGCACAGCTGAAAAATCAGAAAAAGGGGTGTACTCTAAAACAAAACATGTCTCTTCTTTTATCGGAATGTCGCCAGCCAATTTAGAGCCGACTGTCCCTACGCAATTTGTTTTAATCGTCACCCTTGACGAAGCAGCGGCGATATTACTGGAAGGGGGCATCAAAAATCATCTGGGAGGAAGATGCGCCGCGCCTGTATTTCAGAAGATAGCCAAACGAACCTTAGAGTATTTAGGGGTACCTCCCGACGATCCCCACGGCTATCCAGTCGGAGATCCCCGATGGGATCCAGAAAAAGCCGATTGGATGAAAGAGGTTAGAGAGTTAAAGTTTTTATACGAAAAATGGAATAAACCGTGAAACTAAAGAAATTAATCACAAACCTTCCCATAGAGGTCTACCGGGGAAGTAAAGAGGTCGAAATCACAGGAATGGCTCTTCATTCCAAGCGGGTAGCGCCCGGCTATCTTTTTATCGCCAAACAGGGAACCACCGATGATGGAATAAAGTATATCGACGAGGCAGTTAGCAGTGGAGCAGTGGCTATTTTAACTAACTATCCCGACCCCTTTTTAAAAAATGTGGTCCAGCTCATCTATTCAAACGGAAACTCTTGCGAAGCTCAGTTAGCAGCCAGATTTTACGGGCATCCCTCCCAATCACTTTTTACAATAGGGGTGACAGGGACCAATGGCAAAACAACCATCTCCTATTTGATTCAACATCTTTTAGAGCGATCAGGAATGATCGGGACTTTAGAATATCTTGTCGGCACCCACCGTTTTAAAGCTGAGCTCACCACTCCTGATGTGATCACTACACAAAAATTGCTCAAAGAAATGCTCAAACAGCAGTTAAATACGGCAATCTTGGAGGTCTCATCGCATGGCCTTGCCCAAGGGCGTGTAGATGAAATAGATTTTGATTTGGCCGTTTTTTCAAATTTGACACAAGACCATCTTGACTATCACCGCAGCATGGAAGAATATGCTCAAGAAAAAGGGAAACTTTTTTCCAAGCTCTCCGAACAAAAAAGAGCGATTGTCAATTTGGACTCTCCTTGGGTGGAGACCATTTTGGAACATTGCTCAGCTCAGCTCTTTACCTATGGATTTTCAAAGAATGCCGATCTACATGCTCACGATCTTCTTTTAAAAGCGGACGGCACCGATTTCTCGGTTACTTACCGTCAAGAGAGCGTCCGGTTTCACTGGCAATTGATTGGCCAGTTTAATGTTTTAAATGCCTTAGCTGCAATCGCTGTCTGTTTGGTCAGGGGGATGGACCTCAAACAACTCCCTTCCCTGTTGTCTACCTTTACAGCCGTTCCAGGCCGTCTTGAAAAAGTAGAAAACAGTAAAGGATTTCATATTTTTGTAGATTTTGCACACACTCCGGACGCCCTTGAAAGCGTGCTGTGCTGTTTAAAAGAGATTGATCATCGAAAAATCATCACTGTGTTTGGATGCGGAGGGGATCGAGACCGAACAAAAAGGGCGGTTATGGGACAAATTGCCGACCGCTACTCTTCTTTTACCTTGGTCACATCCGATAATCCCAGGACCGAAGATCCTCTTTCCATATGCGAAGAGATCGTTTCAGGATTTACCTCTTCAAATTATGTAATAGAAGTGAACAGGCAAAAAGCTATTGAGCAGGCAATTGAGAGAGCAACGCCCGAAGACTTAATTCTGATTGCAGGAAAAGGGCACGAAGCTTATCAACTAATCATGCATCAAACCCTTCCCTTTGATGATAAACAAGTGGTCCAAACAATCGTCAATCAAGAACCTGTTGCATGAGACTCTTTTTAAAGCTGCCGACTTTGAGAGATAAAAAGTTACTCCCGACTCTTTGGGATCTCCTTAATAGGAAGAAAATCCTGAAAATCAGACCGAGCCACCTGATCATGGGGAGCGCTCTTTTTTTAAGCGGATGTAGCTACCGCTCAACAAGTTTTCCTGACTCGACGGTTCAAGCTGAAAGAAAAATTTTCCATAGGCCCGAAATCATAGCAATTGATGCAGGGCATGGAGGAAAAGATCCTGGAGCAAGTAGTCAGGAGAAACGGTATGAAGAGAAAGAACTCACCCTTTCAACGGCCTATCTCGTTCGCGACTATTTGACTCGGCTTGGGTATCGAACGCTTCTTACGCGCAGTCAAGACAGCTATGTCTCGCTTGATAGTCGAGCCGATGCTGCCAATACGCTGCATGCTGATCTATTTGTCAGCATACACTATAATTATTCTTCCAATAAAGAGGCTCAAGGAATTGAAATCTATTACAAAAAAATCGGTTCCAAAAAGCTGGGAGATGATGTTTTAAAAAAAATAATTCATCATACAAAAGCCTCTTCAAGAGGAGTGAAAAAGGGGGATTTCGCCGTCATTCGGGAGACAAAAATGCCGGCAATTTTAATTGAAGGGGGATTTCTCTCTAACCCGGAAGAGCGGAAAAAATTAAAAGATCCGAAATATTTAGAAGAAATAGCCCAAGGGATTGCTGAAGGGATTGATGCCCACCTCTGTTCACAGCGAGATTCATCTTAAGAACTCACCTTACGCAAAAAATGCCGTGAAAGGGGTGAGCGAAGGGGGCAAAATACAAGTATCGAGAGGAAGCCAAACTACTTGTTAGTTGGGTGACGAGCGGTGCGCAGTAGATTGTCCTCTGCAGCCAGCCTATTCTGGCATTTTTTGCGTAAGGTGAGTTTAGAAGCATCCGTCCCCGGCGCGAATCGAACGCACGACCTGTTGCTTAGGAGGCAACCGCTCTATCCTACTGAGCTACGAGGACGCAAGAGCTCAGTCCATACTACCTAAGAGATTAAGAATATGCTACCAGAATTTTATCTTTCCGCTTGAGCTTCTCCTCCAAAATCAGGCTGGACGCCCGCTCTTCTCTTGTGATACACTTGCCTATAAGAAGTTTTATTAAAAAAAAGTTACTCACGAGGCATTTTATGACACAAGCAGATATTGGTCTCATTGGTCTAGCTGTAATGGGCCAAAACCTTGTTCTGAATATGAATGACCATGGTTATACGGTGGCCGTATTTAATCGGACGATTTCAAAAGTGGACGATTTTTTAGCGGGCCCGGCTCAGGGGACGCATGTCATAGGGTGCCATACGCTGAATGAGTTTATCCAAAAACTTAAAAGACCCCGAAAAGTGATGTTGATGGTGAAGGCAGGAGATCCTGTCGACGAGTTTATTCAACATATAGAGCCTCTTCTTGAGAGGGGGGACATTATCATCGATGGGGGAAATAGCCATTTTCCCGATACCATTCGTCGGTGTCAGTATTTAAAAACGAAAGGGATCTATTTTATCGGCACCGGTATTTCCGGGGGAGAAGAGGGAGCCCGCCATGGTCCTTCGATTATGCCGGGAGGGCATCCGGAAGCCTGGCCACATGTGAAAGAGATCTTGCAAGGGATTGCAGCAAAAGTAGAAAGCGGAGAGCCTTGTTGCGATTGGGTGGGTGATGAGGGGGCAGGCCACTATGTGAAAATGGTGCACAATGGAATTGAATATGGAGATATCCAACTCATCTGTGAAGCTTACTCTCTTTTAAAAAATGTACTTGGTCTAAAAGCGGATGAAATTGCCGATATTTTTACCGATTGGAATAAACGGGAGTTAGACAGCTATTTGATCGAAATTGCCAGCCATATCTTCCGTACCGAGGATGAAGACGGCTCTTTACTGCTCGACAAGATTCTAGATGTAGCAGGTCAAAAAGGAACAGGCAAGTGGACTGTTCTCAATGCTGTCGAGATGGGCGTTCCTGTAACCTTAATCAGTGAAGCGGTCTTCGCTCGATGCCTTTCGGCTATGAAAGAGGAGCGCGTGGAAGCTAGTAAAAAAATCTCAGGACCTAAGATCTCCTTTAAAGGAGACAAGAAGGCGTTTGTAAAAGATATTTTTCATGCTCTTTATGCTTCTAAAATAGTGAGTTATGCTCAAGGATATATGTTAATGAGAGAGGCATCAAAAGATTACACTTGGCACCTTAACTATGGAGGGATTGCCCTCATGTGGAGAGGGGGATGTATTATCCGCAGCGTCTTTTTGGGAAAAATTAAACAAGCATTCGACAAAAATCCAAAACTTTATAACTTGTTGCTCGACGACTTCTTCAAAGGTGAGATAGATAAGTGTCAGCAGGGGTGGCGCAATGTGGTGGCAACAGCGGCCCAAAATGGAATACCTATCCCTACTTTTAGTACCGCTTTGAGCTTTTTCGATGGGTATCGTTCAGAACAGTTGCCTGCCAATTTATTGCAAGCTCTTCGTGATTACTTTGGAGCCCATACTTATGAGCGGGTGGATAAGCCTCGTGGGCAATTTTTCCATACCAATTGGACCGGGACCGGAGGAAAGGTCAGCGCTTCATCATATTCTATTTAGATTGAGCTTTCTCCTATTTGTGAGAAATAGAGGTTAATGGCATCATTTGTGCATAACCTTGTACAAGAGATTCACTTTGAATTATCAACGTAAAAACATTCGGAATTTTTCAATTATTGCCCATATTGATCATGGGAAATCAACTTTAGCCGATCGTCTTCTTGAACTGACACATACGGTAGAAAAACGGGAGATGCAAGAGCAGCTTCTCGATGCCATGGATCTGGAAAGAGAGAGAGGGATTACCATAAAAGCCCACCCTGTGACAATGCACTACAAAGCCCCTGATGGGGAAGTCTATCAACTCAATTTAATCGATACACCCGGACACGTCGATTTTACCTATGAAGTGTCCCGCTCTCTTTCTGCATGTGAAGGGGCTCTGCTTGTCATTGATGCATCGCAAGGAGTTCAAGCACAAAGTCTTGCTAATGTCTATTTAGCGATGGATCGGGATCTGGTCATCCTCCCCGTTTTAAATAAGATCGATCTACCTGCTGCCGACCCTGAAGAGGCGAAAAAACAAATTGAAACATTTATTGGAATAGATGCTCAACATGCTGTTCCCTGTTCGGCCAAACAAGGGACGGGGATTCAAGAGATTCTCGATAAAATTATTCAATTTTTTCCTCCCCCGCAAGAGCCTGATGAAGAGTCTCTCAAAGCTCTTATTTTCGACTCTCACTACGATGCTTTTCGGGGAGTGATGGCTTATGTTCGAATAATGAGCGGAGAGGTCAAAGCTGGCACGCTCATCAAATGCATGGCCACAACTAAAGTTTTTGAGGTGAGGGAAGTGGGCATTTTTCGCCCTCGGGCGACTCCAACAGAGTTGCTCCGATCGGGAGAGGTTGGTTATTTGGTAGCGAATATTAAAAATGTCAAAGATGTGAAAATTGGGGATACAATCACAGAACAAAAAAGACCCGCAAAGGAGCCGCTTCCTGGGTTTCGGGAAATTCGCCCGGTTGTTTTCGCCGGTATCTATCCTGTGGACAGTGCCGATTTTGAGGCGCTTAGAGACGCATTGGTCAAACTGCAGCTCAATGATTCAGCTCTTTTCGTCGAGCAGGAGAGCAGCATGGCACTTGGTTTTGGATTTCGGTCAGGTTTTTTAGGCTTATTGCATCTGGAAATCGTCTTTGAGAGAATTAAGCGGGAGTTTGATCTCGCCGTTATTATGACGGCTCCAAGCGTTGTTTATAAAATCTGCTTGAGAGACGGCTCTATTGTTGATATCGACAACCCTGCCCACTATCCTGATCCCTCTTTGATAGACCATGTTGAAGAGCCATGGGTTGTGGCTCATATCATGATTCCCAATGAATTTTTAGGAGCTGTGATGCACCTGGGAATGGAAAAGCGTGGAGAGTGTATGCGAACGGAGACTTTAAATGCCGAGCGTCTCGTGTTAACCTATCATTTTCCGCTTAATGAGATTATCACTGATTTCAACGATAAGTTAAAGTCTATTACAAGAGGCTATGGCTCTTTTGACTATGAGTTTGACCATTATAAAAAAGGGGATATTATCAAGCTTGAAATCAGAGTCAATGAAGAGCCTGTAGACGCATTTTCCTGTCTTGTTCACCGTTCTAAATCTCAAGCTAAGGGACGAGCTATCTGTGAAAAACTTATAGAGGTGATTCCTCCCCAGCTTTTCAAAGTACCGATACAGGCAGCTATCGGGGGAAAAATCATTGCAAGAGAAACAGTACGGGCTCTTTCAAAGAATGTGACCGCCAAATGCTATGGAGGTGATATCACTCGGAAGCGAAAACTTTGGGAAAAGCAAAAAAAGGGGAAAAAGAAAATGAAAGAGATTGGAAAAGTATCGATCCCCCAAAGCGCTTTTATGGCGGTTCTCAAAGCCGAATAAAATATTTGATTTTTGTAAAGATCTTCTGATAGAGTGTTTCGTGAAATATTTATCATCTAGGCCGTAAAACCCGGCCATTCATGGGCGGGATATAAGGCCTAAATTGCCTTGTTTTTGCGTACAAAAACTTGGCAATTTCCATTTTCACAAGCTCGCTTTGAAAGCGTTGACACACATGGGGAAAAATCGATTCCAAATCAGTAATGATCTCTTTTATGAAGACAC
>JBAPRV010000024.1:0-1923 GCA_049281295.1 Chlamydiales bacterium
ATCGAGTAGGAGAGGGCCTTTCGACCCTCGTCCTCTCACACCACCGTACGTACGGGACCGTATACGGCGGTTCACGATCACTCTGACCTAGCTTGGACTATCTGCATCATAGGTGTATATCCCAAAACCTCTATGACCCCGTTCGATACAGTCTTGTGCATGCCATAGGTTCTTGCCATTCTCCATGGCCCTTTGCTACTACATGCATATTTCTTGGCTGTACTTTCCTTGAGTCCTAAAGAAACCAATCTTTTCTGTCTGGTACGGGGCTTTTTCCACTGTCTCCAGAGAATTGCCCTGATCTTTCTCCTTATCCATCCATCTAGGTTTTCGAATATCCGCCGTTTTTCCGCTATTCCAAAATAGTTGGCCCACCCCCTTGTGATTGGCATAATCCTTTTACGTATACTGTACGTAATTTGGCTACCTCTCATTTCCTGGTTAAGCCCTCTTATCTTGTCTTTTAAGCGTTTCACTCGGCTTCCATGGATCTCTATTTCCTTGTCCTTCGAAAAGGTAAATCCTAGAAATTTGCGTTTCCACGGTTTATCTACTGCGCTTTTCTGTTGATTCACTTTGAGTTTCAGTCTCTTGGTTAGATATCTTACGGTTGCTTCCATCACCCGATTGCCTGCTTTTTCTGATTTAACATAAATATTGCAGTCATCGGCGTATCTCACATACCTTAAGCCTCTCTTCTCAAGTTCCTTATCAAGGTCGTCTAACAGAATGTTGGATAGCAAGGGTGATAGGGGACCTCCTTGTGGTGTTCCCTCATTTGTAGGTTTTACAAGTCCATCTTCCATTACTCCTGACTGGAGATATCTCCTGATCAGAAGGAGGATCTTCTTGTCTTTTACCCTCCTTGCTACTCTTGCCATTAACATGTCATGGTTAACTTTGTCGAAAAATTTCTCCAAGTCTATATCTACTACCCATTCACATCCTTCTTGGATGTATCTTTGAGCTTGCAGTAATGCTTGTTGTGCATTTCGATTACGTCTAAATCCATAACTGTATTTGGAAAAGCAAGGTTCAAATACATGGACCAGTTCTTGGTGTAAGGCTTGCTGAATAACCCTATCCAAAATGGTTGGAATTCCCAATTGTCGAATTCCATGTTTATCCGGTTTGGGTATTCCCACTCGCCTTACTGGCTTTGGTCTATATTTCCCTTTCAGGATTTGCTGTTTGATCGTCGGCCATTGCTTTTGCATTGCTCCTTCGATCTCTTCAGTTGTTATCCCGTCTATGCCAGGAGCTCCCTTGTTGCCTTTAATCGCCCCTATTGCTTCTTGCATGTTCCTGTCACTGATTGCATTTTCTATCTTAGCGATATAAATGTTATCTCGACTACCAGGTAGGAAAGATGGTTCCTTTGCTGCCTTGTCAGTTATCGCGCTGTTTGGAAAGGGTACGGAGCTCTCCTCCGAGTTTTCCGTTTGAGCTTTGGATACTTCCTCTTTTCTGCGGTTTCCTGCTGTCATAGAAGTTTAGGTCTTTCCTTCGTTTTCATGTTCGGACCTTCAGTGTTAAAAAAAAACACCTACTATGTCGTCTGCTGACTGCTGCACCGTTCGCGTCATCTCTCCGAGATACCGCTAGCTCTGATGTTCCCCTCTTTTGTCGGGTAGTGATTAGGCATGAATGCAGCTCTCACCGGGTAATTCGTTAAACTTTCATGTTAACCTGTTGCATATACATAGACTCTTCTGAGTAAGTATTGGACTTTGGATTGCAAGGCATCCTTATCCTAGAGCCACTGCCTCTTATGCACTTCCTGTTCGTCAGGTCAACATTTTGTATACGGCTTTCTTCAGATTCTGCCTCACGACAGACACCCTTGCCTTCTCTAACGGTTCCCCTTACTAGGGCCCGTAGAGGACTTTCACCTCCTAGTTTAACGACATACCGGTCGCACCT
>JBAPRV010000025.1:0-19805 GCA_049281295.1 Chlamydiales bacterium
AATGGAAATTGCCAAATTTTTGCATGCAAAAAAAAGGCAATTTAGGCCTTATATCCCGCCCATGAATGGCCGGGTTTTACGGCCTAGATGGATAAAATGATAACCGACTGTAATTTCAATGTTTGAAACGCATACTTGATAATCATCTCATAAATCTTTTTTCCCATTCCCCAATAAGAAGGGTGAAGAACAATAGCAACCTCAACGTCTTCATCTGCAGGTTGCAAACCACCCCATCCGATGAATGTCTCATTCAAAAAAAATGCCCAGGGACCATATCCATTTTCTTTCCATAGCCTATCCTTTGCGACAATAAACTTTTTATAGTCCTCCTCTCCAAAATTTCCGGTTGCAAGAGGCATATGCTTGAGAACTAAAGGATGATTCATCAGTTCAATTATCTCGGATTTATCGACCTCGTTTAATCTTTTTAGTTCAATATTCATAAAAACTGAATGGGATTTGAAATTTATCTAAAATCAATTTTTAACACATTCATATATCACCACCTCGGTCGCTTCGGTTGCTGGTTTTCTCAGGTAAGGTTCAGCTGCCCACTTATGTGCAATAATGAAGCCATATTGTGCTAACAACTCATCCATCTCAGACATTTCATAAAGACGTAACCGAAAGTCCTCTACCTCAACACGAGAAATGGCATTTTCTTTCCAAAGTTCATAACGACAAAGGGTGGTGTGAATGCGGGAGCTACTATCAAATCGAGAGAGTGTATTCAGCACAATCAAAGAACCTTCAGATTGATTGACCCAGCTGCCTTTCCAAACACCTTGAGCTGTATCTACTGCTTTTACTGTCTCTATTTCAAAAACAAATTTACCTTTCGACTCTAATCTATCAGAAATAAATTGAAGGGCTTTGTTTACATCATCCAAATCCGTTAAAAGACCAAAAGAACCAGAAGGTATAAAAATTAAATTATATCTTTGTGGCAGTGAAAAAGCTTCAAAAGTAGCTTCAACTAAATCAGCTATTAGATTTCGCTCCTTACATTTTTTTCGACAAACATTCAGCATATGGGATGACGAATCAAAACCTGTAACCGAATAGCCATTCTCCAAAAGAGGGATAAGAAACCTTCCAGTCCCACACATTGGCTCTAGTATATGACCATTTGCTTCAGCTGCATACTGCAAATAGAATTGAAGAGCATCTTTAGGCGCGGTGGGCTTATCCAAATCGTAGAATTCGGTGCAAAGCGCTTTGTAAGGACGTGAATTAAGCATTAAACCACCATCGATATTTCATTATTTCAGTCATGACACGCAGATAATACCCCTTTCAAAATAATGCGACTAGTATTACTTCGCGCGAACCATCTGTGGACCATTCGGTCACAAACATGGACCATAATTGACCAAAGAAGACGATAGAGGAAAATTCTTTAAGCTGCTATCTTGCTTGCCGTTAGCTGTTGCTATCTATTGTGATTTGTGGGATTTTCACGGACTCATAATCCGTAGGTCATTTCGTGCGTCCATCCTCTATCCGAAGCTGAGCCCCTTATCCAGAGAAAATTTTCCCAAAATTGACTTTTTCTCCCGAAAGGACAAATGCAACATTGTGGCACCCTTCCGTTTTTTTAAATAAATCGGAAAAGTAGCTCTTATACTCGTCAATTTGTTCTTTCTTGGGGGGTCTCATCCCTAAAAAGACGAGATCTGCCTCTTGAGAGTGTTTCTTCAAGTTTAGAAAGAGATCGTTTTCCTTATCAATAAATAGGGAAAAATTGAGATTTTTAATCCGTACTATTTTTTTGTACTTTTCCCACTCTTTTTCCATGGTGGGACGGGAGTCTTCATCCGTAATCAGCGCATTCACACAAATGTTCGCTGACTGTAAAGCGGGGCTTGATTGAAAAATGTGTGCAAGCGCTAAAGAGAGCTTGAAATTGTTCAATACCTTGCCCTCAAACCAAAGATGTATGTCTTTTTGTGACTTCCCTTTATCAAGCTCGAGAAATGAAGTGCTCATCTCTGAAACCGATTTAAGAATAATGACGTTTTTCTCATGTGAGTAGGCGTTGTATATAAAATCAATGATCTGATCGTTTTTCTGGAGGAAGTGCTCATTGTAGGCAACCACATAGGTGTTTGGAGTTAAAGGTCCTAGGCCGTAGTGAGAAACCACCTCGTTCATGCTTTTAAAAACGCTTTTGTTATGATTGATATGGGTAAAAGCCGGCACGTGTGTGTCTTCTAAAAACTGGTGGATAGACTGTTTTAGATGAAGCTCTTCGGTGCCGCACTTTTCAACCTCGGGAAGAGCGAGTGCAAAGGTAAGAAATCCTTTGTTTTGATTCAGCGAATGTGAAAAGCTGATCAGATCTCTTTTGTTTGGGGTGTCAATGTCAATAAACGCAAGCAGGTGAGGTCTCCACGTTTTGGCGCTCTCATTGATTGTTTGCAGTTTTTTTATCCCTTTATTCACAAGGTATGAAAAAAGACTCGCTCTTATATCTTCCCAATTTCCTTTCACTTGCCTCATTGAGGACCAAAGACAAATCGCAATGACAGCGGCAAGTACAAGAAAGGCTCCTCCGGCTGTGATCATGAACATCGCCATGAAGCACCCTAAACTTCCCACAAGAGAGATGATCCAAGGTACCCGAAAAGAGGGACGCCAGCTCGGGTTTTGAATGAGTTCTTCAAAGAAAGCAACAAAATTTAAAAGGCCGTAAGTTACCAGGCAAACCATCGTCAGAATGGGAATAAGGACGTTGATTTGGGTAAATACGGTCAAAATCAATGCCATTATAAAAACAACAATCGTTGCAATGCGGGGTTGCTTTGTTTTGCCAAACCCTTTTCCTAAAAACTTAGGGAGAATCCCATCATTGGCAATCGCCTGCATCACACGGGGAGCGCCCAAAATGCCTCCAAAAGCACTAGACAAGGTAGCTGCCCAAATCCCCATCACAATGAGATAGCCTGCCTTCGACAGATGATAAATAATAAAGGGGTGGGAACGGAGCATGGCAGGAGAAACAGAGTGTGATAAGAAAAGAGCAATGCTGAGGTATAACAGATAGGCCATCAAAATAGCGCCAAGAGTTCCCCAGGGAATAGCGCGTGAGGGATTGCGCAGATCTCCTGACATAGACATACCCGATTCAATCCCTGTGGCTGCAGGGAAAAACATGGCAAATGCTATCCAAAAAGGCATCGATGAGAAGGTGTCAGAAGGGGCTAGGCTCTCCGGGATGTTGCTCGCATCCCCTGTAAAGATCGTGATGAGCGAAACCATTAAGGCGCAAAAAATCAAAATTTGCGTTTGCAACGCTAGGTTTGTAGAAATGTAGGCAATGACTCCCAAGAAAACCAGGGTGACCACCTCGATCAATGGCAAGGAAAAATCGGGGAAAAATTCGTGAAGAGAGACTGCAAACCCGGAAACACACAATGCTATCGAAGTGGTCTGAGAGATGCAGATCAAGATACCGATAGAACTTCCAAATTCAACTCCTAAAGATCTTGATATGATGTAGTAAGAACCTCCGGCGCCAATTCGCATGTTCGTAGCAATAGCTGCAACAGAAAGTCCGGTAATCAACAATATAATTGAGGAAAGGCTGATAATCACAGAGGTCTCTACAATGCCGACGTGCCCAAGAATCCATCCGAGCCGAAGAAAAAGAATGACTCCGATCATCTGCAAAATATCGGGTAGAAAAACCCCTTTTATGACCCCATACTTTCCATCGTTTACTCTCCTTTTACGATTCAGCAAATTAAAGGGAAATGCGGTTAATGTTTGTGCTTTCATATTTCCTTACTTTGTTGGAAGAGATCCTCTGCATAACTTAGGAAATGTCGAAAAATGAGCTTTTTCCGGCTAGATTTGAAAATTTCCATTTTTCACATTATCAATGAGATAAGGGAAAAATGGAAACTTTCAAAGATAGATGGAAAGAGCTATTTAGCGGCGTTTCCTAAGTTATGCAGGGGTCTCTAGAACAATGATGTTAAAAATGTTTCTCTTTTTTGGAAAGAAGGGATTTTTTAGAGAGATGACTCTCTGCTGTTAAAAGAAATTTTCAGGGTAAAAAACGGTCGTCTTTTTTTTGAAGAAGGGGCTTGTTGGAAAAAAGTCGGTTGCGATATCGGACAATCATCCGATAGATGATATCAAATAAAAACGAAGGGAGAAAAGAGAGCGACCCTATCCAGGCATATCCTCCTCCCAAGAGCCACAAAATACGCAGCGCCCCTTTCCCTTCGATGAATTTTTTTTCCTGATCGGTTCCAAAATTTTGCAGCAGAACCAGTGTGTTTAACTTTTGCGGCCCTCCCAATTCCCGATGGGCTGTTTCCCCCTGTAAAGGAGCAAAATAAAAGATCTTTTTTCTATCCGCTCCATAAACAAAACGGACAGTTTGGCTGCAAAAAGGACAATCTCCATCAAAAAAAATTAGGTGCGCTGGCATACGACTTTTTTCCTCTCAATCTTTAAGGCATCAAACTGTTTGGCAAGCTCTAAAACCTTCTCTTCAGAGTGGTGGCCGCTCATAATTTCTTTTTTAATTTCTTCTCGTGTATGCATCCATTGACGATCTAGCAGCCGTTGCGCCGTTTCGATAAAATGCTTCTCTGCTCTCTCTTTGTTCACTTTCTTCAATAAAATCTCGTCCATCACGCTTTGGTCATCAAGGTCTATTACTAACGAGAGAAGATCTGAGGGAGCGTTATTCTGTTTTGCACTCAGATAGGCTTGAAACAGTTGTCGGCAGACAGGAACCCAAAAATGCTCTTCGGTCAAATAGTGGCAGGCTGTTGCTATGAAATCGGGTCTATTATCTCCCATTAGAATCAGCCAGCGCAGTAAATCGAGCTCTAAAACTCGATTGGGATCCATTTTTGGGGCAAGCAGGGGGCTTTTCTTGGCATAAAGGTCAAAAGCGTAATTCTCTTTGATATCAACCATCTCTTCCGGAATCTGGACAAGTGCGGCCACTTTTTTTAAACTCTCATGCACCATCACCGGTTCCTCCCACTCCCTGATCTGGCGCGAAAGGGTTTTTACAAGCTCTGTCTTGCCTGCTGGAGAGCGAGGGTTGAGCTCCCGGGCTAAATGCTCTACTTGAAAAGGGAGATAATCCTGAGCTTTCTCTAGTTTTTCTATCAGTTTTTCTGCCCCATACTTTGTCAAAAAAGCATCGGGATCGCTTCCTTGTGGTAGATGGACGACTTTCACCTCAATGCCTACTTTTTGAAAAAGATGCCCCACTTTGGAAGCTGCCGATCTCCCTGCTTCATCAGCATCAAAAAGTAAATAGACCTGACGGATGCTCAAAGCATCTAGCTGCCGGATGTGATCTTCTGTAAAGGCAGTCCCCAATGCTGCGACGGTTAAGTTCAAGCCGGCCTCAATCAACTTTAAGCAATCGATCTGCCCTTCTACAATAAGGCAGCGGCGCTCTTTAGCAATCCGCCGCCGAGAAAAGTTAAGGCCGAAAAGAAGACGCGACTTTTTAAAAAGAACTGTTTCAGGCGAATTGATATATTTGCCGCCAAACGTTGATTCCTTATATTTCCTGGCAGAAAAGCCAATCACGCTCCCTAAGGCATTGCGAATGGGGAAGGTAATCCGGTCCGAAAAAAAAGGACGCCCCCCCTCCCTTAAAAGACCCGACTCTAAAAGAATGGAGTTGGAAATCTTGGCTTCTCGCATCGCCTTGTGAAAAAATGAGGAGGTGGCGGGAGCTAGCCCCACCTCAAATCGTTTGATAAAATCTATAGTTAGACCTCTGCGATACAGATATTGCCTAGCCGCCTCTCCCTCTTCAGTATAAAGGAGAGAGCACTGGAAAAACTTAAGCGCTCTCTCTAGCGCCTCTTTAAGAGCGGTTTTGTTGACCCTCTCTTCACTGTTCGCTTCGGTCTCTTCGAGCTTTACATTAAATCTCTCTGAAAGAGATTCAATGGCCTCCATAAATGATAAATTGAGGAAGGTCATGAGAAACTGGATGGCATCTCCATGCGCACCACAGCCAAAACAGTGGTAGTGAGTATCCCCTTTTTGCAGGATGAAAGAGGGGGTTTTTTCCTCATGAAAGGGGCAAATGGCTTTGTAGGAAGATCCGGAGCGCTTGAGTTGAATATGAGTGGAAATAACCTCTCTTAAATCAATACGCTCCCGCAGTCGCTGTAGACTCTCCTTGCTATACATCACTCTTGTTATTATCTCTAAAAGTCAGACTAAATAGTTCCCGAATCCCTGCAAAATGTTCATTATAGTCTTGTTGGGCTAATTTTATAATCTCAATCGCCTCTTCCTTATCATAGATGTCCAGAATTTCCATGCGTCGACTTTTTGTGGTAGAAAGATCTTCAGGAGACTCTTTGTAGGTAAGGAAATAGTGCTTAAGACGGTCGATTAAATTTTGCGGACAATCTTTAATATCTGTAATGTGCTCATAAACAAGGTCTCCTTTTAAGACTGCCACAATCTTGTCATCCGCTTCATCCCCATCTATCGCGCGAATCCCGCCGATGGGTTTGGCCGTGACGAGAATATCTCCCCGCAAAATGGGTTTTTCCGTCAAAATGCAGATATCAATCGGGTCGTTGTCACCTTGAATATCAGTTCGTCCCACTTTTTTGGCGCAGTATTGCCCGACGCGATCGCCCGCGTGGGTTTGCGGTATGAGCCCGTAAAGCGTAGGACAGTGGTTAGAATATTTTTGAGGCCGATCGGCTTTTAAAAGCCCTGTCGGCTTATCAAGTTCAAATTTTACTGTGTCGGTAGGAACTATTTCAATATAACAATGAATCTCTTCGGGGGCATCATCACCAATACCAACCCCATGCCAGGGGTGGGCGCGGCAAAAGAGGTTCATAAAACTCCAGATGGGTTCATTTTTCACGACAAATCCTTTTTTTAATGAATAATAGCGTAGTTTAATAGACAGAGAATCAAGAGTCAAGCTTCATTGACTTTAACAAATTAATATGAGAAAATATCATTTTAATTTTTGACTCTACAAGGTTTGGTTATGGGTAAAACGGTTGCAAGTCTAACATTTCAAGAACATCATGTCGAAGGGTATGAGCGGGTCGTTGAAATTTCCGATGAACAGTCAGGGTTGCACGCTATTGTTGCCATCCACGATACGCGGCTTGGCCCAGCACTGGGGGGAATCCGTGTTTACCCTTATGCAACTTTTGAACAAGCGCTTAACGATGTTTTGCGCCTCTCCAAAGGAATGACCTACAAAGCGGCAATCACCGAAACAGGGACAGGAGGAGGAAAAAGTGTCATTATAGCTGATTATAAAAAACCTAAAGCGAAAGAGCTATTGCTCGCTTTTGCAGAAGCGGTCAATCATTTTGAAGGTCACTACATATGTGCCGAAGATGTCGGCATGCCTATTTCTGACCTGGCGGTGGTAGGTAGAAAGACTCGCTTTGCCGTAGGTCTTCCTGATCCTAAGTCGAGCGGCGATCCTTCTCCCTTTACGGCTTTTGGAGGATTTCGGGGCATTCAAGCCGTCTGTAAAAAGCTCTGGGGTCAGGATTCAGTTCAGGGAAAGCGGATTGCCATTCAGGGACTTGGCTCTGTGGGAAGAAAATTGGCGGAGCATCTTTTTTGGCATGGCGCTCACCTCATCGTTACTGATATAGAGCCTGGTGCCATGGCCCGGGCAGTTAAAGATTTTGGAGCTGAGGCCGTGGCTCCCGAAAAGATTCTAAGCGTTGAATGCGATATTCTTGCCCCCTGTGCGTTAGGGGCTATCATTAATAGCAATACTATCCCTCACCTACGATGCCAAGCTGTAGCAGGTCTGGCTAATAACCAACTCGCCCATCCCTCTGATGGAGAAGCTTTACTAAAACGGGGAATTCTCTATGCCCCTGATTTTGTGATCAACGCGGGAGGGCTACTAAACGTTTGCGTCGAATGTGAAGAAAAAGGCTACAACTCTTTTGTAGCCCGGCAGCACGTTGAGCGAATCTATGGTCTTCTTCTCACGATTTTTGCCTTGGCTGACGAGAAAAAAGCCTCCACCTCTCAAATAGCTAATGAAATTGCGGAGTACAACCTCGATCATGGAGTGGGTAAACGCACTACAGAGCTTGTATTTCATCATGAATCTCTTGAAGAGACCCCTGCATAACTTAGAAAACGCCGCTAAATAGCTCTTTCCAGGTATCTTTGAAAGTTTCCATTTTCCTCTTATCTCATTGATAATGCGAAAAATGGAAATTTTCAAATCTAACCGGAAAGAGCTTGTTTTTCGGCATTTCCTAAGTCATGCAGAGGTCTCTCGAATAGCCTCTAGCACTTGATCATGCAGAAAGCCATTTGTAACGACCGTTCCCGTATTGGCAGAAAGGGTCTTTCCTAAAGTGAAATCTAACGCTTTTCCATCCAGATCGGTCACCTTTCCTCCCGCTTCTTCAACTATGATTACCCCTGCCGCATGATCCCAGATTTTTTCAATCTGGTCTCCTCTAACGGGAATGCGGAGATAAATGGCTGCTTCCCCTTGAGCTACAAGCGCATACTTACATTGGCTGTCGAGTCGAAACGGATTGGGATGGGCTTTCATTTTTTTTGCAATTAGATGAGCTTTTGAATGAGAGTGTGTTTGAGACCTATTATGAGGTTCACAGTAGATAACCCCTTTAGGCTCTCTTTCCGAGCTTACATGCACGGGTGCAGCTTTTCGGGTGTCATAGGGGATTAAAGAGCATCCCTCTCCTTTGACAGCTACAAAAATCCCTCCCTTTTTGTGCTCTCTCAAAGAGAGGCGGGGACAGCCGAGCACCCCTAATACAATTTCCCCCTTTTCAATCAATGCTAAAGCAATGGCGTACTGCTCTTGATCAATAAAGCCTCGGGTTCCATCAATGGGATCAAGCACCCAAAAGCGACGATTAGCTCCCCCTTCACTCCCCCCTTTATCAATCGCGTCTAAAATATCCTGTTCTTTCGTTTTGGGAAAAATATGTTCGATCTGCTCGACCACCCTCTCTTTAATCGCTTGATGTTGAGGATTGCGAAGAAACAGGGTATCTTCCTCGCCCATGATCTCATCATTTGGAAAAGCTTCCATCAAATGCTTATTGATCAAAGCCTGAACACTAAAATCGGTAATGGTTACAGGAGACAAGTCCTCCTTGTTCACTACATCAAGTGTCTCGAGCTTTCCTTGCATTTTGCGGGCAAGATCAGAAGCTTGCCACACCGCTTGAATGGCAATTTTTTTCTCTTTTAAATATCGCACCCATCAAGAGTGGGACATTTGAAAAATGTTGTCAACAAAGCGATCATATCTATGCTATAATATTCTCTGGCGCGAGGTTAAATTGAAGAATCTGTTCACTTATTTTATTTATGGAATCAACCGTTTTCTTCTCTCTTTGCGCTATCGCATACGAGTAGAAGGGAGAGAGACACTAACCCCTGAAGCACTCAATAAGCCGGGAGGCACTCTATTTTTAGCAAACCATACAGCAGAGATCGATCCTTGTATTTTATTTAGCATCTTTTGGTTAAAATTTCATCTCCGTCCCGTTGCTATCGATTATCTTTTTCATAAACCTATTATTCGTAATCTTCTCAATCTTCTCGGCGCTCTATCTGTCCCTAGCTTTGAGGACACCTCAAACAGCTACAAAAGACGGCAGATGGACAAAACCTACGAGAAAATTTTCTCCCTTCTGAAACAGAAAAATAACCTGCTTATCTATCCGGCAGGAGGGCTTAAACTGGGAGCGGAAGAGGTCATTGGCGGAGCTTCAGGGGTTCATACCATCTTGCAGGGTGAGCCCAGTGTCAACGTCGTATTGATACGCACAACCGGCCTTTGGGGAAGCAGTTTTTCAAAAGCATTAACAGGCAAAACCCCCGATTTGGGAAAAGCTTTTTTCAATGGCTTTAAGATCTTACTACGTAATTTTATCTTCTTTGCTCCCCGGCGCGACGTGCTTATTGAATGCACCCCTGCCCCGAAAGATTTTCCCTGGAAAGCTGAACGGCGAGAGCTCAATAGCTATCTAGAACGGTGGTTTAATGCAAAAGGGCCGGAGCCTCTTACACTTGTCTCTTTCAGCCTTTTTAAGAAAATGTTTCCTAAAATCCAGGAGAAGCTCCCCGGTGAGGAAATCTCTTTGGAAAAAGTGCCCGATGAGATCAAACGGTCTGTCATCCAGGAGATTGCAAAGCTCACTCGAACTGAAGAGGAAAAAATCCAGCCAAGCCACCATTTATCGTTAGACCTTGGACTAGACTCTCTCGACATTTCACAAATCGTTTTTTTTCTAAGAGAAAATTTTGGAGCTTCAGGCATTCACTCATCTGATCTATCAACGGTCGGCTCTGTTTTTGTCTATGCGGCCCGTCTTAAAAAAGGGAAAGGAGAGGAGGAGGAGGAGCCCGAAGAGAAAAAACCTCGTCTTTGGGATGAAGAAAAAGGGAGGCCTCACGTAGCCTACGCAGTTGGAAAAACACTGCCGGAAGCTTTTTTTCGCACCTGTGAAAGGATGGATGGCTACCTCGCCTGCGTCGACAGGATTTCCGGCGTGGTTTCCTACCGCACTTTAAAGCGGAGTGTGCTTATTCTAGCCCGCGCCATTGCACGCATGCCGGGCGAGAATATCGGAATCATGATGCCCGCTTCTATCGCTGTAAATGTCGTGGTGCTGGCAACCATGCTTGCCGGCAAAGTTCCTGTCATGGTTAATTGGACATTGGGGAGCCGTAATCTCCGTTCTGTGGTCGAACAGTCAAAAATCCAAGTCACCATCAGCTCGTGGAACTTTCTCAATCGTTTGGATAATGTGGATCTCGATGGGCTCGATGACCAATTTGTTTTACTCGAAGAGGTCTCACGAAAGCTTTCTCTCATCGATAAATTCCGAACCTTGTGGGAGGCGCGTAAAAAGACCAAATCCATTTTGAAAAAATTTAAGAAAAACGAAGAGGATACAGCTGTCATTTTATTTACAAGCGGAACCGAAACCTTTCCAAAAGCGGTGCGGCTTACCCATAAAAACCTCCTTTCCAACCAACAGGGAGCATTCGAACTTGTGCACATGTGCGATACAGATGTGCTTTTGGGAGCGCTTCCCCCTTTTCACTCTTTCGGTTTTTCAGTGACAGGACTCTTTCCCTGGATGGCCGGATTAAAAGTTGCCTACACTCCAAATCCTACAGATGGAAGAAGAATGGCCTCTTTAATTGAGAATTGGAACGTAACGATCATCTGCCTCGCTCCTACCTTTCTGAAGAATCTGCTTCGGGTCAGTTCGTCCTCCCAGCTCAAAACCATTCGACTCATAGTCGCCGGCGCAGAGAAAACTCCTCCGGAACTATACGACCAAATGAACCATTTAAACCCGTCCGCTCGCATTATTGAGGGGTATGGGATCACTGAATGCTCTCCCATACTAACTCTCAACCCGCCGGATCAACCTTCACAAGGAGTTGGAATCCCTTTTCCTCAGGTTGAGTTAAAAATTGTCGACCCTGACACCTTTGAGCCGCTTAGTAGAGGCAAAGAGGGGTTAATTTTAGCTCGAGGGCCCAACATTTTTAAAGGATATATTGATCCTCACCTCCCCTCTCCTTTCGTCCAGGTAGAAGGGAAATCATGGTATCAGACCGGGGATTTGGGATTTTTGACCGAAGACGGCTACCTGATTCTTTCGGGACGGCTTAAACGATTTGTGAAAATCGGGGGTGAGATGGTTAGCTTGATGGCTATCGAAGAGGCGTTAGAAGGAGCGGCTGCTAAAAAGGGGATGCCTCTAGATCCGGAGCTCCCCTCCCTTGCCGTATGCGGAATAGAGGAAGAGGGAAAAAAAAGCTCCCTCTACCTCTTCACCACCTTTCCCATCACAACGGAAGAGGCCAATGAAATCTTGAAAGAGAGCGGAATGAGTAATCTTATACGGATTCGTTCAGCCAAAAAGCTTCCTGTTATTCCCTTGTTAGGAACCGGAAAAATCGACTATCGGAAGCTTCAAGATACCATTTCCGAGAAATAACTTCCTAAAAACCGTATTAGACAGGCTCTTAAGAGCGAGTGGCCTCTTGGCTCTGCTTTGCCTCGGCAACCTCTTCTTGCGTCTTCACCTCGGTAATAGCAGCTTTCAGAAACTCAATTTTAGAACCATCAACCATTTTAACAATGACTGTTTGTTCATCCACACGATCGATCGTTCCAATGATGCCCATTGCCGTGATCGAATCTCCTTTCTTCATCGCACCCCGTTTTTTTTCCATCTGTTTGCGTCTTTTCTGTTCGGGTCGCCATAAAATGAAATAGAAAAACACAATGGCGATTGCGATCATGATCAAGGTTTGCCAAAAAGAACTCTGTCGCCGCACAGCCTCTTCTTCTTGCGCTAAAAGGGGCAAGCTAGCTGTAAAAGCCAACATAAAAGCAAAAATTTTTTTTATCATCCTTTCCTCAAGCTGTCATGGATTAGATTTTAGCAATGATATCAGGGAATAGATATAGATTCAAGCCTTCCAAAGCCCCCCTGCTAGCCGGGGGTACACAAATATGGCGGGACTAAAAAATATTTTATGATAATAAAAAATTAAAAGATAATCCTACTTGTAATTAATGCTCTATCTTCTCTTTCTCGCCGTCTTTTTTTTCAACAACTTAGCAGTAGGTCTTTTTCTAGCCGTAGATCTGGAAACAGTTCTTCTAGCGGTCGATTTTGAAGTTGTTTTTCTAGGTTTTTTAGCAGCCGCTTTTTTTACCCCTTTCTTAGCTGGTTTTCCCTTCCCTCCGCCTGTTTTTTCTGATTTAACAGACTCTTTTCGATAAAGTTTGGCCATCTTTTCAAACTTAATCGTATTGGTCCGCACGCGTTGCGCAGCTGCTTTGTTACCAGCTTCCGCTTTATCTAAATCGGCCTGTATGCATTCTAAAAAACATTTTAATGACTTACATGTACTTTTAAGTGCCATACTAATTCCTCCTCCCCGGTTTAAAAGGCATTAATCCATCTAATTAGTCTGTTTTTTAAAATTCTGCAACTTTTTTTTTCTCGATTCTATGGTATCCTGAATTTTTTGGGGCATGCATTCATGAAGGTCCGTCTCGGGTTTTTCATTTTTCTGTTTTTGATCACCACCTCTTTTTTCTGGGAGGATGAAGAAAAAAAACTAAGACAGCTCCATCAAAATGCCGAACTTGCCATGCAAGAGGGCGATTTTGAGAGGGCAAAAGAGGCGTATGTGGAGCTGATTGACCGAATAGATATCCGCACTTCCCAAAAATACCAAGTCGATTGGCCTACTTATATCGACAGCTTCCTCCGTCTAACAGAAGCTTATGAAAGCTTGGGGAACTATGAAGAGGGGAAACAAGCGCTGACAAAGTTGCTGGATCGCCATCCCCCTCCTCGCTTGGCCTCGCGTGTTCAACTAGCTTTGGCTCGTCTAGTCGCACGAGAAAAGCCTGCCGGGGTTGCTTATGTGAATCTAAAATCGGTGGTTCATAGCTATCCCCCAGAAACTTGGCGCTTAGAAGATCTCTCCTACTTCCGAGCACTTGAATTGTCTCTCGATAGCTATTACGACTCTCTCATTCAAAAAGCAAAAAGGTTTCAGCTCTCTAATGTGTATAGTGAAGCGATTACGCTCTACCAAGAGATATTGGAAGGGATTGAAAAAGGTTACTATCCAAAAGCCTCCCTTCCCCACTCTCTTATCCAAAAAAAAGTGTGCTATCATTTAGCCGAAACCTACTTTCAGCAAGAAAAATACGAACAATCCCTCGCTTTATTAGATGCCAAAAAAAAATGTGAGGATCAAATAGACGAGGAAATGATCTATCTTGCCGCCCTCTGCCATAGAGAGAAACAAGATTATGAAAAAGCCTTAGAATTTTTCAGCCAGTATGTCAGTTCCCTCCACCGTAGAGATCTCGATCACTACGATCATGCCCTTTTTGAAATTGGTCATTTTTTCTATCAGAACGCCGATTTTGAAAAGGCGCGCCACTATTTCGAGCTTTTGCAAGACAAAGGGAGAGAAAAAGGGAAGCCTGTTCTTGTTTCCGCTCTCTATTTAGCGAGAATTGAGCTTAAAGAAAAGCATCCTCAAGCGGCCGATGATCTTCTCTCAGCGATCGCCTTGCGCCTCCCCCCAAATGACCCGTTGAACTACGAGTGTTCTTTCCTTAGAGGAAAAGCGGCATACTCTTTAGAAAACTATAAAATGGCAAAAGAGTTTTTTGAGCACTCTCTAGCCTCTGAACAAGCAAGCGGCAGTTGGACCCTCCAATCCCTTTATTATCTAGGCTGCAGCTTAGTACAATTAGGGAAACCGCAGTTTGAAAAAGCTGAAAAAATTTTTAAAAAACTACTTCAATCCGAGGAAAAAGAAGCCGCAACACTCGCTTTAGCCCGTCTCTACTTACTTCGAGATGAGAAAGCTTGTGCTATCGAGCTTCTATTAAATACTAACACCGACCCCTTTAATCAAGAACAGCAGCTGGAAGCGCTTCTTTTGCATGCAGAAGCCGTAGAGGACTACCTGGCTAAAGAGTCTTTATACGAACAGGCCACCCATCCTCAATTTCGCCACACCCTCTCTTACGCCGCCGCATGGTATGCTCGAGGTGTGAATCATTTTCAGGAAGGGATGGCTCATGGCAGCCACTATTTTGAATTGGCTATTTTTGCTTTCGAGCAAGCTTTTTGCTATTTCGAAAAACAAGATCTCTCTCAAGCAGCCCGCGCCCTTAAATTTGAAGCGAAAGCCAATTTTTATCTCAACGCCCCCTTCTCCTCCCTGACTCTTTTGGAAAAACTGTTGACTCAATTTAATGAGACCATCGAAGAGAAAGAGGAGACCCTTTACCTTAGGGGATTGATCGCCTCCAGGTTAATTGAGCTCTCCGACTTCTCAATTGCTGAAGAATCTCTAGTTCAAATCTTCACCCAATACCCTTTTGGAAAATACGCTGACAGCGCCCTTCATATTTTAGCGACCCTTTACTACAACCAAGAAGACTATAAAAAAGCGCAAGAGCTATTCGTTCATCTGGCAAATCAGTACCCCGATTCAAAACATGCTTCTGAAGCATGGTTTTGGGCTGCGGAATCAGCAGAAAAGGAGGGTAAAAAAGAGGAGGCCCATCTTTGGCGCACTTACGTCTACGAGTACTATCCCAAGAGTGATCGAGCAGCAGAGGCCTATTTTCGGCAATACCCTTATGCCGATTATTTTAAGGGAAAAATCGAGGCGCTGACCCATCTCGAACCCTTTGAAGAGTACTTTCCCCGTTCCCCTCTTCTAATTGTTACTCACTATTTAATTGGAATGAATAGCAAACCCACAGAAGCGGCCAAAACCTATTTCGACAAAGCCGTAAAAGCTTTTCACCTCTGTTTGGAAGAGGGAAAAATTCCGGATAAAGCCTATGTCTATTTCCGCTATCAGGCGCTCGTCGAACTGGCAACGGCCTATTTGACTCACTGTAGCAGTGAAGCCGATCTTGAAAAATGCCACCAACTACTTCTATCCATACTGAATGACTTTTCAGAAAAAAATCACCCTCTCACTCAATTGCTCAAACATAAAACAAATTACCCCCCTATCTATGAAAAGAGTGAATTTACTCTTGTTCAATGCTATTTTAAGCAAGGAAAAGAGCTCAGAGCCCAACAACGCCTCTCCCAAATGTTGGATCACTACAGCAAAGCAGGGATTCAAAAAGGGTACTACCTCTCTCAAGTGTGGTACGAACAAGGAAAATTAGCTCTTCGTTGCGAAGATTTCGAAACAGGTTTACGCTGTTTCAAAATCGCCGAAGAGTGTGGAAAAGGTTTTCTCTCGGAAGAGCAGCAACTGAGCACATGGATCTACCAAAGCGATTGCTATCGAGGAAAACAAGAGTATGATCAAGCTATCAAGCTCCTTTCAAAGGCTATCAATACAGACATCATATCCCCCTCACGGCTAAAAGCTTTATATCTAAGAGCAGAGATATATGAACTTCAAGGAAGACCTGAATTGGCGGTGCGTCAATTAGAAGCAGTCGCAAAAAAAGGGGGAGAGTGGGCCTTTCAAGCTCGAGAAAAATTGAGGGAAGTGTATGGATTACAATAATTTACTAGGATCGATATGGGTTGATTATATCCTTCGTTATTTCACAGAAGGCAATGTGATCTTAATTATCATCGCAGGGTGTTCTCTTTTAGCGATGACTATTTTCTTTGAGCGCCTTTTTCTTTTAAAAAAATCGGAAGTTGACACAAACACATTTATCATTAGCCTCCGCAAAGTGATTCAGGAGCACAATATCATTGAAGCGGTGCGGCTCTGTGAAGAGACAGGAGGTTCCATTGCCAATATCATAAAAGTGGCTCTTCTCAAACACGATTATCCCAAAGATGCCATCGAATCGAGCCTGGAAATTGCAGGATTAAATGAAGTGGCTCGCCTAGAAAAAAACGCACGCATCCTTTCCATTATAGCTCACATAGCTCCACTCATCGGCCTTCTAGGCACCGTGCTCGGTTTCATACAAGCCTTTTCAGAGATGCGCATTTCAGGGTTAATGGATATTTCCACAACAGCTGTGGGTGAAGCGATGGAATTCGCCTTAGTGACCACTGCCGCCGGACTTGTCGTCGCTATCCCGACGATTGTCGCCTATAACTATCTCGTGAGCCGAGTGAAAGGACTCGTATTGGAAATGCAGACCACCTCATCGGAGGTCGTCGATCTTTTGACAAAGGGAGCTGCCGATTATGAAATTTAGCTCCACGTTGAAACCGACCACAGCGCTGATCGATCTCACTCCCCTTGTCGACGTCGTTTTTTTGATGCTGGTTTTTTTTATTATTACAGCCGACATCTTGCCCCTCAAATCGCTTAACATTGAAAATCCCTCCTTGAGCTTACCTTCAGCTCCTCGCACCACCCAAATTTTAGTTGTGATGGACGCACAAAACGTCATTTACGTGGGCAGCAAGAAAGAAATCGTCGATCTCGAATCCTTTCAGGAGAGCCTCTCCAGAGAGATCGACCGAAATCTAGCCGCCCATCCCGGGGCTGACATTAGCGTCGTATTAAGCATTGACCGGGGGGTAGAATACGGCGATTTCCTACGCCTTTTTTCCCTAGCTCAACAGAGTGATATAAAACTTCGGTTGATGTATCATGACTCCTCATGCTCCGATTCATAAAAAATCCAGACATTGAAATTACCTATAGGGAAAAAGAAAAATGGTTCAATCCCAACCTTTTAAAAGGGCTCGCCGCGGCTGCTGTTTTCCATCTGCTTTTAGGGCTCTGTTTTCGTATTTCGCCCCTCTCCTATCTCGAACAAAGCGCCCCTCTTGTTCCCATTTCGGTCGAAGTTGACCTCAATCTACCCATTTACTCTTCTCCCCAACCCGTCATTGTCTCTCCGATAGAAAATCCGGGGCCGCCAAAACTGCTCGACATGCCTACCCCTTCCTTTTCAACACAAACCACGAATTTTTCGAGCTATCTCACTCAAGACCCGGATTTCTCGGAAATTGAGAAGATTCCCTACACCTCAGCGCTGGACAAATTTGAATTCGATTTTGAATCTGTTGGTATTCAAGGAGATTGAGCTATCTTTGAGATGATACCATTTAGGAAGTTATTTCTCGGAAATGGTATGAATACCAACAAATTCGAAATCGAACACAGATTAGAATGTTTACAGTAGAAATCTCCACAGCTCTTTTGATTTACATGGGATGCTTTTTACTTCTCTGCTTTGGACCGTGGTTTTTTTTTCATTTCAAGCATCGACGAAAAGAGACCCTTCCCCCCTTATACACGCTTTGTATCTGCGAATACTGCGCCTATCACTTTCTGAGGACCACAGGCGAAAAGATTTCGAAATGCCCTCAATGCCACTCATTCAATAAAAAATGTTAAACCTTTGTCATGGGCATCTGAGCATGTGGAATCTCATCAAAAACAGGGATAGAGGAGTCAAATAAATCCAGAAGAAGATTGTAGGAAGATGGGAACCTTCTTATTGCAAGATCCTGCGCTTCTTGAAAGACTTTAGCTGCTTCATCTAAATCTTTTTTTGTCATTGCTCGATTCATCATTACTTGGGCAATTTTGATACGAGCTTGGATTTTAATCAGAGTTAGAGGATATATACTGACTTTTCTGACAATCTCATATGCCCTTTGGGGGTCTAATTCTGACATTTCCAGGGCTAGTATACCGCATACTCTCTCCTTATCAAGGCCCTCCAGATTATCTATGATTTCAAGTACATGACTAAAGATCTCCTTTGCTTTTTGGGGATTGATTGCTGTCTGCGCTCTACCAATCCAAGTGAGAAGCAAAGCTTTGTCAGAAAGATTCTGAACACCGCTCAAAATCTCTTCAACTAGAATATTAGGCGCCCTTTCTAGATCTATTGACGTTAGCATAGAGAAATACTGATAGGCTTGTACTGAATAATTTGAAACGTCTTCACATACTGTTTTAAGGGGTTGGACTACTTCTTCCGAATTTTTTATATATCCTGCAAAAGCAATTATTATAAGAATTTCGATTCTATCTGAAGGCTTCTCAATTTTCATGGCGATTTTATGTGCTTCTTTTAAATCATCAGCCGGATCAATATTTGCCAGCACAGAAGCAATAATCATGTAGAGTTCGATCATGATTTTCTTTGTAGAGTCTTCAGTTTCTTTAATAAGCTCGCGCATTTTCTCTTTATCCGCAACAGCTTCTTCTGGAGCCTCTATCCATCGCTTTAGAAAAAATACAATGCTGAAGTGGCTTTCGGGTAGACGGAAGGTGAGTTGTCTTTTTATAAGTGGTAAGCTCTTTTGAGCATTTCTGATAGGCTCGGCAATTTTTTTATTTGGATCAATTCTCTCTTGAGCATCGACATCTGGAGCCTTTTTCAATCGCTTTACAATAAATTTGATGTAAGAAGAGGTGGTGAAGCTTTTGGATAGACGGGTTAGTAGTTTTCTTTTTATATTTTTTTTGTTTGGATCAATTCTCTCTTGAGCGTCGACAAAGGCGTCGATAAGAATACGTATCTCATTATTGATGAGAGTTTTCATTGATTTGGAGAAAGGTTTCTCAGTTCTTTCAAAAGCATCAATAGCTTTTAGGAAGTCATCCAAACAGTTTTTTTCAATGTATTTTATAGCGACCTTCCGAGCTTCTACTAAGCTTTCAGCAGCTTCTCGGATTAAGCCAACCCTTGCTAGTTCCTCGGCCATTTTGATGAAATTCTCTACATCCTTTTTATAACCTCGAAAACCAAAAGTTGCATATTGGTAGGCAGTCACTAAGATCCTGGCGCCTTCCTCTGAATTGATCCTCGCGAATGTCTCTGCAAAGCGAGGGGCTTCCAAGGAGAAGAATACATCATAAGGCATCTTATTCAAAATGCCTATTCTGTGTTTTACAACCTTGTTATAATTCGAATCTGTATAAAATGTTTCATCGAGCCCGTATACTTCTTTCCACCTAACTTTCTTTGCCTTGTCAGCTATTTCCTTAACCTCCTTGGATACAGCTCTCATCCTGACACAATCTATTTCGGTAGCAAATACTGCCACATTCGAAAACACCGGTTGAACCGCATTATGCCAGTTCGTTTCCAATACCTGCACTCTTCTACCTGCGATAGCCCCCTCCCTTTTAGAAGGGTTCTCTTGACGCTCTCTAAGATTTTCCCTATCGATGGAAGGTACAGTTTGGCTGCTCATGCTATATTCCTTATTTGAACCTCCCTCGCCTAAAAGGCGAGGGATTCCTGATTCCTCGCTCCCAGCAACCTGGGCAGCTCCACA
>JBAPRV010000026.1:0-2794 GCA_049281295.1 Chlamydiales bacterium
TTTCGAATCCCCGGAAGAATGGAGCAAAAGGCTTTGAAAATATTCGAGCCGCCAAAGCTGTCTTGCTCTTTGCGAAAGGGTACAGCTACTGCTGTGCAAAGACAGTGAGACTCGGAGAAGATTTTTAAAAAAAGTGATTTTTCATATGTTCCCTGCTTTAAAAGTGCTTCTATTTTCTTTTGAAGGAAAAATTGGACGATGAGGATGCGTCGCATATGAGAGTAGGAACGGCTCGATATGAATTGGTTAGTGCTATTGCCTTTGAGCTTGTACAAGCCATCGAGAAGACGGTCATCAAATAAAGCGGGAAATTTATGAAAAATGTTTGTTAGTGCTTTTTCAAGAATTAATTCTTTTTCTGATAGAGGCATAAAAAATATTTTATTTGGTACAGTTATAATATATTTGGTATTTTTGTAAATATTAAAATAATTTATATCTATTTTGAGGTATGGACTACCATTAGGTCGTTATTACTAGATCAAACGTAGGGCATAGCTCGTATTAGTTGAAGGATAAGGAAAATAGTGACAAAATGATTACAAATGTTTTCACATTTAATCCTCAAAATAGGCCCATCTAAAATCCACACATCCATTGTGGTCTAGCACATAGCCTTTTAATCTAGGATTGTGAACGTAAAGCGCATTATAATTATAAACTGGGATAAAGGGCATCTGTTCAAATAAAAGTTCTTCAGCTTCGCGCAAATATCGTCTACGTTGATCAGGAAATTTCTTTGCCAGCTTAAGTTTTTCTTGATAAACAGGATGCACCCATTGGGAGAAATTAGATGCTTTTATGGATATAAATCGTTCCAAAAGTTCGCTTGGATCCGGATAGAGAGCTGATGCACTGCTCATTCCTATTTGGAATGCCCCTTTTTCTAAATCACTAAGGAAAACATTCCACTCCATCCCTTCTAAATGAACCTGGATACCAAAGGTCTTTTCCCATGTCTCTTTTAGATACTCAGCGAGTGATTTACGGCCAATAGTATTGGGGTAGCTTAGCGTCAATATAGGGAATTCCTCTCTAGTAGATTTTATTTCTTTAAGCCCTTCCTCAAATAGCCTTTTTGCCTGTTTAAGATTGTTATCCGAAAATAAATTCGGGCAAAGAGAAAGGCATAAGGGTAAGGGCTGATAAAGAGGAGAATTGCCGGGATAGATATGCTTAGCAATTAGAGAACGGTCTATTGATAAGCTTAAAGCTTGACGTATTTTAGAAGTGGAAAGTAAAGGGTGAGAAGTATTTATATAAACCCAAAGGGTACGAGCTACAGATTTCGCTTGCAATTCTCCTTTCCCTTGTAATTGAATGACCATTTCAGAAGTGAGGTTGCAAAATGGATTGCCAATCCAATCAATGTTTTGTTTTTCATACATTAGAAAAGAAGTATGAGGATCGTCTACCATCTGAATTTCAATCTCCCTAAGAGACACTTTGTCAGAATCCCAGAAAAAGGGATTTGCTTTTAGGACAAGAAGATCGTTTTTCTTCCATTTACCTAACTTAAAGGGACCGTTAAATCGAGCAGGCTCCGTCTCTTCTCGTATAACAGGAGCAAATAAAGGCGATGCTATGAGTTTTAGAAAATAAGGGGTAGGGAAGGCAAGTTCAACAAATAATGTTTTTTCGTCTAATGCTTTTATTCCTACCTCACTTAACGGAAGTGTTCTTTTTTTTGCTTTTTCAGCTCCTTTAATTACATAAAAGAGATCTGCCCATCTGCAGTCAGAAGAGGGAGCAATAGCTTGCTTCCAAGCTTTTTCATATTGAAAAGCAGTAACAGCACTCCCATCTGACCATTTATTGTCGCGTAAAATGAAAGTATATTCGGTTTTGGAAGAAGAGATTTCAACAGACTCAGCTCCTGCGAACTCAGCTTCTCCTTTCGAATTAATGCGAGTCAATCCTTCAAACAGGGCTTTTCCAAGTATTCTCCCTCGCATATGTCCTTCTAAAAGATGAGGATGCAGGGTAGGCACATCCCCTTCCTGAAAATTTAAATGTAATGTCTGACTGTCCTTTTCAGATTGATTTTGACAGCCTATTACAATTAACAATAAAAAGAGCGCAACGGCCCAAATTTTCTTAGATAATACTTTCATACTTAGTTCTCTAAATAGGCCCATCTAAAATCTATGCATCCATTGTGATCGAATACATAGTCCTTCAATTTAGGGTTGTGTACATAAAGAGTATTAAAGTTAGAAATTGGGATAAAAGGCATCTCTTCGAATAAGAGTTCTTCAGCTTCACGTAAATATCGTGTGCGTTGATCAGGCAGTTCTTTAGCAAGATTGAGTTTTTCTTGGTAAATGGGATGTTCCCATTGAGAGAAATTCGAGGTTTTTATTGATCCAAATCGTTCCAAAAGCTCGCTTGGATCGGGATAAAGAGCTGACTCACCACTCATCCCCATCTGGAATTCCCCTTTTTCTAGATAATTGCGTAAAATATTCCACTCAACTCCATTTAGCTGGACCTGGATGCCAAATGCTTTTTCCCACGTCTCTTTTAGATATTCAGCAAGTGATTTTCGACCAGCAGTGTTGGGATAGCTTAAAGTTATCGGAGAAAAAGCCTCTCTGGCAATTTTTTTTTCAGTAAGTCCTTCCTCAAATAACTTTTTTGCCTGTGTAATATTGTTATCAGAAAATAGATTAGCACAAAGAGATATAGATGAGGGTAAAGGTTGATAGAGAGGGGTGTTGCCTAAGTCGATTTGCTTAGAAATTAATGAACGATCTATAGAAAGGCTTAAAGCTTGGCGTATTTTAGATGATGC
>JBAPRV010000027.1:0-8979 GCA_049281295.1 Chlamydiales bacterium
AGAAAAATCCACTTTTGGAACCGCACTTCTCGGGTGCGTTATAACATTGTGAGAGATCTCAAATATCGATTTCTTCGGGACTATTTTTCATATATGCACCCCGTTCTTTCAGAAACATCTTCCTATCAAGAATTTATTAAAAACAATCAATGGCTAGAATCTTATTCACTATTTAAATCTTTGAAAGAAAGCCAAATGTGGACAACATGGGAAGATTGGCCCACGCATCTCAAAAGCCCCTCCAAAAATAGCTATCAAGACCTTTTATACACTTATCAAAGTCAATGCCAATGGCATACATTTTTACAATACCTCTGCTATCAGCAACTATCTGAAGTGAAACGGACCGCCAATAAGCACGGAATCTTTTTAAAAGGAGACATTCCCATTTTAATCAGTCGTGATAGTGCAGACGTCTGGCATCATCGGCATTACTTTTTAATGCACTTATCTGCAGGAGCTCCTCCCGATATGTATGCACGTGACGGGCAATACTGGGGGTTTCCAATCTATGATTGGGAAGAGATGGAAAAAGATAACTTTATTTGGTGGAAAAATAGACTCCATTTCGCTTCACACTTTTACCACCTTTACCGGATAGACCATGTGGTGGGATTTTTCCGCATATGGGCTATTCCTCTTGGAAAAAGTGCCAAAGAGGGCTCCTTCATTCCTGAAAATGAAGAGACTTGGATGGCTCAAGGGCGAAAATTGATGGAGATGATGCTTAAAACAGCTCCTATTCTCCCTATAGGAGAAGATCTCGGCATTGTCCCTACTAATATCAAAGAATGCCTTTATGATTTAGGCATTTGTGGAACCAAAGTGATGAGATGGGAACGACGGTGGGAGACAGACGGAGGTTTTATACCTGTTGACGAGTACCCTCCTATGACTATGACAACGGTTTCGACACATGACTCTGATACCCTGCAACTTTGGTGGCGCCACTCGCCTAAAGAAGCAAAACTGTATGCCGACTCAAAACAATGGAACTATAAACCATTCCTTACTTCAGAAAATCTGAAGGAAATCCTAAATGAATCTCATCACTCTTGTAGTCTTTTCCACATCAATCTTTTACAAGAATACCTGGCTATATTTCCTGAGCTTGTTTCCAAAAATCTTAATCATGAGAGAATTAACATCCCCGGAAAGATTTTGGATACAAACTGGACCTACCGCTTCCGTCCCTCAATCGATTCAATTGTTAACCACCCCCTTTTAAAACAAACTATGAAAGATATTTGCAAATTTTAGTAATAATTCAATAAATAACTTTTTTATTAAATAAAATTATTTAGTAAAATTAGATTTTAATAGGAAGGTCTAATTAAAAAAGGTATTCTATGAAAAGTTTAAAATTATTTATTAATTTATTTTTCTTCTCCCTACTTACTCTTTCATTCACTAGTCTATCAGCAGCTAATAGAGACATGATGGATAATAACATGATGAATGATGGTATGATGAATAAGGGTAAGATGAATAATGGTATGATGAATAAGGATAGTATGAATAACGATTGCCCTCCATTGGGGGTAGTTTTTGATGGAGATGGTGAAAGAGAAGTCTATGGTGACTATGGATTTAGTCGAGGTGATGTCGCCTATCTTTTTAGCTCCAATTACAATATTTCAACTGAAGAGACAATGAATGGAAAGATCCAAAAAGTTTTTCGAGTACGACTGCCTGATAATGATTGCTACACCCTAGCCATTATATCTACTGACAGCGGCCCCGTTTTAGTTGAGCTAGGCCCGGTTTGGTATCTAGATGAACAAAAAGTCATGGTTCAAGAGGGAGATATGGTTTCAGTAAAAGGATCTAGGCTTAGATCAAATGGTCGTTTTATGATGCTTGCCTCTCAAATGAAACTCAACAATAAAATGGTAAGACTCAAAAATATGAATGGGAAAAACGACACGAATTCTCCTACTCAAATGCGAGGCTCTTCTATGCAGCAAAGTGGAATGATGAATGGCAACAATAATGGGGACAATAATAGTTGGTTCGATAACAGCTCACAAAACAATGGGAATAGCAGCTGGTTCAATGGACAGCCTGGGAAGAAATAACTAGATAGATTTCCTGTTGCAAGCCATTGAAGATCATGAGCTATTTTTCATTTTGTCCTCTCTCTTTAAAAGAGAGAGGATCCCTAGTCGTTTTATAGCAGAATAAGTTCAAAACTTTACAAATCGGACGAGAGATTTTAGCTGGAAAGGAAGCGCGGAAATCGACGCTGACTTATGTAAGTCAGCGAGATTGAGCGCAATCTTTCCCGCTAAAAAATCCGGATTGATTTGTAAAGTTTTGAACTTATTCTGCTATACTTAGTCGATTCAGCCATTTTCTCTGAAAAGGTCTCCATATCCCTTTCTTTATTAGACTTTTAAAAGGTTGTGGTAGATAGAGGCTGATCCAATGAATCTGCTTTATGAGTAAAGAAAAGCGATTCTCAATTCTTTCTAAATAAGTTGCTTTTTCTGTTTTAATAGCATAGACAATAGAATTCACATAACGGGCTTTTTTAAAATAAGGAGATTTAAACACCTTTTGATGAACCACTTTTCTAACACCGGGCCAAAAAGAATCATGAAAGGCCAGGGTTCCCCCATTCATTAATTTGGGAAACCATGTTTCAAAATCTTGCCTCACATATTCATACTCATGAGAGCCATCAATAAAAATCAAGTCAACCATAGACTCAATATCTTGAGCTCCTTCTAAAGAATTTTTAAGAATGGGATGCACCAGGGAGTCTAGTTTTGCTTTAGATATATTTTGTTGGAACTCAGGAAAAGTCCATACTTTTCCCGTTTGGCGATGCTCCGAAGAGCCGGTGTGGTGGTCAATCGCATAAATTTGACTTTTAGGACCGCTTGCAGAACCCACACCCAACCAGATGGTTGATTTTCCTTTCCACGAACCAATTTCTACGATCTTTCCTCTCTGAGCACTTCTTCGGGCTAAATAATAGAGCACTTCTCCTTCTCTCAGAGTAGTGCCATTTTGGCTGAGAAAGCCCTCAACATTGGCGGTAAGTTTTTGTACCTCTGATATTGTCACGAATGGATCATACTGTTTTTTACCATCATTGTCATGAGTTAAGTACTAAAATATGTGAAGATTTTGTTTAAAGGTAAGGTATTTAAAATATCTGTGCGCTTAAGCCAACCCTTTCGAGCTATATTTATCCCTGTCCGGTAGTAGTTTAGATCTGAAGTGTGGTGAGCATCCGGATTGATGCTGCATGTTAATCCCCTTTCGGCTGCTTTGTGCCAGTAACGCCAATCTAAATCAAGGCGCATAGGATGAGCGTTTAACTCTATAATTTTTTTATTCGCAATACAGGCATCAATTACCTTAGTGAGATTAACAGCGTAAGGCTCTCTTTTTAAAAGTAATCTGCCTGTTACATGCCCGATCATCGTGGTATAGGGATTCTCGATTGCTTTAACCAGGCGAGCTGTCATTTTCTTTTCATCAAGATTAAAGGAACGGTGTACCGAGGCCACCACATAATCTAGCTCTTTAAGAACTCGACCAGGAAAGTCGAGACGTCCGTCCGTTAAAATATCACACTCAAGCCCCGCAAACACATACGTAGAAAAGCGACCCTTTTTATTTAACTCATCGATCCGATCCACTTGTTGGAACAGACGTTCTTCGTCCATCCCATTGGCTTGGTAGCTCGATTTAGAGTGATCCGCAATTCCAATATATTCCCATCCATGCAACTGAGCGGCTTCCACCATCTCTTCAAGCGTATTATGTCCGTCAGAGTCAGTAGTATGGCAATGGAACACCCCTCGGATGTCCCCCTCTTGGACCAAACGAGGCAGTTTCCCCTTTTCTGCCATTTCGAGCTCTCCCATATTTTCACGCAATTCCGGGGGGATGTAAGAGAGCTTTAGTGCCTTAAATACATCAGTTTCTGTGACCGATTTTTTGGGGATAGCCGGTCGTTGCTTCCCTTTCAAAGCAAAAAGCCCATATTCGTTCAGACTGAATCCCAAGCGATTCGCTCTTTGGCGTAATTTAATATTAAAGTCTTTAGAACCTGTAAAATATACAAGGGCGAAAGCAAATTCATTTTCAGGTACAACCCTTAAATCGGCTTGAAGCCCTCCTTTAAGTCGAATAGAGGATTTAGTAGAGCCTTTTGCCACAATCAGCTCCACCCAAGGCTGCCTGGTAAACCAATCCATCACACGCTCCGGTTTTGAGGCGGCCGCCAGGAAGTCTAAATCTCCTACCGTTTCCAGTTTACGCCTAAAGCTTCCCGCAACCTCAACTTTTTTTACCTCTTTAAGCTTAGATAATTTCTCCGAGATGAAGCGTACCCAATCTAAAGCCGAAATCCAAAGAGCTCTCTGAGCATAGCTCTTTAATTTTTTTATATTTTTCAGTATGTTCTCTTGGGATTTAACTCCAAACCCTTCAAGTTTAGCTACTTTTCCTTTTTGACAGGCGGTTGCTAACTGCTCAATGTTTTTTATCTTCAATTGCTCGTAGAGGATTTTAATTTTTTTACCTCCAAGGCCGGGGACCTGTAGTAACTCTAAAAGCGTTTCAGGAATAGATTTTCTCAATTTCTCATAGTATGGAAGGTGGTCTGTGAGCACTAAAGTTGTTATTTTTTCAGCGATTGCTTTCCCAATACCCGGAAAATCGGTTAAACGGTTTTCATTGACAAGCGTTTCAATGTCTTCTTCAAGATCTTCCAACGTTCTGGAAGCATTATGGTAGGCGCGGATTTTAAAAGGATTCTCACCTTTTAATTCTAACAAAATCGCTATCTCATCAAATATCTGTGCGATCCCGTGTTTATCCATAAACAGCTAATGTTTTCTCAACGGATTTTCAGACTATCTATCATTGTTTCAACCATTTCAAGGGCGTCCAAAAGATCTTGAGGATTTGCATGAGAAGAATCCTTTTCCAGATCTTGAATATAGCGCCTAAACTCATTTGGAACTTTTTGGAGGGTCTTTTCTGCTATATCTTTATGATACACTTGGGAGGTTTCGTGAGGCCACTGGACCTGCTTGCTGGCATTTAGAAATTGATCCATATGCATTTGCAGTTCATCAATATCTTTCGAAGATTTAATGATCTTTTTAAACTTTATGCAGATGTTTCGGTAATAACGGTACTGCTCTTCAACAGGCAATCCCGAATAGGAAGGGGGTAGTGACATACTTTAGCCTCGCTTAAACTATAATTTCACTCTACCCTATTTTTAGAATGGGATATAGTTTTTTCATGAATTTATCTAGAGTAGCCTATGAGATCAAATCGGATTTTTACAACCCTCTTGTCTTTGGATATGAGTATCGACATCTCGCCATTTGGTATGGGCGCCAAGTCAAACATTTAGGACATATTGAACAAAATAGATCTCTTATCGCTCAAGCAGTGAATAAAGTATTTTTAGCTTTTGCTTTATTACTATTCACTCCATTCGCTCTTTTCTACACTTTTTGCGGGTTTATTGTTATGCCAATTGATCCTTTAATGAGTCCATCGTACAGAGTTTTTCAAGCTGACCGAGTATTGAGAGAAACAGCACAAAAAGGGCGAATCCAGGCAGACCATCTATTAGCCATAATCCACTTTATTCAAGAGGCGCGAGAGAAAGCTGAAGCTTTAGACAATCGAAACCGTTCACTCATCAATGATATTGAACGCAGGGTAAACGCACTGCCCGGACTCAATAATGGACAAGGAGTTGTAGTTGATGTTCCGGGAGATGGAGACTGTCTGTTTTGGGCTTTCTACTACCACTCCTATATCAATGGGAGAGAAAATAGAGCTTCCACTATCGAGGAAGAGAGAAGACGAGCCATACAATGGGAAGAAGAGCACTTTGAGAGCTCAGAAACCCTTTCCTCCGCAATAACGAATTGTTGCTACGAGTGGAATTGGCCGACTCTAAACAGATATTTCAGTGAAATGCGCATTCCTCGGCGCTATTGGGGAGACCACCCAGAACTATTTGCCCTAAGTCAAATTCACAACCTAGAGGTCATAGTTTTCGATCGAAGCCGGAACCGTTGTCAACTATCATCCCCTCCAGGATCACATCAAGGGTTGATCATTTTAGAGTACTTAAATCAGCAACATTATAACTTTTACCTTTCAGAACAACTTGAAACCCGGTTTCAAAGCTAATCGCGCTGATTATAAGATATTTTTTAAACCCCCTCATATTTGACTAAGTTCCTTATAATAAGTATAATACATCTTGATATGAAATCAAAAAAAGTATTTCTCTCTCTTTTAATTTGTGCTCTAAGTTTTTCTATTATCGGAAAAGTATCCCCAACTCCTGTCGAGACCCTTTTAGAAATACTTCCGGATCACCCCACCGTCCGTACTCATCTATACCCTTTGATAGATGAATGGCAAAAATACCAGGCAAATGAAAATCCAAATTTTGATATCGAAATATTAATTTTCGCCCTCCTTTATAGAGCTGAAAAGCATCACGCACAAGCACTAAAAACAACACCCCATATCATTCATCCCATAGAAGTTTGCTCTATTCTCTGGGATATTGGAAAAGTGCGAAACTCAAATATTTTGGTTTCAGCCATACTTCATGATGTCCTCGAAGACACTTTCACAACAGAGGAGGAAATCCAAAAGAGCTTTGAAAGGCGGATTTGCGAAACAGTGAAAGAAGTTACAAATGACCCCGCATCAAGTTTAGATGAAAATATGCAGCACCATATTAACCATATACCCCTTATGTCCCAAGACGCACGTTTGATTATGCTAGCAGACCAAATATCAACTCTCGCAAATTTACGGGGAGCATCCCCTTCTGAGGGCACTAAAATCGACGCCTATTTTGCTTGGGGAAAAAAGTTGCTGATCGCATTAAAAGGGACCCACACCGGTCTCGAAGTTGTTCTCCAAAAAGAGATAGAGCACCATCAACAACACTTGAATCTACAGCCCCTCTAATGCCTTTCAATGCCATTTTTCTTTTTGAAAGATTCATTTTATATAAAGATTTGATTAACATTCCTTTATAAAACCATTGAACAAGGAGAGAAGCACGTAAAAAACAAAACAGATTTATACTAAATTTAAATTTTTTTTCTATAAAAAAATTGTTAACCAATATTAATTATATTAGAAAAATATGAATTATATAAGCAATTCTGCCTCTAGAGGGTACGAGTTATTTTCTAGAACAAAAAACATCGTTTCAGAAACTCTCTCGTCAGATCCAACATTGGCTTACTTTTTAGGTTTTTCTTTAGGAATAGCTCTAACACCACTTAATACTTTGGTCCATGAGTGGGGTCACAAATTTACCGCAGAATTGTTATGGGACGGAGCAGAAGCTGAGATTGCGCTGATGAATTTTGGGTTTTCAGGAGGCTATTGTATAGTATCTAATTTAAAAAAACTTTCATCAGTTGGTCAGCTCTTCGGTGAGAAAGGATCTGTTGCTTTATGGAGTGGAGGCAGACTTACAGCTGAATTTTTAATAAACTCAGTTGCTTATATTAGCCGTTCAAAGGCAGCTGCTTCAATCGCATTGCCTACAAGTCTAAACACCGCCTTTTACGCTCTTTCTTATTTTATAAAAGACTGCATAACAATACAAGGTGCGCATGATTTTTGCAACATGAGAGAGGGGGGGGGAATTTACCTATTATTTCAACAGCCGGATTTACAGTCTTAATGGCAAGTCTGCTATTTTACCGCCTATATAAAAAATAAAAAAGAGAGCAAGTCTCCTTGCTCTCTCATATTACCCCTATCTAATTTCCTTGGGTATTGCACTGGTATTTCCAGTAGTATCTAGGCACACATTTATAATTCGGCTCGCAAAAATATCTCTTCTGAGTTTTGTATTCTTGTACATCATAGCATTCCGTTTTGTAGCGGCATTTTTGCTCTGTGTAATATTCAGGAACACAACGAGTTTTCTCTACATTCACAGTGTAGTACTGAGGGACATATCGGCATTTTTGAACATCCACAGTATAGTACTCAGGAACATAACGACATTTTTGAACTGGAACTGTGTAATAATCGGGCACATAGCGGCATTTTTGAACTGGTTCGCAATAGGATTCAGTTCTTTGCTTACACTTTTGAACAGTATAATATTCAGGCACTTGACGATAACATTTTCGAGTGCAAGGAATTTGTTCTTCAACACAACGTTTTGTATAGTCGCACTGAAGATCGTAGCGAACGTATTTACAATAACCCTCACCAGTCGGCTGATCAGGCGGACACTGTGGTTCACAGCCCTGATTTGCTGAAAGATGAGCATACGTTACGACTCCAAATAAAAGGGCACTTACAAAAAAACATTTTTTTAACAAAGTTAACCTCCCTTTGAATAAAAAGGATTAAAAACTCCACTTAATTAAATAATATTATTTATAACATATTGTATTCAAGTAAATAATAACTATAATTTATATCTTAAGTTATTATTAAAAAATCAATAACGAAAAAACCAAAACCCTATTGAAAATAAACGAGTTAAGAAAAATATAGGATGTCTGCTTTTTTACTGGAAATTAGAGCTCCAGCATTAAACGCTCTAAATAATTAACTACAAACAACATACAATTTTCTCTCTAAAAGAGACATTGCCCAAGTCTCTCGAGGGCAAAAAAACTGCTCTCAACAGCTTATTCAAAACTTTATATTATGACGCCTAAGTTGCTCCCGTTGAACCTCCCTCGCCTTTTAGGCGAGGGATTCCTGATTCTTCGCTCCCAGCAACCTGGGCAGCTCCACAGGCTTTAGACCGACATCCCGGCGGCCCTTAAGTTTAAGGCTGCATTATGATCCCGATGTATCCGGCACCCACAGCTGCAAATATATTCTCTTTGATCCAGGGATATTTCATTTCTCGTTTTACATCTGAAACATTGCTTTGTACTTGGAAAATAGCGCCCTGCTTCCAAAAGTTTTTTCCCTTTTTCTTCGCAT
>JBAPRV010000028.1:0-18219 GCA_049281295.1 Chlamydiales bacterium
CAAAATTTTACAAATCAATCCGGATTTTTTGGCGGGAAAGATTGCGCTCGATCTCGCTGACTTACATAAGTCAGCATCGATTTCCGCGCTTTTTTTCCCACCAAAATCTCTCGTCCGATTTGTAAAATTTTGAACTTATTCTGCTATAAACCCGTTTTTCTTAGCAGGGAATATATTTTGAAAACTCTACACATTCTTTTTTTAATAATAGTTCTAATTATTAGTAATCAAAATAAGGTTTTAGCCACTCCATTTGGCTATGTTTGTAACTCCGGGGATGGTACTGTCACGGTTTTTGACGTAGCAACTGACACAGTGACTGCAACGGTTACGGTGGGAGCAGATCCGGAAGATGTGGCGATCACACCCGACGGTGCATTTGCGTATGTGACTAACAACGGTTCTGGCAACGTAAGCGTTATCGACACTAGCACAAATACGGTTACTGCGACAGTCACGGTTGGTACGGGTCCATATGGTGTGACAATCACCCCCGACGGTTCCTTTGCCTATGTCTCTAATAATAGTTCAAGTAATGTCAGTGTAATCGATATCGGAACCAACACTGTAATTGCTACAGTTCCTCTAACTGGATTTGCCCCCCAGGGCATTGATACCTCTGTCGATGGATCAAAAGTATATGTTGTCAATAATTCTAGCTCTACCGTTGATGTTATTAGTACAGGTACCAACACAGTCAGCACGACCATTCCCTTGGGGTTGTTCGAGTTCCCTGTTGATGTTGCTTTTGCACCTGATGGTTCTATTGCGTATGTCACTAACAGTGCAATTCCCGGCTCTATTAGCATCATTGATGTTAGTTCCGACACAATCATAGGTACTATACCGGGATCATTGACTGTGTTAGAAGGCCCAACTATTGTTGACTTCTCGCCAGATTCAACCATAGCATATGTTGTAGACCTACCTAATTCTCAAATTGTCATTATTGATGTTTCAAGTTCCACTATCTCTGGCACAATCAGTGGGACAGGCACTGGATATGTTGTTTTCACGCCTGATGGGCAAAAAGCCTATGTTAGTGGTGCCGGGCCCTCTGATTCTGAAGTTGATGATATAGATGTTGGCACCTCTTCAATCACAGCTACCGTTCAAGCAGGAAATAATAGCCGGGGAATAGCGATCACTCCTTTACAACAAGAGCTGGTTGTTAATGGGCAATGCTGTACACAAAAGTTTCTTGCCCAAACAGAAACTTTTGTTTTTCTTACATGGAATGCTGTTACAGATGGGTCAAATATAGTATATGTTATATTTAGAGATAATATCATAATAGCATATGTCACGGGTACGAGCTATACGGATCATAATGTGGCTCCTTGTCGCAGTTATGTGTACGAATAAATGGCATATTCAATGGCACCGTTTTCCAGAAGGACACGTCCTACCAGAATTGGTAACTCAAGTCCCTCATATCGCCTTTCAAGTTGATGATTTGGATGACGAGATCAAAGGATGTAAAATTCTTTTTGGTTCTTATAGCCCATTAAAAGGATACCGCGTTGCCATGATTGAAGAGCAAGGTGTGCCTATTGAATTGGTAGAAACAGCTTTGACTGATGAAGAACTTGCATTGCTGGAGCAAGGAGCTAGGCAAGTCTTATTAGAATATTTCTAAGACTAATGAACCTAGAAAAAATGGAGTTCTGGGTTTTTCCAGGTTGATTTCCAGGTTTGGTAAATAGATATTTTATAAAGGCGATAGGGCTAGTTTCATCGATCAACTGATGGGGACTTTCCACCTGTTCTTTTAGTTTTGTAAGAAAAACAGGGCAATATTTCTAACATGAAAAACAATTCAATTGTTGATTGTAAGTCGATTGCAAATAAAAATATTAATATTAGCTAAAACTTGGAGAAAACCGCTTGCATTTGTAAGAAAAATATGCCAGTATTTCTTACATGAAGAAGAATCAAAAAAAATCGAATAGCATTGATCAGCAAATACTTAATGCCATAACTGCTCTTGGGCATGGCGTAGTATTTGTTCCAACGGACTTTTTGAGCCTTGGTAGTCGGCAGACTGTAGATATTGTTCTTCACCGACTGGTCCGAAAAGGAACCATTCGTCGGCTTGCAAGAGGAATATATGATTTTCCTATGGAACATCCTAAGCTTGGAAAGCTCCTACCATCTCCAGAAAAGATTGCAGAGGCATTAGTTGGCAGAGATTGCACTCGTATTCAACCAACGGGCGCTTATGCAGCAAATATCCTAGGACTATCCGAACAAGTCCCTGCTAAAGTTGTATTTCTGACAGATGGCCCAAGTCGAACGGTAAAAATAGGGTCGACGACCATTCAGCTGCGACGCACAACTCCCAGAAACATGGCGATGGCAGGGCGACTCAGTGGTCTTTTAGTTCAAGCGTTCCGTGAATTAGGCAAAGAAAATATCACCCCCGAACGGCTTAAACATTTAAAACGGACTATACCTCTCGATGCACGGCAAGGATTACTCAAAGATATTCGATTTACACCGGAATGGATGCATTCTATTTTTAAGGAATTAGCCGAGGAGGCTTGAAGTGAAACTGGATTTTTTAAAACTACCTTCTGACGAACGACGCTTGTACATTGAACAAGCCGCCATTCAAAGAAACATATCCCCAGTAATTCTGGAGAAAGATTTCTTCGTGTGTTGGTTACTCAGTATCCTATTCGAGTCGGAGTTCGCTGAAAGCCTTGTATTCAAAGGGGGCACTTCCCTATCAAAAATATTTGGTGCAATCAATCGGTTTTCTGAAGATATCGATCTTTCGCTGTCGCCTACTTTTCTTGGACTTCCTGAAACCGCTGCCAATCGCAGTCAAGCTGATAAATGGAAGAAAAAAGCTGAAGAGGCATGTGAAATGGCGGTTCAGACTCAGATTATGTCGATGTTAGAAAGACTGGCATTGGACGTATTAAGAAAAAATGAGCAGGCAAGATTCGAATTTTTAAAAGACCCCCAAACCAAATCACCAGTAATTCTTTTTCACTACCCATCATCGCTACCCAAAGGGCTTGCCTACATCAAGCGTTCTGTAAAACTTGAGTTCGGCTCTGTAACTGATCAGCAACCCACTGGACGCTATCCAATACAACCTTGGATTGCTGAGGTTTTTCCCACAGCCTTTCCCGACTGGCATTGTGAAGTCGTAGCTCTAGAGATCGAGCGAACTTTCTGGGAAAAAGCTACAATTCTACACGCAGAGTATCATCGACCTCTCGACAAACCAATACGAGATAGATTTTCTCGTCACTATGCTGATACTGCGGCACTGGCGAATCACTCAGAGGCAATCAAAGCTATCGATCACCACGACCTCAGAGACCGCGTTGTTTCAGCGAAGGATCTGTTCTTTCGTGATTCGTCAGCAAACTATGCCCAAGCTAAGTCTGGAACATTTCGTCTTGTTCCTAGAGCTGAAAGACTGCCTGAGTTGCGACGTGATTACCAATTGATGCGCGACATGTACCTTAATGAGCCTGTCAGTTTTGATAATATACTGAGCACCTTGTCTGAACTTGAACATCGTATTAACCTCACAACGCCTTTGCTTTCTCTAGGAGAAGCACTAGTCAAACAAAGAGGAGAGGAATTAGTGCAATCCGTCACGAAAATCTTAACCACAGGGGCTAATGTTAATGACACTTCTTGGAATGGGCATCGTCCACTGCAATTATTAATTAAAGCCAAGATGGAATCGCAAAAAAAACTTGAACTTGTCAAACACTTAGTTAGCCTCGGAGCTGATATCCATTCTGCGGATAAAAGTGGATTAACACCCTATCAGGTTGCTATTTCTGAAAAGAATAAATCTATTTCCGATCTCTTACATTCCAAAGGTGCTCGTCCAATGTCTCCTCCTGGAACTGGATATGCTCAACATTATGATATGCACCATGAAATCCCATTGCCATAGATATGGATGAATGACTTTGAGGAACGGCTTAAGAAATTAGAAGAGAGGCAAACTCATGAAAGCCTCAAGTGAAAAGAGACTGAAAAAACTGGAAGAAGCGCTGAAAGCAAAATCTCATCTTTTAGATCCAGTTATTCTGCTATATCTTGCAGAAAAACAAGGATTTAGGGAATGAAAAAGCCGGAGACATTGCCATCTCTGAAAATGTCTCCGGTGATGTGCCTAAAGCCGGAATCGAACCGACGACCTTCGCATTACGAATACGTTGCTCTACCAACTGAGCTATTTAGGCAAAACTAGATAGTGAGAGTTAACTGGTTGGCTGTTGTGCTTAAATATTCAGCTCTTTTTCGAGAAAGATCTGCCACATCCACTTTATGCTCCAGTAGATTTAAAAGATGAGCTCGACGGCAGTTGAAGAAAACAGTATTTATGTTTAAATCCGAAGGCTTTAGGATCCATCCAATTTCAATGCCTAGTTTTACTAAGCTTAAAGCATTTAAAGCCTCTATAGTCTCTAGTTGATACGAGTGGGTCAAAATGCCTAATGCACGGGTTACCTTGTTTTTGATTTTCTCATTATCTCTTTCCATCAATTTTTTTCGGATGCTGATTTCAGCCACGACAGCTCGGGTAGCCCATACACGCATTGTGGTTAAAATATACTCTTCTGTCAGTCCTAATGTACACCTGTTACTGCTCACTAAAATATCTCCGATCATTTCGGTGGTTTTTCCCTGCAAGCCGACAGCATCGACCTCTTCTTCTTTTTCCCGTTCCAAAAGCTCAGGAAGCTCTCCTGTATGGATGACAGCCGGAATATGGAGATAGAGAGTCACAACCAAGCCGGTGCCGGCCTGGTGAGGATCCGCTGTTAAAAAACCAAAGCGGGGATTGAAGGCGAAGTCTAATTTTTTCTCGAGATATCCTTCAATTTTAACCAATCGATTCCATGATTTTTCGATCTCTTGTCTTGTGTCGAGCAGGTGCAATTGCAGATGATCGTTGAGGTTGATAACCGATAAAAAATCTCCGTTATCGTCTACGACAAAACCCTCCCCCATATGAGCTCGATGAAATCCGTCACCAATAAGGAAATGTTCGAGCAAAAACTCTTTTTGAACAGGGTTGATTTCTTCAGATCGAAATAGTTGAGGATTTGATAGTTCAGGACAAGTTCTCAGCTCGTCGTAAATGGCGGAAATAATTTGTTGTCCTCGGCTGCTATCAAGTTTTGCTGGAAACTTATATTTAGCAAGATTACGAGATAATGCAAGATTCGACCCCAGCCAAACATTGTGAATATGAGCTTCCCAGGGACTTTTTAATTGAAAAACAGGATGGGCTTCACTCTTCCCTTTTTTCATGCTGAGCCTTTTCTTTTAATGCCTTAATCTGATCACGTAATAGAGCAGCCTGTTCATAATCCTCTCGAATTAGAGTTTCGTCTAGCGCCTCATTTAGGGCTATTAGACGAAGGGTAGGACTGATTTCTGTAACTTCTCCCGGAGTACGGCCAATGTGCAGAGGCTGGGTTCGCTTATTGGAAGTGAGATGGTGGGAAATACGATCCTCCTTCAGCAGGTCTTCTATAAGCACGGAAGAGAAAACTTCATAGCAGTCGCGACAACCCACAGGATGTCCGGTGCGTATCTCGTCAAGCGAAGTTCCACAGTTACCACATTCCAAAGCAGTTTCTTTTGATTGAATTCCCTCTTTCACTCCATCCTTGCGTACCTTTCCATAAAGCCTTCTTTCAAGATGAGGACAGTCGGCGCACATCACGGTCCGGGTTATCTTGTCCCCCACGATTTCAGTATAGCACACAGTAATCGGTTTTTTGCACTTTGTACAATCTAGAGGTCGTTCAGGCATGTTGTCCTATAACCGATGCTTGTATCTGTCTTGATTCGAGAGCTTAGCATTTACTGTATTTCCTTCCTCATGATTAGATCTATATTTGGCTCCTGACATATTTTCAACTGCTGCAACTCGTTTTTTTCAGGATCAGTGCGTACTATAAAAAACCTATTAGCTCCGGTTAATTCATGCGAAGTCGTTTTAATCTTTCATTTGTCCCTCTACTAATTATAGAAAGCTAAGCTTTTTGCAGTTTATAGTCAAATTTTTCTCATCTTACTAAGAGTCGTTGTGGGACAAAGATTTATCCATTACGACGTAAAACTCAGTCCTTCCTTGTGGCCTGGGATATCAGCCGCTGTTGTAATAATTCCTATACTAATGTAATTTTTCCCTACTGTTTTAGGCAGAATAGTGCGGGTGCCCATCCCTATTGGAGCCGTTTGATCTGAACTGCAATTGAAGAAGAAACAGCCATGAATAAATTGATTCAAATATGCTTAATTTCATGCATAATGCATGTCTTTACTCTTGTTTTTGCAGAGAGTATGGACTTAGCTGTACCTCACCAACCCGGATTTTTTCTTGGGTTGGGCGGAAGCTATAATTCTGTTAAATTTAAGCAGGACTGATGGCATTCCTACTGAAGAACAGGAGATCCGGTTAATTTCTCAAGTTATAAGTGGGTATGGGGAGGTGCCATACAAATAGGGTATGCTACCTGCTCAATCCTTGCTGGGCCCTTGATTTCGATTATACTTACACGATTTCAAGAAAATATCGTAAGAATTATTCGGCCCCATTTACCACATCTCTAGTGGGAGACTTTACTGATATTGGGACGTTATTTATCAATATTAAAAGGCAAATTAGGGCTCAGGCTTTGAATGAAACTATCAATAAGCGGTTCTGAAAAATCTCTCTTCCTGTAAAAGCCGGTGTGATTGACTTTCGATCGGAAAAGACATTACATCATTTCTATGCTGGCTGATATCCAAAAACCAACCAATGAATTGGTGGTGGATAGACGCCTTCAGAGCTTTTGGTGGCCGACCACAGGCTTGAGAGTTCCGAGCTCAAGTGTAAATTCTTTTAGCGTCAGTAATTTTGATATGTTTAAAACTATCAAAAAGTATATTTTTGATCATAATAATAGATCATATTCTTGAATATTGATAGAGATTATACTATCATAGAGGTAGATATGATGGAGTAACCTGTAGATGAGAAAGCCTAAACGGTCGGAAAAACTGCTTCTTGAAGAGATTGTTAGTTCAGCATTTGACTTACGACAAAAACAACGAGGTCTTAAGATAGGCCAGCTCATAGCCCTAATCCGTAGCCAGCTTAGCATGTCGCAACGTGCTTTGTCGAAAAGAGCAAAAGTTCCTCAATCAACCATATCAAATATAGAATCAGGACGACTACAACCCAATATTGCTACCTTAAAAAAGATCTTGAATTCAATGGAGTGTGATTTGCTTATAAGTGTTCTTCCGCGAGAGGACCTTGAGATTATCCGGAAAAACCAGGCAGAGGTAAAGGCCAAAAGATCGATTCAGTATCTAGAAGGGACCATGAGCCTGGAAGCTCAAAAGCCTGATAGTAGGCTATTGAGCGAGCTAATCAATGAAAAAACCAAAAAACTGTTGGAATCTTCGGGCCCAGAGCTGTGGGAAGATGAGTTGTGATGTTCTCCTATCCGGAAGGTGCAACTCCCATTGATGACATTAGCGGCCTCAAGCTATCTTGGGTTACAACATTGCAAGACTTGAATATAGTTGAGGCCGAGAATATCTCCTTTGCACTTAGTAAATATTTATTAAGGTTGATCGATTTACCGCAACATTGGTTTAAATTATCTACACTAAAAAAAATTCATCGAGATATGCTGGGTGATGTGTGGGAATGGGCTGGTAAGTTTCGCACTACCCAAACTAGTATTGGAATAGAGCCATATCAGATCCCTTGTGCACTGGAGAAGCTTTGTGCTGATGTTCAGTTTTGGTGTGGTGAGGCTTGTGAGTTAACGCTAGTGGAACAAGCGGCCAGGGTTCATCATCAAATTGCTTTGATTCACCCATATCCAAATGGTAACGGCAGATTTGCTAGGCTTGTATCAGATCGTTATCTCAAAGCTTGGAAATGTCCATTTCCAACCTGGCCAACAGAATTAAATAGAGATGGACGCTGTCGAAAAAGTTATATTGCCGCATTGAAGGAAGCGGATGCAGGCGACCATGAGGCTTTGATTCAGTATATGAAAGAATATGGAGCTAAGGATCCAGATTTGAGTGAGTTGCTGGGGCATGCCTTTTTTAGGCAGAACTTTAAAGGTGAGCGCTTGGGCAGCCTTGTAGAGGCCTATATTCGCCGAGGGTGTTATGAAAATAAAGAAAAAAATGCGCATCAACCGCTAAACGTTGCCCTTCGCTATGGACATAGGGAAGTGGCCTTACTGCTTATCACTAGTGGTGCAGATTTTAAACGGAAAGATCGCTCTGGTCTTAACGGATTTGAGTGGGCCTTGACTAAAGAATTCTATGACCTTGCTTACGAGATGGTCAAACGAGGTTATCCCTATACTCCTCGACAGCCTAACCCGCAACTGAAGGTCTCTTATCAAAATCTATACCAATTTGACTTGCGCTATTTTTAACAAAAAAAGAGGGTAAAAAACACTGGCCCTGGAACTACGCGAGCTATTTTCCATGCTGACCGATATCAAAAACCATCCAATGAATTGGGTCTTGTTGGACTCGAACCAACGACCCCCTCATTAAAAGTGAGGTGCTCTAACCAACTGAGCTAAAGACCCATTGCAAAAGGATAGTTTTAAGATACTGACCCCAAGGGGATTCGAACCCCTGTTGCCGGAATGAAAATCCGATGTCCTGGACCAGGCTAGACGATGGGGCCTAAAGGGTTAAAACATAGTAATCCTTTGGCTATTTTATGGCCATCATTGACTTTGTTATATCATAATGATTTCTTTTTCTTTTTTTTCTGTTATTTCATCTACCGTTTTACAATAGTTGTCAGTGAATTCTTGAATTCTCTTCTCGTGCTTTTTCAAAAGATCTTCTGGAATTTCACCCTCGGATTTTTGCTTTTTAATGCGCTCGTTCCCATCCCGTCTGGCATTGCGGATGCTTACTTTTGCCTCTTCGCTTTTTCGGCGAGCTTGCTTAACTAAATCCTGGCGTATAGAGGCGTCCATTTCGGGTATTTTAATACGGACTACATTGCCGTCAACCATCGGTTGGAGATTGAGATTTGCCGCTTCAATCCCTTTGGCAATGGCATTTGTGTTACTAGCATCAAAGGGCGTTACGAGTAGCTGTCTCGGCTCTGGCGCCGATATGCTTGCCACATCGAGTAGACGCATTTGTGTCCCATATGCCTTGACTTGAACCCCATCGAGAATCTCAGGATTAGCTTGCCCTGTGCGGAGCCTTTTAAATTCATGCTTCAAATGCTCCACTGCTTCATTCATCTTCTTTTTAGTTTCATCCAATACATCCATAACTTACTTCTCTTTTACAATCGTTCCAATAGTCTCATCTGTAAGTGCCTCCAGAAAAGAGGCAGCATAAAAATTGAAAACACGAATAGGTATGTGCTCTGCCATGCATAAAGTAAAAGCGCAAAGGTCCATCACTCCTAGCCGTTCTTGCAAAGCCTCTTCAAAAGAGAGTTGGTCGTATTTTTTTGCATCTTTATGCTTGCGGGGATCTTTATCGTAAACTCCGTCCACACGTGTTGTGGCTTTTAGCAAAATGTCAGCTTTAATCTCACAAGCTCTGAGCGCAGCTACTGTATCTGTCGTAAAATAGGGATGACCCGTTCCTCCGACAAAAAGAGTGATGTTACCCTCTTCAAGATAGCGGATAGCTTGCCTCCAGTGAAAGCCCTGTGCGATAGAGGGGCATTCAAGAGCGCTCATCATCTGCACTTTACATCCCGCCTGGATCAATGCTTGCTGGAGAATAACCCCATTCATAAGAGTGGCTAGCATCCCGACTTGGTCCGCAGGAGTCCGCTCCATCCCCCAGGAGGCGCCCTGTTGGATGCCCCGAAAAATATTGCCGCCCCCCATCACTACGCCGACCTGGATCTGATTCTTTTGCAGGGCTGCAATTTTTTCCGCCACATGATGCACTGCATCCGGCTTTACTCCAAATGCTTGTTCATCCGTAAAGGCCTCTCCCGAGATTTTGAGAAGAACTCGCTTGTAAGCTACCATCCTATTCGCCCACTTTCCAGCGCACAAATTGAGTGATTTTTAAGGGTTTCCCAATTTCTTTCCCGCGCTTTTCCACCAATTCCTCAATGGTAATGTCCGGATTTTTGACAAAGTGCTGGTTGAGAAGGCAAACCTGATTGCAATAAGCTTTTATTTTCCCTTCCAGAATTTTATCGATAATGTGATCGGGTTTGTTTTGAACTTGAGCTCGTGCAATCTCTTTTTCATGGGCAATCTCACTCTCAGGGATCTCTTCTCTAGAGAGATATGAAGGAGATTCTGCAGCCACATGCATCGCAATATCTTTTGCTAGCACCGTTTCATCGCTACTGCCCGAAAGCTCAACTAAAGTTACTAAATTCCCCCCCGCATGAGAGTAAACACCAATTGAGGTGTTGGGTTTTTTGGGATGGTGAAATATTCTTCGAACTTGAATGTTTTCTCCTAAGTTATGAATGATCGTTAAACGATATTCATCAACCGTAACACCGGGGTTTTTAGAGAAAGATTGTTGTAAAAAAGCCTCCAAATCTGAAGGCAGTGTATCACAAACTTCTTGAGCTAGAGTATTGGCAAATTCCTGGAATTGGTCGTTTCGAACCACAAAATCGGTCTCTGCACTCACCTCTATAAGGGCAATCAAGGATTGATTCTCAGCGGTTTTAATGGTTCCTTCTTTGGTTTCACGCCCCTCTTTTTTTACGGCTGAAGCGATCCCTGCTTTGCGCAAATGGGCAATGGCTGCTTCAATGTCGCCATTCGCCTCTTCGAGTGCTTTTTTGCATTTTCCCATGCCGGCACCGGTGCGTTCGCGCAAGGTTTTGACCATTTGCGGGGTAATCTGACTCATGATGCACTCCCTTTGAGTTTTTCTTCTTCCCCTTCCCCTTCGAAGGAGAAATTCAATTCATTTTTTTTATCAATAATAGCTTGGGTGAGCATTTGTACAATTAATTTTATGCTCTTTAAAGCGTCGTCATTGCAGGGAATCACATATTTAATAGGGTCTGGATCGCAGTTTGTATCCACTAAAGCCATAACGGGAATGCCTAATTTATTCGCTTCAGCGACTGCTATGTGTTCGTGACCCGGATCGACTACAATTAATAGACCCGGAAGTTTGCGCATCGTACGAATTCCGGAAAGATTGCGCTCCAGTTTTTGCTGCTCTTTTGTCAGCAAAACCATCTCTTTTTTTGTTAAACCTTCACCCCCGGTGGCAACTGTTTTTTCTACTTTCTCAAGTGTTTTAATCGATTGGCGGATGGTGACCATGTTGGTCAGCATGCCCCCAAGCCATCTTTCACAGACGTAAAACTCGCCCGCCTGTTCGGCAGACTCGCGAATGACCGTTTTGGCTTGTTTTTTAGTCCCGACAAAGAGGATAGACCTCTTCTGAGCAACTACATCCTCAACAACTTTGAGGCAATAGCGCAATTGTTGCGCCGTTTTTGCTAAATTAATAATATAAAGTCCGTTATGAACCTCATAAATGAATCGCCTCATTTTCGGGTTCCAACGACGTTTCTGGTGGCCAAAATGCACACCAGCTTCTAATAAATCTTTGATTGATATTTCATCTTGCAGCGCCAAGCCTTGTTCCCTCTATGTTAAAAAACACATAATTCGACACGGCATCCCTTAAAGTAGGATTTCGGTCTTGGTTAAATGTTTGGTTCTCTTCTATCTAATAGCGCCTGATCAGAATCGAACTGACACTGGTAGCTTGGAAGGCTACTGCTCTACCATTGAGCTACAGGCGCATGAAGACTAAGAAAAAATAGAAGATACAAGGTTTTTATGCAACCTCTATGATCTAGCCTATAGGATGTAAACAAAATATTATAAAATCTTCCGTTGCAATCTTCCCCGCTAAAAAATCCGGATCGATTTGTAAAATTTTGAACTTATCCTGCTATATAAACTGAGGTTTGAATATCATCTAGAAGATGAAGAAATGGAGAGATGTTCCCCTAAATGTCTTTCAAAAAGTAAACCGGATCCTCAATGGGATCCTCATTGTCTTAATCCTTATTGCTATAAGAGTCTGGCATCTCGCTGTCATTCAACATGAGGAAAAAATCGAGGAGGCTCGTAAGCCGCAGGAACGAGTGGTCATAGATCGGGCTGAAAGAGCCACTATTTGCGACCGGTTTAATATCCCCCTCGCTATTAATAAAGTACAATATAATGCCGCTATTTGCTATGGGCCGATTAGAGAATTGCCAAGATGGATATGGCGCAAAGATATAGATAATAAGCGAGTCAAATATTATTACAGAAAGCAATATATTACTCGTCTTTCCGAAAGGTTAGGTTCCCTTCTTCACTTAGATCCGGAAAGAATTGAAGATCTTATTCACTCTAAAGCCGCGATTTTGGGAAATGTCCCTTGTATCATTAAAGAAAACATATCCGAGGAAGAATACTTTCGCTTAAGAATGCTGGAAAAAGACTGGCCCGGCATTCAAGCTGAAATTGCTGCCAAACGGTGCTATCCGTTAGGTCCTGTCGGGGCAGAGGTGGTTGGTTATATCGGCTCGATCAGCAGAGAAGAGTATCATACCATCACCGATGAGCTCAGAGAGCTCAGACATTGCTTTTCCCTTTGGGAAGAGGGAGAAAATCCCGAGTTGCCTAAAAAATATCCAACGATTGAAGTGGTCGCTTCTCGTCTAGAAGAGCTGGAGAAAAAGGCCTACACGGTTAATGATTTGGTGGGGAAAGTAGGCGTAGAGGCAGTTTTTGATGAAACTCTTAGAGGTGTGCGGGGAAAGCAGCTTTACCTTGCTGATCCACGAGGAAATTTCTTGCGCAGACTTCCAGGATCAGAGAATCCATCCGCAGGTCATCAGTTAGTTCTAACCCTCTCTTCTGAGCTGCAAGCTTATGCAGAGCAATTGCTTGTAGAATATGAACAGCAACTTCCCAGTCTCCGGCCTGCAGCTGTTAAAAAACGCTCCCTGCTGCCCGATCAACAACCTTGGATTAAAGGAGGGAGCATTGTGGTCATGGACCCCCGTTCGGCAGAGATATTGGCATTAGCCTCTTTCCCTCGGTTTGATCCAAACGATTTTATCCGGTCCGGTCAATCTGATGAGGTGAGAGAAAAAAATAGACGGATCCATCAATGGCTGGAAACCGAAACCCATCTTGCTCATATTTGGAATCTTAAAACCCCTCTTCAAAGAGAGCGATTTGATCCTATTAAAGGGGTTTATTATCAAGAATCGATCGAATTGAGTTGGGAGAGTTATCTCAATTTGATTTTACCCAAAAACTCTCCTGTAAAGCAAACGTTGGAGCTCTACGGAATGGTTGGAGATGCTATTAAAATCCAAAACCTAGTAGAACAGCTCATCTCTATTTTTGAAATGGATGCTGCTAAAGTGTTTGATTGCATCTATTCCGAAGAGGATGATGTCGCTTCAGGAGCGCTCATTACTCTTCAGGAGCGAGCCTTTTTCAACGAGCGCATCGAAATCGTTCGCGAGCAAGTAGAATTTCTTAAAGAGCAATTATCTCCTTATTTTTATAACCTCCCCTTAAACTACGAAAAGCTGCTTTTAGTCGATCTTTATCGCCTCACAGTCGATCCGGACTCTTTTGCCCCTTTTATGAGCCAAATTTCTGAAATAGAAAAAATATCTATTTCAGATCATCAAGAGATCTCTTCCCGATTCGTTTCTGTTGAAGAGGCAATTTGTGAAATAGTAAAAGATCTTTTTTGTGCCCATCATTTTAAGCAGTGGCGCGATACCTTTTTTAAAGATCATCTAGCCAAAAAGAGACGAGAGGAGAAGGCAGCTAAAAGAAAATATGCCCGCCCTTTTATCGAATATTTGGATCAGGCACAAAAAGAGCAGTTTGAAGTTTTTTGGGATCAATATCGCTTGGTATTTCTCTCTGTTTTCTTAACAGGCGCCGCTCATTTAGATGATCCTGAAATCGAACCCTATCTAACGGCTTTGAGTCAATGGGTTAAAGAACTTAAAAAAGGTGCGCATCAGGGGTTGGATTGGGTTGTTCACTACCATCGGCTGAGTGAAATGATCGATTCATTCGATCCGAATTGCCTCCTGGCCTATACGAAAACTTTTCGCCGTTTCGAGACATTAAATCGTCCCTTATATGGCCGGTATTCAGGATTGCGAGGCAAAGAAGAGAAGGCATTGGCTGGAGCTTTTTATCCCTCCTATGGCTTTGGCTATTGCCGCTCGCATGCTTTTAGGCAGGCAACCACGATCGGCTCTATTTTTAAAATAGTTCCGGCCTATGAGGCCCTTCGGCAGCGATATTTGCAACTTGAAGCAGAGGGAGAAGGGAGAGGAAGCTTAAACCCTCTCACTATTATCGATAATAAACATCGCACTCATAAAGGATGGAATGTAGGCTTTACATTAGATGGACAGGTAATCCCTCACTATTATCGAGGAGGGCGCCTCCCTCGAAGTGAGCATGCGGAGGTAGGGCGGGTCGATCTAGTTAGAGCGCTTGAAACCTCAAGTAATCCCTATTTTTCTATGTTGGCCGGAGAGGTGATGGAAGATCCAGAGGACTTATGTCGAGCTGCTATTCTTTTTGGCTTTGGAGGAAAAACGGGTTTACAGCTTCCCGGAGAGTATGGTGGACGGATACCCAACGATGTGGCTTATAATCGAACAGGTCTTTATGCCATGGCGATTGGACAACACACTTTGGTTAGCACTCCTCTTCAAGCGAGCGTCATGCTTGCAGCTTTAGCAAATGGGGGGAAGATTCTTCAGCCTCTTCTTTTGAAGAGAGAGCCGGCTCCAAACGAGGGGATAGAAAGTGCTCAAGAAGTGCGTTGGCGAGTTTTTTTACCTCCTCAACTGCAAAATATGCTTCTTACCGGGTTGCGACGCGTTGTCTTAGGAGAGAAAGGAACCGCTCGATTTATTCGAGGGCAATTTCCTGACAAGCTTATCCGTCAAGTTATAGGAAAAACCAGCACGGGCGAGATGGTTGAAAAGATGAGTCTTGATGGGAGTTCTGGGCATCTCAAGATAAAGCATATTGGGTTTGGAGCCATTGCCTATGAGACGGAAGACTTTTCCAAACCTGAACTAGTGGTGGTGGTTTATTTACGTCATGGAGAATTTGGTAGAGATGCAGTCCCTTTTGCTTTTAAAATCATTGAGAAATGGAGGGAAATCCAGACTAAACATCTTCTCTCAAAAAATTGATGTTCTTTTTCCCGAAAACCTCTTTAGAAACTCTTAATAAATTAATATTATCTTTATTTAATTAATAATATAACTATATATTATTAAAAATATAAAAATAATTTTAGACTATAATATTTCCATATTAATTTTTTTTATGGAGATAATATGTCTATAGCAAACCAATATTCTAGAAACGTTATTATTAATATTGGGGGCGATGGCTATCAAATAGAAGCTTTAAAAGGAAGAATACAATCAAAACCGCATGGTAAAGAGGTTCCTATACATGTGATTGATCTTAAAGATAGAAAGGATTTTAGCTGCCTTTCTGAAGAGGATCTCGGGATCTTGTCTCAAGTAGACCATTTATCTAGGGTCTATATACTTGACCATGGGTCACGTGGATCAGGCGTTATGAATGAAACGCATTTTTCCACATTATCTTCTTGGCTTTCAAAGGGATTAACCCACCATACTCTTCAACTTATCGATGCGGAAAGAGGAATTGTTAAGGAGCAGGAAAATGGAAGAACATTGAGAATAAGCCTTTTATCTTGTCACGGAGGATTAGAGGGAGAAGAGGGAGAGAGTAGCTTTGCAAGCCGTCTCCATTATGAACTAGGGAAAGCGCATAATATTAATACACAGCTTATAGCCAGAAGAAGATATAGCTATACAGGGTATTTTGCTAAAAAACATGGAAAATTAACCTCAGAAGTATATAAACCGCTAATGTCTGATTTTGAGGGGATAGACTTAAATTTACTGCACAAGGCCCCAGGAAGTAAGGTTACGATTGGATGGGGTGGAAGGGGAAATCAGATGGTTGTTGATTCATATATAGAATCCTCAGCGAGAAAAGTCTTATTTGCCTTAGAAAAATTGCAAGAGATGGATGCCCAAAAAACCCCGGAACGTACAAAGGCAGTAGAGCGTTTGAAATCCATGGTTGAGGATATACAACATCTAAACCATAGCACCCTTTCTGAACTTATTTTCTTAGTAGATTGTGTATTGAATACGTTTAGGAAAGACCCGGATCCGGAAATCCACCATGTTTTAGAGTACCTCAAAAAGGATGCAGATGATTTTGATTCTGTTATCTCACATGAGTCAATATTTGCCGATCAGACAGGAAAAAAGCTATCGGATTATTATGAAAACATTGATGAGTGGATTGTAAGGACCATTCATAAACCCTTACAAGATAGGTTGAGGGAAATGATAAAAGATGAGGCTCGAAAAGATAAGCCTGTGAAAAAAACATCTCAAGAGCTGCTAAGAAAAGTAAGCGAGTGTTCTAAAGCAAGAGCTGTGAACGACGAATCCATACAATGCGAGCAGAAAATGATTGATGTCATGTCGGATATGATAGTTGCTTTGAACAGAGAGGTCTTTGTTGAAGATTGTCTGCAGCACTTAAATACTTTTAGGGAAGGGTTTGAAGACATACGCCTGGCTGAATGGCTTGCTTGGGCAAAAGGTACAGATTTTACTATGGAATTTCAAGCTGTTCAAAGATTGAGTGAGTCTAAAAAGAAGCGAGAGGAAGCAAGAATGGTAAATTGGTTTTCAGAACAAGAGGATGATGATGATATTAGGATATGGGCCAAAAAATGGAATGATATCTTTGAACTTTTTGACATTTTTTTCGATTCAGCTACCGCCTATGCGAGGGAAACTAAGCTTCAAAACAGCGGGCAGAGTCAAAAGACTCCAAACCTCTTTCAAAAAGTAAAACAAACATTCAACGACCTTCCTTCTTTAGTTATTGCTTCTATAAGCCCTTTGTCACCCGGCTACCGTTTCTCATGAATGAAAGTTGAATCATTATTTTGCTGAAAAAGAGAGCGCTATATCTGGAAATTCAGGAGCATTAGCCTGATCAAGGCCTTCAATAGGATATGTGATTGAAATTTTGCCTTCACCCGTGTCTATTTCATCATTTCTAATCCAGGTCATTTCAAGGACAAGAGGGTTCCCTTCTGGGTCGATGCCACCGCAATTATTTGCATGGATATGGACTAAGGTAAAATGTTCTTTGATGTTTTCGATAAACTCAGAAACTCGTGAAGAAAGGAGGTCCACATCATGAAATTCAATGACAAATCCTAAAACGCGAGCTTTAAATTCAGAGATTTGAGCTAAGATCCGGTATTCCCATCCTTCAATATCGATTTTTAGAAAAATGTGATGGCTATCGACCTGGCGGATAATTGAGGCAAGATCTGTTTCGTTTTGACTTGAGTATCCGATTTTTTTTTTGTGATGTAACGCAGTATTTCCGTTAAAGAAGTTTTTATATCTATAATAATCAAATAAAGAATAAAAGGTTTTCTTTCTGTTTTCTTTTAAGATCAATCGAAAGCAATCATGAAGAAAACGTTTTCTCCAAAAGTTTTTTGTCGTTGTGTGGTCATAACAGATAACATTTGCACTGCTTTGTTTTTGGAAGTCTTCTTCAAATGACCAGTCGTCGGCTAAACCCAAACTGATGAGAAATTTTGTTTTTTTTAAAACTCTTTCGGGGAGTACATATCCCCCGTCTCTTTCAGAACCAACACGAATTAAATCATTTAGATATTTAGGTTTCCAATTTTCGGGCAAAGGCATTGTTAATCCATTCCCGAGTAATCGGGAGCATAAAAGTTGCAGGGAGTAAAGATATAAAATGTGAAATAAAAATTGCTAGGAAAATTCCGAAAGCACAGCCGACGTCTTTTAAAAGCTGTTTCATAGGCTCCTTTTTCAGAGAGCTAGGATGTATTTTAGGAGCCTTAACAGAATTTAGCCAGGCTTTTAGCCAAACTCATGCATTTTCGTGTCATTTTTAAGTTTAAAAGAGATAGTATCAGACGATACTTGACTTTTGAAGCTTATGAAAATAGGAATTAACGCCCAAGCTTTGATCAGCACAGCTCCTTGCGGAATCAATACTTACGTAAGAAATCTTATGGCTGCATTGGATCAGATCGACCATGGACATGATATCATTC
>JBAPRV010000029.1:0-9142 GCA_049281295.1 Chlamydiales bacterium
TGTCAGCTTGCTCTTGCCATTCGTTGTGTTTTTTCAATTTCTGTTGCTCTACCTGTTTCTCTTGCTCTTCCCATTTTTTTACCACTTCCCTAAATTCCCTATATGCCTCATCCTTGTTCCAAAGAGAGGCTATCCCATTCCATATCCAGGAAAAGAGACTTGAAACGGCATTTCCTGCCCTTTTGGCAGTTTCTCTAAGGTTAATTTAAAAAAGGTAGGCTTTTGCCCTTCCCCAGAGAGTAGATTTTGGAGCTGCTTTTACAGCAGCTAATTCTTCAACGGTTGTCGTTGTCAATGCTTCCAGCATTACAGATTGTTTATCTGCTTCTTCAGCAGCTAATTCTTCAATGGTTGCTTTTGCTTTCTGTGCAGGTTGTTCAGCTACTTCACTCGGTCGTCCCTGAATAGCCTCGGCCCAAAGAACGATTGGTAGTGGATCATTATTAATACTAGACATAATTTATTTTACCTTTTTGTAGTTTTTAAAGATTTCTAATATTATAATATTTAATTATTAATAAAATATTATATTTATATTAAATTTTCTTTATATATTAAGGGGCTACAGAATAGGGTTTTTTCTGTAGAAAAAACCCTTTGTTTGAACCTCCCTCTCCTAGAGAGGAAGAGGATTTAAAAGGCTGAATGCTCTTGGATTTTGCTGAAATCGATCAGCTCTTCGCATAGATCCCAAATTTCCTGGAGAATGGCTAACCGATTAGTTCGCAATAGGAGGTCGTCTTCTATCACCCGTACCTCCTCGAAAAAAGTGTTTACCGGGTTGGCAAGTTCGGCTAAAAGCTGAAACGCTCTTAAATATTCCCTCCCTTGCGGCTCTCGACGGTCTAAAAGATGAAGGTGAAAGGCCTCTTTTACCTTTTCTACCCGTTGGTAAAGATGTTTCTCGTGGGGATCCTCTATAAGAGAGGGATCAACCTCCGGATAACGGTTTTCGCTTGTCACGATAGCTCCTAACCGATTCGCCAAATAGCCCGGCATCAGACGGGGGTTCTGGCTAAATAGAATTTTCTTGCATCTAGTATAGACATCGAGGGTAAGTACAAATAGGGGGTGTTCCTTTGTTCTAAATACATGAAGTGCTTCTAGCTTTCGGAAAAGATCGTAACAATCGTGAAGTCCATGGGATAATACAGCTTCAATCTCATCTTTTTTGAATCGGTATTCCCCAAAAACAGTACGCAGGCGATGAATAAGAAAGGTTTCGATCTCAATGAGAAGGGTCTCTTTTTTGGCCCGCATCTTTTCGACTAGTTTATGAGATAATTCAGGATTTTCGACAAAGGAGTCGTAAGCAGCGCTAAAGACTTTCTGAAGGGGGAGATGGTGCTGCCCTTCGACCAACATTTTAATTAAGCCTAATGCCTGCCTCCTTAGACCAAAGGGATCACTGGAAGAGGTGGGCTTTAAATCGAGCGCAAAGCAGCTCAAGAGGTTGTCGATTTTCTCTGCCAAGCTCAGGATGATGCCGCAAGGGCTTTGGGCAAGGGGTGCTTTTTCTCCACGAGGCATCCAATGCTCATTGATGGCTTGGGCAACTTCTCCGGGTTCTCCTTGCTTTAGAGCATAGATCTCTCCCGCAATGCCTTGTAGCTCAGGGAATTCACCTACAAGCTCGGAGACGAGATCGGCTTTACAGAACTGAGCCGCTCGAATTGCTTTATCCAAATCACAGATAGGCAAATAGGTCTGTAGCAAAATCACATTTTGCTCTAGGCGGCCTACCTTATTCCATACGCTTCCCAACTCTTTTTGAAAGATAACTGTTTTGAGCTTCTCATTGAATTGCTCGAGAGAGATTTTGAGGTCTTCTTCGTAAAGAAATACTCCATCGGCCAGGCGAGAAGAGAGGGCCTTTTTATTCCCTTCCCGAATTAAATCGGTGGGCTGGTTGTTGCAGACGATCACAAAATTCGGTTGCAGTAAACCCTCTTTTGTTTCGAGAGGAAAATATTTCTGATGCTCTACCATTTCAGAAATCAACACCTCTTTCGGAGCCTGCAAAAAGTTTTCATCAAATGTGGAGGTTGTTAAAAAGGGCCATTCTACAAGATGAAGCACTTGAGCCATGACCCTCTCTTTTACACTCGCCTCTGCCTGAAAGGACTCTTCTATCTGCTGGAGTTGGTCGAGTATAGATTGTTTGCGCTCTGCTACATCGGCCATAACCCATCCTTCTCTGAGAGACTCTAGATAATCCTCAGCCTGCTCTATCGATATTTCCTGGGGATATAGTTGACGATGCCCTTTTGTTTTTCGATCAGAGAGTACATCCCCTAAAACAAACGGGATCACCTCCTCCCCATAAAGGGCTACAATCCAGCGTATGGGGCGGGGGTACTCGATTGTGAGATAGCCCCAATGCATCTTTTTGGGAAAATTGAGCTTTAAGATGAGCTTAGCAAGGTGTTGTGCCAGGATGAGGCGGGTGGACTTTCCGGGGGTTTCAATCGTTGCAAACAGATAGTCTGTCCCTTTCAGATTTCTAATTTCAAGCTGCTCGGACTCATTTTTTTCAAGTTGAGCAAGCGAGATGGGTTCAAGACCCACCGAGCGGATAAAACCGGCTCCTGCTTGTGTCAAAGTGCCGTGAGTGTCAAATGCGATATGTAAAGCAGGCCCTTTGTGTTCTTTTTTTTGGGCCTTTGTTTTACCTACAAGTCCTTTCACGGAAACAGCAAGGCGGCGGGGCGTACCGTATACCTCCAGGCTATCGTAAGGAAGTGCCTCTCCTTCGAGAAAGTGACGCATCTGGGTTTTAAGCTCGGCCATTCCAATGGGCAGAAAGAGGGCGGGGAGCTCTTCCGAGCCGATTTCAAGAAGAAAGTCTCGTTTCTCTTTTAAACTGCCTCGTGAAGAGGGAAGAGGGGGATGGGCTACCTTTTCGAGCGTTTCTTTAGCCAGAAGGGGAAATTTTTGATCCTCTCGGCTTTTGAGATATGCTTCTGCCAATTGCCGGGCTAACTGACGGATTCGGCCTATATATCTCATTCGCTCGGTTACTGAAATCACACCCCTTGCATCCAATATATTGAAAGCATGAGAGGCCTTCATCACAAAGTCATAGGCAGGGATGGGCAGCTCGCTTCGAATCAATCGTTTTGCTTCCATTTCAAAATCGTCGAAGTGGCGCAGCCACATCGGAGAATCGGCCTCTTTGAAGTTGTAATAGCTCCACTCCCATTCACTTCGTTGAAAGATAGCGCCGTAGGTGATTTTATGGTTCCACTGAAGATCGAAAAGGGAGTCCACTCCCTGCAAATACATGGCAAGGCGCTCTAAACCATAGGAAATCTCACCGCTGACAGGGTTGACGGGCAACCCGCCTACCGCTTGAAAATAGGTGAACTGGGTGATTTCCATCCCATCGATCCATATTTCCCATCCAAGTCCCCAAGCTCCAATGGTAGGGTTTTCCCAATCATCATGGACAAAACGAATATCGTGCTGGTCTAAGTCGAGTCCTATCCGCTCCAGCGATTTTAAATAGAGATCTTGGATGTTGGGAGGGGAGGGCTTTAAAATGACCTGCATTTGGTGGTAGAACTGCAATCTATTTGGATTTTCTCCATACCGGCCATCTTGAGGACGGCGGGAGGGTTCCACGTAAACAGCCGAATATGGCTCAGGTCCCATACAACGTAGAAAAGTGGCCGGATTAAAAGTTCCTGCTCCTACCTCTACGTCGTACCCTTGGTGTACCAGACACCCTTGCTCTGCCCAATATTGAGTGAGCGCTGCAATCATTTCTTGAAAATTTAACATAAGGGATCAAGTATAAGAGATAGCCAGTATTTCTCACAAACAATCGACTCGCATGAGCAGCCAAAAAAAAACACATCACTGGGCAGAAGCTATCCAAAGAAAATTATTGCCCTCGGAGCAGTTGGAAAAACCTGTCTCTCTTTCTTTAATTATTCCTGTCTATAATTGTTCTCAAAGTATCTCCGAGACCCTTGAAAGTGTTCGCATGCAGCACTATTCACCCCTTGAGGTCATTGTGGTTGACGCCGGATCAACCGATCGAACTCTTGAAATTGTCAACAGCTATGCCTCCCTTATCAACCGCGTCTATACAGTGACCACTTTCAATCTACCTGATATGATCGATAGAGGAGTCTCTATAGCCTCTTCCAACTACATCTCTTTTCTTTTTCCCGGAAGTTTTTATCTTTCGACCTTCATCTATCGCACTTTTGCTCAGGAGGTGATCGAGCGCGATTTTCCCGATTTGGTCTACTGTGGAAGCGTTCAAAGAGAAAGAGGCCAGGATCCCCAGTATGTTTTTCACCCTTTTGATGTTCATTTATTAGAGAGAGGGAGTCATCTCGCTTCTCTGCCAGCCTGTTGGTTTCGGGCAGATCTTTTCAGTAGAGCAGGAAAATTTAATGCCCGCTATTCCGTTCGGTTTGGATATGATTTTTTTTGTCGGATTTCTAAAAAGAAAGAGCTTCGAGTAGGTCCCATCGAACGCATTTTTGTCGATTTTGATTACGGCTCTTTCACTTATGGAAAGGCTTTTCGTTTCTTTGCCGAAACCTGGCAGATATTAACCACTCATTTCGGGTTTAAAAAAACGCTAAGATGGCTTCTTGGTTTGAACTATCTACAGATGATAAAAGGACTTTGGCGCGTCCTTAAACACCAGCTTTTCGTGAGAAGGTGATCCATAAATCGGCCCCAAGATTTTTGGCTGAAACAAAGCGTGGAGAACGAGGCGACTTTATAAAGTCGGTGAGTTCGAACGCAAAGTTCCATGCAAAAAGATGGGGATGGATTTTATCATTTAAAATTTAATCCACTATAAAATCGATCTCAATTATTTTTTCACTGGGCTTGATTCTTGATTATTATTTTTACTCTGATTAAGGTGGGTGATAATCTGCTGCATCCACCAAGTAAGGGTTGAAACCTTGAGTGTCGCTAATTACCTTACTTTTATTAGAATTTTTATTAGCCCCATCTTCATGTTCCTTTATCTCGAGCATGATCTGCTGGGCATAAGCGCTGTTGTGCTTCCCTACATCCTCCTTTTTCTTTTAGGAGTCTCCGAACTATCGGATGCTTTTGACGGCTATTTTGCTCGAAAATTTCAGCAAGTCACCGAATTGGGAAAACTGCTCGACCCCATGGCCGATAGTATTTATCGAATTTCTGTTTTTCTGACCTTCACTCAACCCCCTGTGAACCTCCCTTTGTTGATTGTCTTTGTCTTTCTCTATCGCGATTCGGTCATCAGCACATTGCGCACGATTTGTGCTCTTAGAGGGTTTACCTTGGCAGCCCGGCCAAGCGGAAAGATCAAAGCGACTATTCAAGGATTTAGTGCTTTTATTATTTTGTTTATGATGATTCCCTATTCCATGGCTCTTGTCCCTTATAGTGTCCTGCGAGGGACCGCTATCACGGTTGTATCCATTGCCGCTGCTTATGCTCTTTTCTCAGGGATAGAATATATCTGGGCTAACCGAGACTATGTGATTCGCTTGCTGACTGACAAAAGCTCGCGATAGAGATTTCGATAAATCTTTAAATAGGCATCCGCAGACTTGCTCCAGCTAAAATCTTCTTCCATCCCTTTTTTCATTAACGCTCTCCAACGTTTAGGGTGGCTTGCCCAGCACGCAAGAGCGCGATTTAAAGCTTTATGGATAGCGGCAGGAGTGGGAGTTATGAATGAAAATCCATTTTTCCCTTCGAAAACAGTGTCTTTCATCCCTCCTGTTTGACGAACTAGCGGGACAGTGCCATAACGCATGGCAATGAGAGGGGTTAATCCGCAGGGTTCAAATAGGGAGGGAGCTACAAAAAGATCTGATCCGGCATAGACAAGATGCGCCAGCTCTTCGTTATAAGTAAGTTCCATATGAACATTTCTGTTATGAGCTAGTTTTTGTTTAAGATGGGTAAAAACAGTGCGCATCTCTTCATCGAAGGTGGAGCCTAATAGGATAAATTGCCCTCCCTTTTTTAAAGTGTGCGAGAGAGCTGCCTGGATTAGTTTAGGTCCTTTTTGAGGCACTAAGCGGGTGATGCTGCTTACAACAGTCGATTGACTCTCTCTTAGGTTAAAACGCTTGCGAAGATAGTTTTTAACTTTTTCTTTTCCCTTTAAAAAAGGGGGATTTTGTGTCAGTTGTTGCAGATGGAAATGAAAGGGGAGCAGCGAATCTGTTTTGGGATTCCAATAGGTAAAGTCGATCCCATTCAAAATCCCTGTCAATTTTTTTTGATGTGTTTTTAAGATCTCCTGGAGAGGGTTTGTTTTAAAAATCTCTTTAGCGTAGGAGGGGGAGACTGTGGTGATATGATCGGCAAACAAAATACCTGCCTTGAGAAGGCTATAAGTGTCGGGATACTCTGTATCTTTAAATTCATTGATCTCCTCTGTTTTCCAACCCACCTTTTCAAAAGTCTCCAAGCTGCAGTGTCCCTGATAGGCTAGGTTGTGGATAGTAAAAACAGTTGGGATTGATTCTCTTTTCAATAGAAAAGCTGCAGAGGCTGTATGCCAGTCATGGAGGTGGACCAGATCGGGAGGGGCACCTCTTTTCATCAGAAAATCTAAAGCCGTGCAGCAAAAGTAGAGGAATCGAAGAGGGTCGTCTTTACACCCATAAACGGTAGAACGGTTAAAGAGGCCCGCCGGATCGTTCGATTCGATGAAAAGAACCGGAATTTTATCGACACAACCTTTCCAAATCGTGTTTAAAGTCTTTTGGCCTTTAAAAATAGAGGGGAAGTTTTTCTGGATGATTTGAAGATTGTCGATAGGATCGAGATTTAAGATATCATATTTGGGGAGAATCACTTCGATTTCTTGCTTTTTGGCTATAAGGGATTTACACAAACCGTAAACCGCATCAGCCAATCCCCCTACTTTAGCAATAGGAGCTAATTCAGAAGCAAGATGAACGATTTTCACAATCCGAACCTTATCGTTATTCTGAATATTCGACAAGGGGACTTGCGATAAATAAGCAGGACTTATAGACTTACTTTCCCAAGATAATGGGGTGTAGCCAAGCGGTAAGGCAGCGGTTTTTGGTACCGTGTATCGGAGGTTCGAATCCTTCCACCCCAAGTTATTTAAAGAGTTGCAATGGGTTATATTCTCTTTGGAGGCACCTCCCACCCTTCCCTTACCCAAGAGCTGGTTGCTTGTTTAGAAGGGCATCAGGGAAATGTGTGCTTTCACCCCTTTCCGGATGGTGAAATCTATGTCCAAATTCAAGAAAATGTCCGGGGCCGCGATGTTTTTGTGGTTCAATCGATAGCGCGGAAACCCAACTATTATCTCATGGAACTCCTCATCATGATCGATGCCTTAAAACGGGCTTCAGCTAAAAGCATTGTAGCTGTGATTCCTTATTATGGCTATGCACGCCAAGATAGAAAAGATAAGCCTCGAGTTCCCATTACTGCAAAGCTTATCGCTGATTTATTAGCAACGGCGGGAGCGACCCGAGTTTTGACCATGGATTTGCACGCGGGTCAAATTCAAGGTTTTTTTGATATTCCGGTGGACAACCTCTATGCTCGGCCTATTCTGGCCGACGCCGTTTTAGGACTGGGTGTCGAAGATTTAGTTGTAATGGCGCCCGATTTGGGAGCTATTAAGATTGCGAGAGCTTATGCCAATCACCTCAAAGGGGAGTTTGCGGTCATTGATAAACGTCGTTTAAGCAGAGATAAAGTCGAGATAGCTTCAATCATCGGGAATGTCCAAGGAAGAGATGTAGTCATTGTCGATGATTTATGCTCAACGGGAGCCACGCTTGTAACGGCCGCCGAAGCCTGCAAAGAGGCAGGAGCAAAGCGTATTTTTGCCTCTTTCAGCCACGCCGTCTTAGTGGGAGATGCAAATAAAAGACTTGAAAACAGCCCGATTGAAAAAATATTTACCAGCAATACCATTCCTTGCCTACCTGAAACAACCTGTAAGAAAATTGAGGTGATTTCTATAGCAAAAGTGTTAGCTGAAGCGATTCATTGTGTGATTTCGGCCGATTCTATCTCATCCATATTCAATTAGGGATGCTGGAAGAGAGTCTATAATCAAATTTTTTAGAGATTTTCTAATGCATGAAAAGACAAACTTCGCTATCCTATTTGATTTTTATGGGGTTAACTGGAGAGACTCATGAAGCTTGCGGTGACCAATCGGATTTCTGGGAAAAAATCAGAGACAAAAAAAATTAGAAGCGAAGGGAATATCCCTGCCATACTCTACGCTCAAGGAAAAGCGAAAAAAGAGATTATAGTTGACGGGATTGAGTTTAAAAAAATACTCAACTCTCTTGATACAGGAATGCTCTCTTCTACCGTTTTTACTCTCACTTTTGACAATAATGAGGTTCACGCGATTCTCAAGGATGTTCAATACCATATTACAACCGGTCAAGTCATCCATCTTGATTTCCAAGAGCTTCTTGAAGATGTTGCAGTGACATTGAACATCCCTATTAAATGTGTCAACGCAGTGGATTGCTTAGGCGTCAAGCTTGGCGGGGTGCTAAGACAGGTAATACGTGACCTTAAAGTGGTCTGCCTTCCAAAAGACATCCCCTCCCATTTCGAGTTGGATGTGCAAGAATTAAGCCTTGGAAAAGCATTGAGGTTAAACAACATTGAAATTCCCAATGAGGTACGGCCAATAGCTAATTTAAAAGAAGTAGCTGTTGTTGTTTCTAAACGATAGAGGGTTATGTCAAAAGGGTCTCTTATTGTTGGATTAGGCAATCCGGGGAAGAAATATGAAAACAGCCGTCATAACCTGGGTTTTATGGTTGTCAAGGCTTTTGCTGCAAAGCGCGGATGGGATTTTAAACGAGGGTGGCGATTTAAAGGGTATATTGCCCATGGAGATATTGAAGAAAAGATCGTTCATCTTTTACTGCCAGTTACCTACATGAATTTAAGTGGAAAATCTGTCCGTAAAGTGCTTGAGTATTATAAGATAGCCCGTAATAGGTTGCTGGTTGTAGTAGATGATGTCAATTTAGCCTTAGGAGTAATGAGGATTCGTCCGGAAGGGAGTTCTGGGGGGCATAATGGCCTTAAAAGCATAGAAGAGAGTTTAAAAACCCGAGAATATACCCGTTTTCGTATAGGAGTAGGGCGT
>JBAPRV010000030.1:0-6508 GCA_049281295.1 Chlamydiales bacterium
GGCCATTTCAATCTGAAAAGCTGCGCAGAAGCTTGCCCTCCGCGCCGGAAAGGCACTTCTTCGCTTTATTCTGAGGGAGCTTGTGAGTTATGTAATGTTTTTCACCACCTATCCCCCACCTAATAAAAATATGAATGAGTAAGAGAGGGTACGTTTTAACGCAAGTTACTAAAAAAATCTGGGTGAGAGGATTCGAACCTCCGCCCCCTTGCACCCCATGCAAGTGCGCTACCAGGCTGCGCTACACCCAGGATTGAAAATCTTAGATAGAAGTGAGTCCTTCAAACTGAAATTCACACCTCTTAAACTCTTCCACCCCAATTCGTGCGCACTCTTCGATGATCTTTTCCAGCGGATCGCCTGCATCCACTTCGGCTGCGTCCATATCTACAGCAATAGAGGCTGTAAAAGCGGTCCCTTTTCGAATCCCTTTTACCTTAAAATTGGCGTACAAACCATCCTTCTTCTTGGAGATGTTTTTGAAGCGAACTAAGTTGTCTGTTAAATCTTTCATATCGAAACCCTCAAAAAGATAAAAATTATAAGACCTCAGTAAGTTTACGGTCAACAGTTCCTTATTACACTTTCTTTTTGAATAGGAGATCTGTTATATTTGTTTCCGATTTTAAGGAGTCAACGTATGCTGCCCCCTCCTCAATTGGAAGCTAGTTGGAAAAACGCTTTACAAAATGAATGGTCGAAGCCTTATCTCAACCAGTTGGCTGATTTTGTAGCTCAAGAAAGAAATTCAAATATTCCTGTCTACCCTCCTAAAAATGATGTTTTTAATGCTTTGAATCAAGCCTCTTTTGAGCAAGTCCAGGTAGTGATTGTAGGGCAAGATCCTTATCATGGACCCGGTCAAGCTCATGGATTGAGCTTTAGTGTCCCCAAAGGGGTCCGGCAACCTCCTTCTTTGAAAAATATTTTTAAAGAGTTGCACGACGATCTAAATATTCCTCCTCCTCAACACGGTTGTTTGCTCTCATGGGCTCTGCAGGGGGTATTGATGTTGAATGCTGTGTTAACCGTAAGAGCGCACCAGCCCTATTCTCATGCCGGGAAAGGGTGGGAACAATTTACTGATGCCATTATCGGCTGCTTGTCTCAAAGAAAAGATCCCGTTATTTTTGTATTATGGGGAAAAGCGGCCCAGGAGAAATGTCGAGCCATTTTAAGCGAAACTGTTAATCGTCATTTTGTATTAACCGCTCCGCATCCCTCTCCCTACTCTGCACACTCCGGTTTTTTTGGATGTCACCACTTTTCAAAAATTAACGATCTGCTTAAAAGGCAGGAAAAGAAACCAATTGATTGGGCTATTACATGAGTGAAATTTCAACAATCTCTACAAAATGCCATCTTGTTTCTAAAACAAGGGCCTCTTTGGAATCCATCAAAGAGAAAAAAGCAATAGAAGCTGCCGGGGTGAACGAGGTCAATCAATTTCGGGCCCAATTGGAGCAGGTTGATCGAGGGTTGGCTTTGGCAAAAGAGATCCATCATACGCTGGAATCTATGCTCAAAGATTAATTAGAGGCCATCTCTTCTTCTTGAGCAAGGGTTTCTAGAAAAGGTAGTAATTTTTCGAGCGCTTTTGCACGGTGAGAGACCAGGTTTTTAATACTCTCTTCAAGCTGCCCAAAGGTTTTATTGTAGTCATGTTTGAAAAAGATAGGGTCGTAACCAAATCCGTGTCCGCCCCGCTCTTGAACGGTAATTTCCCCTTCACAGATACCTTTAACGCATTTTTTTAATCCTTCAGGAGAGGCTAGGGCGATGTAGCATTCAAAATAGGCAGAGCGAAGCACCCCTTCGAATGTTTCCATTTGCTTGAGCAATTTTTTCCGATTATCACGGTCCGTAGCCTCTTCTCCAGCATAACGCGCCGAAATAACACCGGGAGCCCCTCCCAGAGCAGGAACCACCAGCCCGGAATCATCCGCCATAGCCCATTTATTTAAGGCCTGTGCAGCGTGAGTGGCTTTTAAAATGGCATTCTCCTCAAACGTTTTGCCTGTCTCCTTTGGAGGAGCATAGTTTGGAAAATCTAAAAGTGAATAGATGTCGAGATGTGCATATGGCTTGAGAATGGCACGAAGCTCTCGAATCTTATGTCCGTTAGTAGTCGCTATAACTAAATCCATAGCTAGAAAAATAACAACTATCTTAGATGAGGTCAAAGGTGTTTTTGTTTATCCCCATTCACGCTTTCCCAAACAGCTAATAATACTCTAAGATAGGTAGTTTTTAATCTTTTGCACGGTGTAGGACTCACCTTGAAAGTGGAAAGTCTCTCCCTGTTTACATCCTATCATGGCCTGAGCCAGTTTGGATTGAAATGAGAGAATGTGGTGCTCCGGATCGGCATCCCAAGGGCCAAGGAGTGTGTAATGGATTTTGTGTCCTTTAGAATCGAGAAGATGAATCGTGGCACCTACCCCTACTTTATCAGTAGAAATGTCGTTTTTGGTCAAAATTCGAGCTTTATTGAGATCGGATGTGAGCCTTTTTAGCTCTTCTTGCAGGCGAGATCTCTTCTCCAGTGCAAACTTGTATTCTGAGTTCTCTCTTAAATCTCCAAGCGCACGAGCTGCTTCGATCTCACGCGCATTTTCAACCGTTTCAACGGTTCCTATATGTTGAACGCGTTCCTGAATTTTTTGAAATGCTTCCTGGGTAGTCCAAATCACATCTTCTTCTTTTTGCTTTCCTTTCTTTTTAGAAAGAGTGGGCTGAACCACCTCGGCCAAGTTGTGCAATATCTTTAAATCATGCTTTGAAAAAATCTGACATTTACTGGCTAGCAGGAGGAACTCTTTTAAATAGGGAATAGAGGCGCCTTCAATGATGGTTCGAACGACTTGGTATCGTTTTGTTGTAAGGTGCTGGTATATTTTTTTAGCTAAGTCTCGATATTCCATTTTATCTTCGACATAGTGAAGGAGGATCAGAAGCGCTTCCAGAAAATAACGCTGGTTCTCGGAATCATTCAGAGGAACTTGCTTTTTCCCGGATATTTTTTGAAAATACCAGAAAAAGGCTTCCGGATAGAGGGTCATATTGTTGAGAAGTTCATGTGCTTTACCCACAAGCAGCTCTTGCGTGTCTTCATTGTTTTGTAGCTCTTTGAAAAGATAGTCTCGTATTGGATTTTGCCCGATGATAAAGAGAAGATGGAGAAAAATTGATGTCCAGTTGTCAAAGCTCTCTCGAATAACTGTAAGCGCCCTTTTCTTAAAAGCTATAATTTCAATGAGATTCAATACATCATTGAAATGTTCTACTTTCTTAATCCATTCAGCCCCAGCTCCAGAAAATTCCTTTGGAAAGATGTCTTCCAAAAGAAAATATATCTGAATATGCCGTGCTATGGTAAGGAGAGGCAACTTTTCATCTTCTTCAAGACCGACTAAAAGCTTTGATTTAACTTGTTGTTTGAGATCCTCATGCTTCAAGACTTCCGGAAAATCTCTAGAGAAATTGTAGATGAGCAAAATCTCAGCTTCAATTCCTTTTGTTTCGTTTAATAGGTCTTTAAACCTAACCTCGTGAGGCATCTCTTCTTCACGAAGCATAAAAGGATCTTTTGACCATTTTGGTGATTTGATTTTGGTATCTTTTTTGAGCTTAGTCCTTGTCGTTTGCCACCATTTTGACCACTCTTTCTCAGGGATCACAAGCTCTGAGAGTTCGTCCTTAATAGCTTGGGCTGTCTTTGGCCCCAAATCTCTCAGGAGAAGTCGAATAAGCTCTAATGGGTCTTCTTTTCCCAATTTTTCCAAGGCGTCAGGATTGCCAAAGCGGCGAGCTAAAAAATGATCGGCCGGGAGAGGGATGAGATGCTTAAAGGCGTTGTCAAAAGAGAGTTCTTTGAGAGCCATGATTCCTTCAAATTCAAAAAGAGCGTGCTCTCTTAGTAAAGAGATGTCCATCACCTCCCCAACACCCCACCCTCCTGTATGGAATACAAAACTCCCTTTGTTCATATGGGTGAGTAACTTGAAATTTGAAATGGCACCTTGAAAAGAGCGGCGAGAACGGAGTCCCACAATTCGGATTTTTTCCTTAAAGTACTTGTTGTCCGCTTCAAAGTGTTTCTGTAGATATTCATAAGCTAAATCAGCAAGAAAAGCAGAGTTGGTCGTTTGAAGATCGAGAACCAAACAGAGTACTTCATCGGCAAGTTGTTGATCTTCAACTTTTTTCCAAAGAGGGAGCACGGTTTCAGCGAATTGGCCGAAGGTTTGTGCAAAATTAGACTCTTTTATTAAAGAAAGAATGTCCTTAAGCTCTTCCCCTTGCACCTGATCGGCCAGGCAGTATTCCTCCCACAAGCGAAGAAAATTAGCGAGCTGCCCTTCTTCGATAAGCTGCCGAAAATCTTCTGAATAACTCATTCTTTTTGCTTCTGATTTTCACTTATTGATAAAAAATATACTCTTGTGGCCAAAAAAGAGCAATAAGAACCTTGCATCATTATTTAACATCCTTCTTGTCCGTTTTTTCTAAAAATTATTGATTGTTAAATATTTTTATAATAAAATGAAATAAAAAAGGATTATTATATGGTAAGTAAAAGAGGAAAGGATCTTCGTGAAGCGTTACAAGGAGTATTAGATCTATATGATATTAAAGTTGATCATATAGAAGATGAAAATGGAAATATCGACCACGATGAACTGATAGAGAAAACACAAGATCGAATTGATGAACTCAATGAAAAATCGGAAGAGATTTTCAAACGAATCGGCATGGACAAGGAGCAGCTTGAAGTTTATGTTTCAGATCCAAGCAATTTTACGAAGGAGCAATGGGAGGCTCTTGAAAAAGTTAAAGAGGCGTGTGAAAACTACAAAAAAGAGGCCAAGGCTCTTCTAGAAGAGACGCAGTTTGAGAAAAAAACTCCGCCCGAAAGACGAAAAAAAATCCCTCGCCGGGAAGGTAAGAGAAAATACTGGATTCCCCTTTGAAAAATAAGTTTACAGGACCTCGGAATTATCTATAATTACGAGTTATGAGAATTGTAATCAAAAAAGGGTTAAATCTTCCTCTTCTTGGAAAGCCGGAAGGGGATCTACAGCCATTGCCCTCTCCTCGACAGATTGCTCTTAACCTGGAGCCCTTCGAAGAGATTCGATTCAAGGTCCACGTTAAGGTAGGAGACACCGTCAAAATAGGACAGCCTCTTGTAGAAAGCAAGGCTGCCTCAGGGCAAATGTTTGCCTCCCCTGCCGGAGGGGTGGTTGCAGAGGTTCGAAGAGGGCTTAAGCGGCGTCTTCTCGACATAGTGATTGATTTAGCAGACCAAGAAGAGTTCCATGAACACAAAGGGCTAAATTTATCGCAAGCTTCGCAAGAAGAGACTATTCAATATCTGCTGCAAAGCGGAGTTTTCCCTCATATGCGAATGCGTCCCTTCGATATGGTCGCCAACCCTAAGTATCTTCCCCGCGATATTTTTGTACGCGCTATAGAAACTCTCCCTTTTGTGCCCTCTGCAGAGATGCAGGTGAAAGGAAATGAAGATTTCTTTCAAATAGGGCTCACTACGTTGACTAAATTGACTTCAGGGAAGGTGCATCTTGTTTATGACGAAGGGAGCTCATCAAAGGCCTTTACAGGTGCGCAAGGGGTGGAAAAACACACAATTGTCGGTCCCCATCCCGCAGGAACCCATTCCGTACATATTCATCATATCTCTCCCATTCGATCGCCTAAAGATTATGTTTGGACCACTTCTGCCTTAGACGTATTAATAATTGGAAAAATGGTTGCTTCGGGGCGCTATTTTACCGATCGGATCATCAGTATTGCAGGCAATGGCATTTTGGAGGGAAAAAGAGGATTTTTCAAAGGGAGGATGGGCTATCCTATTGTTGAGTTGATAGCCAATCGGATTTCTAACCAGCTGCTTACGTTAATTTCCGGAGACCCTCTCACGGGAGTGAAAAGCGAAGCTCAAGATTTTTTATCTTTTTATCATACCGCTTTTTCAGTGATCCCTGAAAATACGAAACGACAACCCTTTCATTTTTTTAGACCGGGTTTCAACAAATATTCAGCCACCCGTACATACTTTACAGGACACATAAAGCCTCCAAAAGAGGGATATCCTTTTACAACCAACATGCACGGGGAAGAGCGCGCCTTTATCGATGGAGCAATCTATGACAAAATAATGCCTATGCGCATTCCTACCATGCATCTTCTCAAGGCTATAGAAGCAGAAGATTTTGAAGTAGCACAGCAGCTAGGATTGCTTGAAGTTGCCAGTGAAGATTTTGCACTGGCCACCTTTATCTCCCCTTCTAAAATTGAGATGATGGAAATTGTCAAACAAGGTTTACACACCTACTCAAAGGAGATGGGTCACTGATTTTATCATCTAGGCCGTAAAACCCGGCCATTCATGGGCGGGATATAAGGCCTAAATTGCCTTTTTTTGCATGCAAAAACTTGGCAATTTCCATTTGCACAAACTCGCTTTGAAAGCGTTGACACACAT
>JBAPRV010000031.1:0-3099 GCA_049281295.1 Chlamydiales bacterium
ATTGTCGGTTGATGACCCCAAATGGCGTTGGATGGACAAACAGATCAACAAACAGTTTGCTCCTTTTAGAAAAGGCATTACTAAAGAGATGCTTGATGAGACCATGAAGAACGCTCCTAAAATTCCATACGGGGAACATTTTGTAAGATTCCAAATTCTAGACGGGAAAGTGCATGGGATGGCCAAACTACCCTTACAAAAAACAGTTAAAGAGTTGTTGGAGAGAGTGGCTGCCGTATACCCTTTACCTGATGTGGATATCATCTGTTATGCGGCGGATCAAATTTGGCAAGAGCACCTACTCAAAGGGCCAGTGTTTATAAGCTCTCTTCGTGTAGGAGGGAGTCCGAATGTTATACAAATGCCCATTGAAATGTCGGTTTTATATGAGGACAAATTTGTTCCGGTTGTCCAAGAACAGAGTGAAAATTTACTTTGGGAGAATAAAATTTCAAAAATTTTCTGGCGAGGGCAATGTAATGATGGATGGACGCGTTATTCCAATCCAGAATTTTGGACGACCTTTCCTCGGGGCAAATTATGTACTTGGTCACGAGAATATCCTGACTTGATCGATGCTGCTTTCTCCAGCTTTCAACCTTGGCAGATAAATAAGAAGACACGAGATGAATTTTTAAAATTTTTTCCTTTAAAAAGAGCTTCCTGGGAAGAGTACTTGAGTCATAAATTTCTTATAGACCTTGATGGAGTAGTAGCTTCTATTCCAGGATGTTATTGGAAACTACTAAGCAATTGCACCGTTTTTAAGCATGCATCTAAATTTAGTCTTTTTTTCTATACTTTATTAAAACCATGGGTGCATTACGTCCCTCTAAGAAATGATTTATCCGATCTCTTTGAGAAAATAGATTGGGCTCTGGAACACGATCAGAGGGCAAAAGAAATAGCGGAAAATGGGAGGCAATTAGCTCTTGAGAATTTTATGCCGGAGCATATCTATCTCTATTGTTATAAGGTATTATGCAAATATGCCTCATGCCAACGCTGGACTCCCTCAAAGGAGGCCTTGTAAGGCTGTTTTACTTTTTTTTAGCAAATCGTGTAGGGATAGCGAGAAATTTGGCACGGGAAGCCGTCGCCTGGGGAATAATGTAGTGCATCGTCCTAAAAACAATGGGTTATTTTAATCATGAGTGAAAATGCGATTGAAAATGATATCATGTCATGGACACAAGAAGAACTTGAGATTTGGCTAAGAAAAGGTTTTGGTCCCCCAAGAACTTCTAGAACCCCGGAGATGGAGGAGCTTTCAGATTTTTTAAGAAAAAATAAGGAAATGCTTTATAACCTTTATCCTCGCGGTTTACAAGAAGACCATTTTCAAATTAAAATTCCTTCACCTAACGAATGGGAAAGCGCCCCCTGACCTAGAAGTCATTGACAAACCTACAGGAAAAGTAGTCAGGCTTCTTGAGCAAGTTAGACAATTCGAGCTGTGCAAAAGTGTACACCTTCAAGTTTTTGAGTGCTTTAAGTGGGGTCTCCAAACGCATGCTGACTGCAATGCCAGTCAAAATCTGGTTCGGATTGGATCGTCTATCGGCAATTCAAGGGCTCCCTGTAAGCTGGCCTAATGTAGGCTCTTTAGCGCACTATAAAGCTTTCGACTTTAGTCGAGAGTTGTTGAGATGGACACAACCGAGAAGAAAAGGCTGCTGTTCTGAGATTCAAGTCATCAAAGCTTTACAAAGCTTATTTAGCAAAACTTAACATCCTATTCGTCGTTGATATTGAGCAAGGCTCTCGAAATATGCTTTGCTAAAAAAAGAAGAATATATAAAGATTTTTCTTCATTGAACACCCATCAAATGTAGGTTGCTTATGTACAAATTATCGATACTTATAACTTTATATTTTTTATGTCTGAATAGCATCGATGCTATCGAAAAAGTTATTCTTGTGACTGGTCCCGAATCATCTGGAAGTAAATATATTACGTGGGTGATAAGCAAGGCGGTTTACCAAGATAGACCACGTGACCACTGGGGCTCGGATGGGCTTATATGGTATTCGGATGGAAAGACTCTAATCGCTCATCATTCTCAACCAACCCTCCGCCCTCCCCTATTTCGGACATTATGTGAACTCAAAAACCTGCTCCCACAACAGTGTCCAATCTTTTTTGTTATTCCCACAAGGGATCATAGTATTGTCGCGCTTTCTAAACAGCGACGTTTTAATGCAAAAAATCAATGGGGGAAAGGGATAGAAATACAGCACGAACAAATTTCTCGTGAGATATTAGAAGAAATTTTACTTAAGGAAAAGGCTATGGTATGGAGCTATGAAACGTTTATCTATTTAGGGAATAGTTATTTAAAGAAATTGTATGAGTTTCTTGAGATTACGACGGATTATTTTCCAAATAATACAAGGGATGAAAACGCTAAATATATTTTAAAATAGTAATGTGATATTTATACAGGTTTAATTTTTTATTGCTTGTTCTTTTTCTTTCTTGTTCCGTTTATGCAGCAAAACCATGGATGATAGTCAAATCGACCTCGATTTATCTCCTTTTCATAAGGGAGACTCCTGCATAACTTAGGAAATGCCGCTAAATAACTCTTTCCGACTATCTTTGAGAGTTTCCATTTTCCTCTTATCTCATTGATAATGCGAAAAATGGAAATTTTCAAATCTAGCTGGAAAAAGCTCATTTTTCGACACTTCCTAAGTTATGCAGAGGCCTCTATAAAAAATTTCGTGCATTGGACACCAAACTGTTAGTACAATCGATGTCATGCCTTTTGACCTATCCAAACTTGATTTCTTTCCGACAAGTCCGGGGGTTTACCTCATGAAAAACAAAGAGGAAAAAATCCTCTACATCGGAAAAGCTAAAAACTTAAAAACCCGTGTGAAGCAATATTTTACCCCCGGCCGGGATGGGCGGACGATGGTTCCTTTTTTGGCTGTTCAAGTTGAAGAGATTGAAACCATTATCGTGAGCTCTGAAAAAGAGGCTCTCTTGCTTGAAAACAATCTCATTAAAAAGCATCAACCGAAATACAATGCCCTTCTCAAAGACGATAAAAGCTATTTTAGTTTAGTCATCAATTATAAACATAAATGGCC
>JBAPRV010000032.1:0-5282 GCA_049281295.1 Chlamydiales bacterium
CTACAATCCGATTTGCTCTTAGACAAAGCCTTGAAAGAGATGAAAAAGAAAGAGAGCAAGCATCTCATGGCTGAAATCCTATTGGCAAAAAGCATCAACGCCTATTTTCAAAACCGAGACCATGAATTTTCTCTTCTTGTAGAACATGCAAAAATAGCAGCTCCCGACCATCCTTTCATCCCCTTTTATAAGGGAATCGATCATTATCTGAAGAGAAACTATAGCGAAACACTTCAATGCTGGAGCAGTTTTTCCCCCCCATCAGAAAAGAAATGGCTTTCCACCCTCACAGACATCCTTTTCCCTACTCCATGGAGAGAGCTTCATATTGCCCATTGCTTGGCCGAAAAGGATGAAATTGAAAAAAGCCGTTCTATTTTAGAAAAACAGAGCCACACTTTGCCCAGCCACGATCCGAATCTTCAAAATTTAGCGGCTCTTTTCCTTGGATTCACCTATCTCAAGGAGGGAGAAACAATGCCCTCTATCCACCGAAACGCTAACTACAGACTCGCCTGTTTTTATTTTGATCGAGCCGGAAGCTTAAAACACTATGTGCGCGAGCAAAAATATGTCACCGACCGCATCCAAACCGAAGCTGTCGCTCTTCTTGACGGCGACCTTACTGAAGAGCAACATCAATGCGGATTGAACTTTATCCACACTGTGCAGGAGTGGAGGTTCAATCACGCACTACAAGTCATAGCCGATCAGCTAGCTTTAAAAATTCTCGATCAATCTCCTGCTGACATCATTCCTCTATGCCAGTTAATTCGGCAAAAATTCGAAGGAAGTCCATTTCATACTTTGCTCACCGAAAAACTCTTGACGAGCATCGCTAAAAAATTAAGAGAAAACCATGGAGAAAAGCTGTTTGATCTCTGGATCATCCTTGAAGCTCTCTCAACCCCCACGAAATTAGCTCATGAACAATTGGCAACCCTCACTTATGAAGAGATCTTCGACTCCATTAGGAACGAAGAAGCAAAGATAGCTCAAATTCGGCACTATCTTGCCTTTTGGAAAAAGCTTAAGAAAAACTCCTTAGAACACAAACAACTGGCATATGATCTACTGTGGCATGCAAAGCTCTTATGGCAAAAAGAGGGATCCGAGAAAAAAGCAGAGCAACTGATGGAGATTGCTCTCAATCTAAGCAAAGGAGACGAATCCCTTCAAAGAGATGTCGAGAACTTTTTAGTAGAACTGTACGTTCAAGCTGAAAATTCTAATCTCATTGAAAGGCTCACATTGATTTATGAAACAATGGAGCACTTTAAAATTACCAAACAGAAAGTCGTCTATCCCTGTCAAATTGCCAATTATCTCGCCGATGCTCTATATTTTTATGAAGTTCGTAATTATTTCTCTGCGAAAACACACGCCACCTGGGTATTGAAACTCTCTCCCCAAAACGAAGAGGCGTTGTGGCTTGCCGGACTCTCTGCCTTTCATCTCGGTGAGTATTCCACGGCGCTTAGCTACCTTCAACAACTCTCCTCTCCTGATAAGTATGCCCGTAAAGCTTTGATTATCAGTAAGGTATTCGCTTCCCAGCCCCCTGCAAAACATTTAGCCCAAATAGATCAGACCGATTCGTTTGAAGAGGAATAAATTTATAAGTGGAGAGGAATATATAAAATTTTTATGATTTTTTCATGACCCTCGCAGACGCAACATTCGACAAACATCATTATCATAAGCAAATTTCTCGTCTCTTCACTCCTGTGATGGGAAAATTCAATCGCCTGCTTCGTACCTACGTTCTATTCAATTTTATCTTTTTATTCATCGCTCTAGCTGAGCTCTTCTCGTTTTTCGCTTTTTTTGCGTTTTTAAGCCAATCTTCCCTCCTAGCCTTCACCCTGGCCATTTTTTTCCTGACTCTATTCTCCTACTTTGTTGTTCGGCTCTATCTGCAAACAAAAAAACCGGAAAAGCTTATGGATCTATGCGAGGATTATATCGAGCAGTGTAAGATAATGATTCATTACCAGGAAGGAATTCCTGAACATCATATTGCATTAGCTAACGCGGCGCAAAAGTTGTCTACTGCCCTGCATGAAAAAGAGTATACCTACTACCGCCCTCCTTTTTTTCTCAGTTCTCTGTCAACAACACTGGAAAAATTCAGCTGTTTTTGCCATTGGAAAGATCTGTTCAGGATGAGAGAGCTTTTGCTTTCCACCACAATCGAAGAGCATTTAAAAGCGGTGAAATGCGAACCTACAAATCTTGAGGTGCATGCCGCTTTAGCCAATGCTTATGTGATGCTTTCCAGTCTCTATGCCGATCCGCGCAAGTACTACGATATGGATGAAGAACGATGGTTTCCTCCCGAGCGATACTCCGAAGAGATGCAAGCTAGATTTCGGATCACAGCTAAACGCGCGATTGAGGAGTTTAAAATCCTCAATGATTATGCTCCTGATGATCCGTGGGTGCATGTACAACTTGCCTACAGCTATCACGATCTGCAGATGCCTGAAGAAGAGATACGAGAATATGAGATTATATTAAAGCTCCGTCCCAATGATAACGAGACTCTTTTCAAACTGGGAATGCTCTATTTTCAACAAGGCATGAATGCGAAAGGGCTTAGGATATATCAAATGCTAAAGCAGACTCATTATAAAAAAGCCGAAAGTTTGATTAAATTTTATGGGTCTTATGAGTAGAAAGATTTTAAATATTCTTCTGCTTGCGATCGGCTTTCCCTTGTTTGCGTACCCTCCGCTTCCATCCCCTCGTACAGAAGAAGAAGCCCTGTTTGTAAGACGCATCGTCGATTTTTGGCGCGACAAAGAATATTCTTTTGCAAAAAGCCATATTCAAGCCTATTTGCAGCAGGAAGAAAACAGCCCTTTTACAGATCATTTTTATGCCATGCTAGGCGATATCGCTATGCATGATAAGGCCTACCAAGAGGCCCTTAAATCCTACGAAAAAATAGAGAATTTGGCTTTGAAAAAGGAGGCGGAAGTAAAGCGGTGGCACGCCCTCTACCAAATGGAGCACTATATGCAGCTCTACCAAGAACTGGCCTCTCGAGCTCCCTATGAGACAGAAGAGCAGCAATTTTATTTTGCAGAGGCTGCATTCCGTGAAGCGCTAACGCTGTTTCGTTATGAAGAGGGAAAACAGCAAGCAAAATCTCTTTGCCAGGAGGCCCTTATTTTTTACGCTTCTTTGTCCAATAGCCCTTCTTTTGCTTCCATTGCCAAGCTTTCCATGGCCGAAATCTATCGACTGCTTGACCAACCTAAAGAGGCCGCCGAACTCTATCTCGAGCTCGCTAAAGAAGGAGATGATGAAGAGATATTGTTTCACGCAGCTATTATGTTAGCGCAGTGCAATGTCTCTGAGGCGAGCCATGTTTTTCTGAAAATAGTACGCCAAGGGAAAAAGCGTGCAAAGGAAGCTGCCTTCCAATGGCTAAAACTGCTTGCCAATGAAGGAGAGTGGGAACAGATAGACCATGAAAGAAACCTTTTACTCACCCATCTAACGGAAGCTCATCTGCCAATAGCTTATTTTTATCTCGGCATGATTGCTCAAGAAAAAGAGCAATTTCATCAAACCCTTGCCGACCTTAGCAAGAGTATTGAGGGAGGGCTTGAAAAGCCGCATGACAAACAGGCTATCTTAGCTCTTATGATAAGCGCCAAAGAGCTCGCAAGAATCGATATTGCAGAAAAATATTTTGCCCTTTTCGAAGAGCGTTATCCCGAAGAGCTCGCTGAAATCAGTTTTCTCAGAGCGATGACCTATTTCGCAGCAGGTGAAAAAAAGCAGGCCCTGTCTTTTTTAGAACAAATTACGCAAACTTTTGTTGGAGAAGAAATTATAGAAGAAGCTTCAGCAAAAAAAATACATCTGCTGGTTGACTTCAAAAACTGGCAAGAGGCGCATACAGCTCTTCTGTCTTTTTTAGAATCCTACCCGCACTCCACCAGAAAAATGGAGATGATTCGCTTAGCGATTGAACTCTCTTTAAAACAATTGGGAGAAACAAAAGTTTACGCTCAATTAATTCAAGATATCGATCGCGCCTTTGCCGTTAATCTTTTCTCTGAGGAAGAGAAAGAAAAAAAGAGAGAGCTTTTAGTAAGAAGTTATTTAAAACTCGACAAGCTTGAAAAAGCAGCCTCCATTTTAAACACAATGGACCAACCCGACCCACTGCTCTGGGTTGAATATTATATCAAAGAAGGAAGCTCCAGTGAAAAAATCATTGAATATGGAGAAAGAGCGCTTGAATCACATCCCGAGGATCGTCTCCATCTCCATTTATTTAATGCCTATTTAGCCCAAAACCTGGTCAATCAAGACGAGAGATTTACTCAAAAAGCAGCCGAACACCTTTATCATGCGATTGACAGCTATTCCATCTCTTTGGAAAATAGGCTCTGGCTCTCCCGTTATTTTGCTAAAAACGACCATGAAAAAGCAATTCCTCTTCTTGAAACACTTCTTCAAACAGAAACCAATTGGAAACGATTTGACGAGGAAGCCATCGTATTGGCCAAATTATATCAGGAACAACAACTTTGGGAGAAAGCTGAATCCATTCTTGAAAAAACCATCGCCCTCAATCTAGCCACCCAATCCAAAGCAAAACTCACCCTGGCCGATCTCTACCTGGAAAAAGGAGAAAAAGAGAAAGCTCTACCCCTTTACCAAAAATTAGAAGACTCGCACGATCTATCCATTGCGCATTGGGCGCAGCTTCACATAGCTCGCCTTAGATTTGCAGCCATGCCGCAGCAAAGCCTTGAAAAATTGCATGATTTAAAAACACGCAAAACCTTGATCAATGAACCTCTTTACCTGGAGGCTGCCTTCGATTACGCTATATTAAAGACCACTTTCTTTCCTCCCCAAGAGCGGAAAGAAAAGCTACTAGAGTTTCTTTTACAAACCAAAGCCGAGTTTACTTTACAAGAAGATATTTGGGCCAAAGATTACCATGCTACCCGAGAGCTGATGCCGGAAAAAGATCTAATCTATCAAGCCTACATGCGTTATCTCGATGGTTGGATCTATCTTATACAAAGCCAATTAACTCGAAAAAAATCGGAAAGAGAAGAGAAAAAAGATCAGGCCTATCTTCTTTTTTCCTCTTTAATAGAGGGGAAATACGCTGTTTCAAAATATCTTGTGGAGAAAGCAACAGAAGGGATGTATTCTCATTAAATTATGTACCATCAAAAACTTCTTTGGATTGTCGTCTGTATTGGAGTCGCCCTCCATCTAGGGACTCTTTTTTTGCTGCACAACCT
>JBAPRV010000033.1:0-3187 GCA_049281295.1 Chlamydiales bacterium
TCTCCACGACAATCTTGTCGTGGCTTTTGACAAGATGGGTTGATAGTTTATGTTGCCAGTCTTTCCTCCGGTTTTTTACCTGCGCATGCTCTGCACTCAGTGCCTGCTTTGCCTTTAAACGGTTCTTGCTTCTTTTTTCTTTCTTTGAAAGTTGTCTCTCTAAATATCTAATCTTTGCCAGCCTGTTTTTAAAAAAATGGGGGTTTTTGATTGCTTCTATTCCTGTTTCTGTAGCAGGGAAATTGCATGAAGAAATGATTTGACATAAGTAAGAATTTTTGAAGACTTTACCTTCTAAACTGGAGGTTTTAAAATGTCAGTCAAAAATTCGCTGCGTCAAACATCAATCATGACTTGTTTTTCCATCATTCCTGATCCTCGAAAAGAGCGCAATCAAGTCTATAATCTTTTTGATCTTATCACTGTAGCAATTTTAGCCATTCTCTGCGGCGCTGATGATTGGGTAGAGGTCAATCTTTGGGCAACCGCTAATATTGAATGGCTTAATCAATTTGATATCTGTCTCAATGGGGTGCCCTCTCACGACACACTGAGTCGATTTTTCCGTTATTTAGACCCAAAGGCATTTGAAAAGTGCTTTATATCTTGGACTCAAAGGATAGCGAAAGCGGTAGGAGGTGTTATCGCATTGGATGGCAAGATATTATGTAATTCTTCCGATGCGGCAAATGGAACAAAGGCCATCCACATAGTAAGTGCCTTTTCTGCAGAGAATGACATTGTGTTGGGACAATTGGCAACTGAAGCCAAGTCAAATGAAATTACAGCATTTCCTCTACTCATTGAAATGCTTGACCTAAAGGGAGCAACTGTTACTATCGATGCAGCTGGCTGTCAAAAAGATATAGCGAAAGCAATTCGTGAAAAAGGCGGGGATTATGTCCTAGCCTTAAAAGGCAATCAAGGCAAGTTGCACGACGAGGTTGAAAATTTTTTCAACCAAGCCATCGCTGTAGAGCTCGAAGATAGTGGCTGCGATTATTATAAAAACGAGGAGTACTCTCGTGGTAGAAGAGAACAACGGGAAGTATGGACTATAGATGATATTGAGTGGTTGCCTCAAAAAGGAAAATGGAAAGATCTCGAAAGTTTGGTATGTTTAAAAAGTACTCGCACCCAAAAAGGCAATTGTACAATCGAGATGCGATATTACATATCAAGCTTATCTTCAGATGCTTGTAAATTAGCTCATGCCATTAGAAGTCATTGGGGAATCGAAAATAAGCTACATTGGCAATTAGATGTTTCCTATAGGGAGGATGGTTGCAAAATTTGCAAAGATCATGGTGCTGAAAATTTCTCAGTAATCAGGCGGGCGACGTTGAATATACTCAAGGGAGACAAGAAAACAAAAGCGGGTATAAAAAATAAGCGATCTAAAGCAGGATGGGATCGACGCTATATGCTGGAGTTGTTAGGCGTAAACTAATTTCTTCATGCAATTTCCCTGCACAAAGTACCGTTGAACAATCACAATCCGTCGTTCTAAAAGATTATAAAGTCTTCCTTAAAGGGATAAAAGAACGCATTCTTTCATCTCAGGTCAAAGCTGCTATCGCAGTCAATAGTGAACTGATAGCCCTGTATTGGGAAATAGGAGCCACGGTCTATCAAAAGCAACAATCTGAAGGATGGGGGGCAAAGACAATAGAAAAGCTTGCCCAAGACCTGAAATCTGCTTTTCCAAATATGAAGGGATTTTCTCATAGAAATCTCAAATATATGGTGCATTTTGCGCGGGAGTACCCTGATTTTGCAATTAGGCAACAGGTTGTTGCCCAAATTCCCTGGGGACACAATATCCTTCTCCTTCAGAAGCTTGATACCGTAGAAGAGAGGATATGGTATGCCTATAAGACAATTGAAAATGGATGGAGTAGAAATGTCCTCCTGCACTGGTTAGATAGTGGCCTCCATAAGCGGCAAGGGAAAGCTATCAATAATTTTCAGGCTACGCTCTCATCCCCGCAATCTGACTTGGCTCACCAAACACTGAAAGACCCCTACTGCTTTGACTTTCTAGTTTTAAAAGAGAAATTTGATGAAAAAGAATTGGAAGACGGTCTGTTAGAACATATTCAAAAATTTCTCCTTGAACTGGGAGCGGGCTTTTCCTTTGTAGGTCGTCAATATCCACTCAAAGTTCGCGACAAAGAGTTTCTATTGGACTTATTGTTTTATCACCTTAAGCTTCGGTGTTTTGTCGTTGTGGAGCTTAAGGCAAAGGAATTCACTGCAAAAGATGCAGGTCAGATGAATTTCTACTTGTCTGTGGTTGATGATATACTCCGCCAGCCTGGAGATAACCCCAGTATTGGTTTGCTCCTTTGTAAGACAAAAGATAGGGTAATTGCCGAATATGCACTGCGTGACATCAATAAGCCCATTGGAATTTCCGAATACGAAACGGCCATTCTCGAATCTCTTCCAGATAATTTTAAGGGTTCGCTACCTACCATTGAGGAAATCGAGCAGGAGTTTGCCACTCAAGAATGAGTTGTTTTAAGTCAGGAATGGGCACTTTGCTTTTATTTTTTATTCTTAGTGTGTTAAGTTAGTCAGTCTTAGTATTGAAAATAAATTTAGGAGTTGTCGATGAGCATTCAAGAATCACGTGTAACAGATATAACAGCTAAATGGGAACTAGCAGAACGAATGGCAGGTCATGCTAATGCACCAAAACAGGCTCTAGAGTCACTATTTAAAGGTATCATGATTGGCATGGAAAAACAGGCTGGAATTACTTTTGATACTACTCTTAAAGAAAGAGTGTGGAATAAAGTATCGCCTGAACGATTAAAATCACTTAAAGCACATTTTTTATTAGAATTTTGTGATAAAATTCTTGGAAGCTTTAAAGTAAATGAAGCTGAAGCAATGCTTGAAGAACATAAAAAAACAGGATTTGTTAAACATATCATCTATAGTGCACAGATTCAAACTGCATATCAATTAAGTTTTAATGCAATAATTGATTCTGTCATGGATAAAGCAAATTCTATGACAGATAGCCTGGTACCTGATGTGTTTGAATCCCTCAAAGGGGAAGGAATCGAGTTTTCCAATAAATAAATTCTAAGAGGGTATTTGAAAATTTAAGTTATTGATAAATATCTTGTTAGCATAGTTTTTGTCATAGCCAGATATATCATGCTTTCACTTGTCC
>JBAPRV010000034.1:0-10735 GCA_049281295.1 Chlamydiales bacterium
GCTTGTATCACCGTACAGATAACTACTTTCCCCGATTCATCAAATCGTTGAGTCATCCCTTTCTTTTTTCCCATTAATTTCAGAGTCATAGAAAATTCCCTTACTCTACTCTTCAGCTAGCCAGTCAAATTTTTTATTGTTTTCCAAATCATCGTCAGCGGTTGCTTCCAGTAATGGATGATCTATCTCATGCCTAATTACCGTGAAGTGATAAGCAACTCCGTCCTGAAAGAGCTTATTGGCTCTCATTCAGAAAACTGAAAGGGAGAGCCTAACAAAGAGGGAGGATTTTTGACAATAAGAAAACGGACCTTTAAAATTAAGTTACCTTATTCCAAGATTTAACAGTTCCTATTAGGGCATTGGTGAGTCCCAAGGAGTATCGAACAACAGGAGGGGCTACAAAGGCAAACACTTTCATAAGATCGGAGAAAAGGTCGAGCAGATCTTCAAAAAACCCTAAAACCAGGTTATGAAACCTCGTTCTTTGACCTTCGTCCATTCTTTGATCATCGTCTCTGGCGGCGTTGCTCATTTCCTCCATGATCCCACACCCTCCTGAAAATGTTCCGAAAGAGTGGGAGACAAACATCAGTGACCAAAAGGATTGCCCAATAGCATGTATATCTTTTCCAAATTCTCCCCAATGTTTTTCAATAAATGTGATCCACCTCGCTACACCGAATCCAGCAATAACCGATACCTTGGCAACAAAGCCCGTGCTATGACGCCCTAACTTCAGCCAGCTGTTTGTATTTTCAGGCCCATCGAGTATTGCACCTAGAGCGTTTGAGGTTGCTTCCGCATCCTCATAAGCTGCCTTCGTCACTCCTTGAAAAACCTTAGGGAGGGCAAACACAGTATTGGCAACTTTAAAATCATATCTCATACTCAGAGCGATTGCTCTTGTATCTTCAGAGGCAGCTTGCTCGCCAACGATGGTACAGACTTCTTGCCCGAGCTTGGATATTTTACTTACGAAGTCCACTGTAACCATGCGTTTTTTGACTTCTCCCATGCTAAATGTATTTCTACAACATTGAAAACCACACACCCCTGTTGTCATATCTTTTGATCCCATGTTTGATTTATTAAGAGCGTGAAAAGCATAGCATGAGAAACTCATTTAGGCAAAAAAAAAGATTAGACTTGTATAATTAAAATTAAAAATATGCTATAAGAAAATAATTATGTTCCCTTCTTACAGACCATTGTAAATTAAATTTAAATTATATAGATTGATCCAAAATCCTAATCCTGATCAAACCTAATGTGATCGATGGCAATCCCTCTCAGAAAATGATCAACAGCCATAGGCTGCTTCCCTTCAAGCTGTATCTCTAATAAACGAATGGCTCCCTTGGCACATCCGATGATCAGTTTGCCGGGATTTTTAGATGTAGATAAAATCTCTGCAGGAGCCCCTTTTAGACTGATCTCTCTAACGGCCCGTTTGATCAATAAGCGCTTTCTTTTCCCTCGAACCCATATCCAGCACCAAGCCCCGGGTTTTGGGGTCACGCCTCTTATCTGATTGTGAATAGGTTCACAAGCGTGATTCCAATCGATAAAGCCCTCTTCCGGCTTCAGTTTTTTGGCATAGGTCATTTGACTGGAGTCTTGTTCAATGGGAGTCAAACTCCCTTTTTCCAAATCACATAAGACTTCATAGAGGGCTTTTGCCCCCAAATCAGCTAGAATTTGGGAGAGCTCCCCTGCTGTCATCTCTTCGGTAATAGCAGTTCGTACAATCGATAAAATAGCCCCGGCATCTAGCTCACGTGCCATTTTCATGATGGTTACGCCCGATTCTTTCTCTCCTGCCATGATACATCGCTGGATGGGGGCCGCTCCTCGATATTTCGGCAGCACGCTCGCATGAACGTTGATACATCCGTAAGGAGGCGTTTCCAGCACATTTTCTTTTAGGATTTCGGCAAAAGCAGCGACCACAAAAAGATCTGCCTGCAAGGTCTTAAGAAAAGCCACAAATTCAGGATCGGATACTTTGGCAGGTTGATAGATAGGAAGTTCATTAGCAAGCGCTAAAGATTTAACAGCGGTTGGTTGAGGCTGGCTTGAGCGGCCTTTAGGCTTATCAGGGCGGCTGACCACCGCAATAACCTGGACTTTCTTTTTAAGGAGATAGTCTAAAATGGTAGCCGCAAAAGGAGGGGTGCCAAAAAAAATAATTCGAAGATTCATAACTCACCTTACGCAAAAAATGCTGTGAAAGGGGTGAGCGAAGGGGGCAAAATACAAGTGTCGAGAGGTAGCCCGGCTACTTGTTGCGCAGTAGATTGTCCTCTGTAGCCAGCCTATTCTGGCATTTTTTGCGTAAGGTGAGTTCATAAGCGCATGAAACCATTTTCACAGACCTTGGTAAATTACAGATTTCCCATCTCAACTAGTAAATCTTCCAGAGAGTCGTCTGTATTTTCTTTGCTAATGCCAACACGCTTATTCGAAATGCCTTGGTGAATCCCCTGCATTCCAATAAGCCCTCGTTTCGATTCTCTGCAAAACTGGACAAAGTGAACCACCTCTTTAAGAGGTTCTATCTCTTTTTCAATCTTCTCTAAAGCTTCTGATAAATGAAGGCGAGATCGGTAGAGCATGCGATAAGCTGTAAACAGAGCCTTTCGAGTTGAAAAAGGGAATCGATGCCTTTTTAATCCAATGCGATTAATGCCTCCCAAAGAATAGGGAATCCCTCCCCCAATTGTATAGGGAGGTACATCATTTGTCACACGGCTCATCCCACCGACCATAGCATAACAGCCAATGCGTGCATGTTGATGGACAGGAGTCATTCCTCCCACTATAGCGAAGTCTTCAACTACTACATGTCCCGCTAATAGGGAATTATTGCTCAAAATCACCCCCTCTCCTAGGGTGCAATTATGTGCGATATGGCAATAAGCCATAATCAGGCAGTTATCCCCAACACGCACTGTCGACCCTTCAAAAGTCGAGGAGTTAATCGTTGTAAACTCCCGAATTTCACAGTTTTTCCCAATTGAGACGTATGTTTTCTCACCTCTGTATTTTAAATCCTGTGTCTTTGTCCCAATACTTGCAGAGGGCCAAACTGTCGTCCCCTCTTCTATGGTTGTATAACCATCAATGTAACTATGCGATTTAATAGTAACATTATCTTTTAAAGTAACATTTCGTTTGACAATCGCATAAGCTTCAATAGTCACATTGTCTCCTATCTCGGCCCCCGATTCGACAATTGCCGTTGGATGGATGTTTGCTTTAGCCATATTTCTCCGAAATCTTAAATTTGTTCTTTTTTGACAAGGGCAAAGCCGAGTTCCGCTTCGACAGCCACTTTTGAACCTACCATTGCTTTTGTTTTCACACGCCCTCCCTTACTACTAAATACTGTTCCTTCCACATAGAGGATTAAAACATCTCCCGGTTTAACCGGATTGCGAAATTTCGCTTGGTATACGCTTAAAAAAAGTGCAATCTTATCAGTAAATCCTTTTTCGTAAACAAGAATACCTCCTGTTTGCGCTAGAGCTTCCAATATCAATACACCCGGCATAATGGGAACTTCAGGAAAATGTCCCTGGAAAAATTGTTCATTCATCGTAACATTTTTTTGCCCTAAAATCGATGGCTTATCTAAATCAATTTCGACGATTTTGTCGACGAGAAGAAAAGGGTAGCGGTGAGGCAAAATTTCGAGTATTTTTTTTATACCAAAAAGGGCCGGCTTATCTAGATTATCCGCAGCATTCACAAGCTTTCCTGGCAGTAAGAAGAAAAATATTCCATCAGCTTTTTCCCAAAAGCGATATTTGTCGCATGTCCGGAGCGAATGGCAATCACATGAGCTAAAAAGGGGATTTCTATCAGCGCAAGATCTCCTATTAAATCGAGAATTTTGTGTCTTACCATCTCATCCGTAAAACGAAGTCCCTCTTTACTAAAAACGACATCGTCTTTAATCACAACTGCATTTTCTAAACTCCCCCCTCGAATTAATCCTCTTTGCATCAACATTTCAATCTCTTCATAGAGGGCAAAAGTGCGGCAATTGGCAATTTCATCTTTAAAATTTTTTTCAGTGACGGCAACAGAGAAATATTGGCTCTTAATCACAGGAATCGTCGGATATGAGAGTGTGTAGCTGATTCGAAATTCATCTGAAGGGAGCGCGATAAGATGAATGCCTCCCTTAGAAAAATAAATAGGTTTTTTAAGGGAAATGACCGACGTTTGAGCCTCCTGCTCTTCTATGCCCGCTTCTTCAATCAGTTCGACAAATTTTGCTGAACTTCCATCTCCGATTGGCGGCTCAATATCAGTCATTTGAATGTTTAGGTTTTCAATTTGATAGGCGCTTAAAGCAGCCAGCACATGTTCCACAGTCTGAGCACAGCAGCTTCCCACTCCTATGGTAGTGCTTCTGGAAGTATCTTGAACATATTCGATTCCTGCCGGTATCGTCGGTTTGCCGGCAAGATCCATACGCTGAAAAACAATCCCGGAATGAGGAGGGGTAGGGCAGAAACGAATGGAAACTTCTTTGCCTGTGTGGATTCCTATCCCAGAATAGGAAACAGCTTTTTTTAAAGTTCTCTGTGGACGGGACAACATCGCGATCTTATCATTCCAAATAGGTGAGAACTTTAGCTTAAGTTTTATTTTTTCTCAAGGGGGTAATATTTAAATCACTAACAGCAAGCGTTTTTCTTCTTGTCAGAGCCATTGCTATAAGCGATCCTGCCGAAAGAATGATCATCGGCAGATCTCCAAAATAGACATAAAATGTGGGGTAGTTATAAAGAGGGAGTGAAAGATAAAGAGCCTCTGCGGGACTTTTTCTTCCCGATTTCTCATAATCTAGCATCTTGACTAAACGGCTTAAGCTATCTATCCCGCAAGTCACACCTGTGTTGCAAGCACGAACCACAGGTATCCCCTGTTCTACTGCACGAAGGCGGCCATGGAGATAGTGCACCAGAGGGAGGCGGGAAAAGGGATACCAGACATCATTGGTGAGATTAATCAGGAGGTTCGCCCCTTTTTTTCTATTTTCTCTCATCAAATGACCATATGTCTCCTCATAACAAATCGAAATCCCTATATTGGCTCTATTGGCGGAAAATATTTTAGCCTCTTTCCCTCTCTGGTATGAATCTTTGATGCCGTATTTGGACAAAATCTTCTTGCACCAATTAAACGGGATGTACTCCCCCATAGGAACTAGAACCCGTTTTTCATAACGCTCCCACTCATTTGAAAAAGGGCGGAACAAAAAGGCTGTATTATAGGCTTTCCAAGCAGATTTACTTTCCTGATAATCAAAATCTTCTAGTCCAATAACCACGTCTGCGGCAAACCTGTTTGCTAAAGCTCGCGCCCAATAGCTATTGTCTACCTTAAGAGCTGTTGTTTCTGGCAGTGTTTCATCGCTTCCAAAATAGGTTTGAAATGCATGCCGTACCGATTCGATTGAATAAAGAGGAGTTCTGGCTGCATAAGGAACCGCTGATTCGGGCAAGACTATGAGATCAACCGATCGATCCGCATAAGGGAGCAAGAGATTCAAAATTCGATCCCATTGAAGCAGCGGTGAACTTCTTAGCTTCTGTTCAGGAGAGATCGAAGTTTGTACTAACAAAGCCGACAAAGAAGGAGGGGAATATAGCTGCATCAAGCGAGAGTGAAAAGTAAGTTGGAGAGATCCGAAAAGATAAGGGGTTGCTAATACAGTAGACCATAAAATAATGGATCCCCGTTTGGGGGATGCGAACATTTTCAAAGCCAGTAGGTTGGTAAAAATAACCCAAAAACTTAAACCATAGACTCCTATCACAGAGGCAAGCTGCCTGCTGTAGAGTGATCCACTTAAAGATAAGCCCACCGGGTTCCAGGAAAATCCGGAAAGTACAAAAAGCCGTCCCCATTCGAATAAAACCCAAAGCCCGCTAATTCCCAGTATCTTTTGTATTCCCATCTCCTTCGGATGATCTACCAAAAGAGTGATAAGGCCAAATTTTAAGCCTAAAACTGAGATCAAAATGAGAAGAAAGGGATAAATATAAAAACCGACATAATGATCCGCTGCAAACCAGCTTAGCTGAACGGCCTGGACGGTCATAAACCAAAGGGTCGCAGAGAGAAAACGACCTTTTTTACTCCTCAAGTGAAGCACTCCCAGCCAGAAAAGAGCATACCCCACGGAAGATGCCAGAAAACAGGTGAACAAGCTCCAGTCCGGCTGAGCGCTGGCGACTATCAAAAGGGAAGCAAAAATAAGGAAAAAGGAGCGTCCGCGAGTCAAAAAGGTCATTACATTAGGGCTGTTGTGCGCGCTTCTTGCTGCGGCAGGCATCTATACTCCAGTTGCCGGGCCCATACGAGAGAATCAAAAAAAGCCCTCCAAAGATCGCTAAATTTTTTAAAAAAGTGGAGAGCTGCATAGACGCTTCTACCCCTCTATAAAGCCAAAAACTATGGAAAATAAACGTTGTGGGGAAAAGGAAAATCATGAGAATATAGACAGCAAAGCGGGTATAGCACCCAATAAGCAGTAGAATTCCTCCGATCAATTCTACCAGCAGTCCAATGGAAATATAAATATCAGATCCCGAAACTCCCATACTACTCAAAGAGTCGGAAGCTCCCTTAAAATCAATGATTTTGCCTATACCGCCCAAAATAAAAATTAAACTAATCAATAATCTCCCAAAAAAGGGACCGCCGCCGCATGGTTTATATTCAGTAGAACAGGCGTTCGTCATTACCATTCCTCCAATGGGTTGAGATATGAACTACATTATTGCTTAATACAATTCAGGATAAAAGTGAAACTAACATTTCCTGTATATCATTTATTCCAAATTTTGAAACGGTTCGAAAACCAGCACTTGCCCCTGGATTTATTTTTAAGGCAATATTTTAAAGCCAATAAGGCATTGGGTTCTAAGGACAGACAATTTGTCTATGAAGCCGCATACGGTATGATCCGCTGGCGCTCTTTATTAGATTATCTCGCCGGGAATAATCCCACTTGGGAAAAAAGATTTACTATTTTCCAGGGCTTTCAACCCAATAACTATCTTTTCGCCAATGCAATACCTCTTCCCATACGCGTGAGCGCCCCCGATCCGCTTTTCTCTCTCCTCGAACAAGACTATGGGCAAGCTATGGCTACTACTCTTTGTCAAGTTTTCAACACTTTTGCTCCTATCACAGCCAGAGTCAATCCCTTAAAAATAACACGAGAGGCTCTTTTAGCGCGTTTGGCTCCCCATTTCGAAGTCTCTCCCTGCTCTCAGTCTCCTCTTGGGATTCAATTTAAGAAAAGAATTCCGTTTATGGCCCTGCAGGAGTATAAGGAAGGTCTTTTCGACATCCAGGATGAAGCGAGCCAAATCGTTGCTTCTCTTGTGAAAGCCAATCCGGGCGAACAGGTACTTGACTATTGCGCAGGAGGGGGGGGAAAGACATTAGCCTTTGCCTATCAGATGAAAAATCGCGGTCAGATTTATCTTCACGACATTCGACCCTTTATTTTGCAGCAGGCACGCATTCGAATAAAACGGGCCGGCATCCAAAATATCCAATTTCTTGAATCGGATCATTCCCAACTCAATAAATTAAAGAAAAGGATGGATTGGGTCTTAGTCGATGTCCCATGCACCGGGACAGGCGCCCTGCGTAGACATCCCGATCAAAAATGGCACTTTTCCTTAGAACAGCTCAATCAATATGTTGGCAAGCAAAGGATCATCTTTGAGAGAGCTCTGAGTTTCCTGCAGCCGAAGGGAAAAATTGTCTACGCGACCTGCTCGATATTAAAAGAGGAAAATGAAAAACAAGTAGAGCGTTTCCTTAAACTCTATAACTTAGAACTGGTAGAGAGCCCTTTTATTTCCCTTCCCTCTTACGGAGGTATGGATGGGTTTTTTGCAGCTGTTATGCAACCCCTCTCCTCCTCTTCATAAATAAAAGAAGAGCCATCAGACACAATCCCCCCCCAAACAAAATCTTCTTTCCGTAAATATTTTTAGTGAAAAACAACAAAACCCGATACCACAGCGCCTGTTTAAGCTCTTGAAGAGCAAAAAGAGGCGTTCTCTGTAAACAGATCCCCTCTTCATCCACAATTTGCAAGATGCCAACTCTTGCTCCTTTTGCAATGGGAAGCGGCGGGATATCCCAAAAGACCGACGTTTTCACACGACCTACATTGTCAGGATAGAAGACATAATAAAGCCCATCAGGAAGATATGTTTTAAGAGTCCCGCGAGCTCCTGAAATCTTCTTAGTCATTTTTTGAGGCCCCTTGGGGAGAAGATAGCGCATCATTTTTGGCTGACTGAAAGCGGTCTCGAAAAGATCGATTACGTTTCTGTACAGTTTATCACGTGTCCCTGTATAACCCATCGTCACTGCGATTAGCTCCCTTCCTTGATCTTCGGCCGCAGAGACAAGATTTTTCCCTGCTGCATCGGTACTTCCTGTCTTAATCCCAAAAGCTTTAGGGTAAAAATAAGAGCCGCCTCGAAGCAATAGGTTGGTTTGCAAAAAGGTTCGTTCATACTGCAAGTTTGTTTGAGGGCAAATATATTTGGCCGTTGATACAATTTCGCGAAAAAGAGGATCTTTTATTGCTTCTCGGGCGATGAGAGCTAAATCATAGGGAGTGGTCACATGTTCCGGATGATGCAGGCCATGAGGATTGTTAAACGAAGTATTCTTGCAGCCCATCTCCTTTAAAAAGACATTCAAATCTTCCATGAATTTCTCAATAGTGCCGCCTATATATTGAGCAATCACATTGGAGGCATCGTTTGCTGACGAGACTAGCATCGCATAGAGCAGATCTTTTAATACAAACTCTTCCCCTTTTTTTATACCGATGTGAGTCGAATCCGTCTCGATCCAGTGAGGGGGACTACGATAACTTGATTGGCGTTTCGCTTGAGGACTGATCGAACCGATAGCCTCTGATTGCACCGTCACTTTGTCATTTATTTTATCTTTGTGCAGCTTAATAACATATAAAGCCGTTGCCATCTTTGTCGTGCTAGCGGGAAAAATCGGCTCATGAGCCTTTTTTTCAAAGAGAATCGCTCCTGTTTTAGCATTCATCAGAACAGCCCCCTCTCCTTCCAAGGAGAAGCTTGAAAGCTCTGCTTTTAAACCACTAACCCCCAGGAGGAGAAAAATATAAATTAGTGAAAATAGCTTCATATCATAGAGATATATACCAGAGAGAAGCGAATTTAGCATCTCCGGCTTTTATAAGAATTCGAAAAAATAATCCCTCTGAATATAAACGGCTTTAAATGGAAATCCAGGTTTTATCAAAGAAATTATTTGACGCCCCCTCAAAATTCGGTCTAAAATAGTAAGAGTAGCGCTCGATCAAGAGGAAGGCAAGAGTATAATGAATCCCCACGATTTAGAAGAGGCATATCAGGAGTACATAAACGATCTTAAAGGGTTTGTTCCTGATGGGATCGTAGAGGTAGACCTTACCCTCCTCTATGAGCTGGATCTATTGAGCACAGAGGAGTATTTCGAAGGAGAAGAGACTCCATTAAGTCACAATTTTTATGTGATCGAGTCCCCTGAGAAGTTAACCCTTTTTAATCAAAAGTTTGTGGTTTGGATTGTTCCTAAAATGGTCGACGAGACTCCCTCTACTTACACCCTAATCGCTTTACAAGACAAAGAAAAAACGCATCTTGAGATGGTTTTTTCAACGCAGGGTGTCTATAACCATTCCAGCCTTGTTTTAAGGATCTTAGAGAAATTTCTCTTACAGATCGAAGAGAACGAAAAAGAGATCCTTCGCCTGAATTAAAATAAATGCATAAGTTAAAGCACAAAACATTGCATATTTAATCCCTCCGCTTTACCTTTGTTAAGATTTCATAAACTCAATTTTCAAAGGAGTGACCCCCAATGACTATCCACAACCTATCTAACACAAATGCCGAAGAATTGGTTCAGGCTGCTTGCAATGTCTTTGCAGAAAAAGATATGCTTCAATTCCATGTTAACCGCAAGGCTACACATATTACACTCCCTAAACTACCAAAAGGAGCAGTGCTTAACCTTGATAGGCATCTACGAAATGCTCTTTTAGAAAGGGCGGCAAAGAAGGTAGATGACGCTGCAAGCTTTTTCTTTTACGACTTAGACGGAAACACTTACTGCATTGACCAAGAAATCTTAGATCGCTTTACAGACCAAACAAGAGAAAGATGTCCCGATTTGAAATTTAAATGCCAGGTGGCAATTGTAGACAAAGAAACAGATACTGAGCTAATGCCTGCTGACACAGCTCAGGCATATTCACAGGTTAATAATGATGGATGCCCTTTTGACTTTAGAGCAAGTTTATGGGTGGCTCAACGCATTCCCGTTGCCACTATAGAGGGAAAAAGATAACCTTTTTTATTTGTTCAAGAGTGCATTCAAGCTTATGGAGACCTCTGTATAACTTAGGAAATGTGAGTTAGTTATAACTGGCACAAGAGTTGAACCTCCCTCGCCTAAAAGGCGAGGGATTCCTGATTCCTCGCTCCCAGCAACCTGGGCAGCTCCACAGGCTTTAGACCGACATCCCAGCGGCCCTTAAGTTTAATGCTGCATTATGATCCCGATGCATCCGGTGCCCACAGCTGCAAATATATTCTCTTTGATCCAGGGATATTTCATTTCTTGTTTTACATCTGAAACATTGCTTTGTACTTGG